>JANYHZ010000199.1 GCA_025362135.1 Betaproteobacteria bacterium | reverse complement strand
CCAACCCCAATGTTGATTGGGTGTTGGCTGCATCGAAAGAAGCGGCGCACAAACTAGAGCCTCGTAACCCAACGCCGAAGGCTATGCCGCGCCAACTCGCTGAGCTACTCGCGAAGGAATCTTCAGACCGCCACCTGCTTTCGCTGCTCGTGGAACTTCCGTCCCTCTTCGAAGCCGAGCAGGAACGCCGCCAGGAACAGCGCGGCGACGATCCCGACGGCGTTACGGATCATGCCCGGATGATCGCGTCGAACTCTGCGCCGTTGTCGACGTCGACCGTAACGGCCTTCGATCCAGTGAGCAGATTGCCCCAAGCCTGCTGGCCGAACTGGTCAGCCTTGATGACCTGGCGGCCTGCGCCGTCGATGATGACGAGGGCCTCGGGGCGCGAGGAGTCCGCAGCGCGAACGTGAATGGTGAGCGGCATGTCGTCGTCTCCTGTAGTGGGTGGTGGTGGTGGGTTGATCGGGAGTGGATTCGTTGAGATGTCCGGCTTGATGTCGGCGCCGAGCCCGGTCCAGACGGTGACGGGTTTGATTAGGACATCCATGTCCCATTTCGATGTTGAGCCTTGGGCGGTCTGAAAGCCGTACAGGTTGACAAGTAGCGGATTCGACCAGTCGCTGGCGTTGATCGCTGCCCATGCCGCCGGATCGGACCAACCGTGCGACGTAGTGAGCCAGTGCGGGCCGCACCAGGCGAGAGCGTCACATTCGTACGAACCGCCGTATGCGTCCATCTGTGGGGCGTACTCGGCGAGCTGATCGTGGAAGGCGTGGAAGTAGGCGTTGACCGTCGGGAGGGAGTTGCGGGCGTCCGTGTCGCACGAGACGGAGATCCGCACCCGGACGTCAACCGGGTGTTGCAGGATGCGCAGCTGTTGCAGGCACATCGCCCCGTAACGGGCGCCGGCCGGTGCACCGCCGAGCGCGTCGGTCGCTGATGCTTCCCAGTTGATCAACAGTCCCCAGCCGCGGGCAAAGAACTCGTCACGCTCCGGGATTGAAATGCATTTGCCGGACGTGACCTGCGGCTGGAACGACGGCGAAACATACCGGGAACCGACCTTGACGCCGATCGCTTCGAGTGGACCGAAGACGTTGCGGGCCGACGACCAGTCAGCGAACCGCGTACCGGCCGGATAGGTGGTGGTGGTCATGTTGGCTCCTAGTCGATTGGCAGGTACCGATAGGCCATCAGGAATATCGGGTGGTCATCTGATAACGGCCGCGGACATAAGCGCCGTCGTTAACGTTCCATGTGAACGGGATCGTCGCCGACGTCGCAGCCGACGCCGCATAGGTGCCTGATGCGTCCACAGCGCGAAGGTTCACCCCGGTCGTCGAGCCCGAAGCAACCATCGCTGAATACTCCTGGATGCCGAAACGGATGAACCCTGCGTGGAACCCGTTCGTTACCGCCACTGCGGCCGCCGTGATCGGGAGTGTAACTGTCAAAGCGCCCGTCACCGCCGACGTCGAACCGAGCCCGATACGTACCTCGAAGTCACACCACCCATCGGACCGGTGGTATGTGCCGAGAATCGTTCCGTTGCCGAGCGTGAAACCGCCGACAGTCGGCGTGTACGACTGGGTTAGTTCGGCCATGACGATCCAGCCGGTGCCGTCGTAGACGTATTTGCGGAACGTGTCCGTTTCCCACCAAGTCATCCCGGAGAACGGGGTGGCGTATGCGGCGCGCTCTGCCGCAGTGCCGGCAACCACCGTTCGGATGGACACCCCGTTCATCAAGGCGGCCGTCAGTGCTTGACCGACAGTGAACGTTGTAAGAGACGACATGAGACCTCCTGAGGTCAGTAGACGGCGAGCTGGTTGCCTGCGTCGAGCAGTCCGAACGTCGGGTCATCGAGAATGAACGCCGACCAGCGAGACGCATCCGAGAGTTGAACAACAACAACCCATTGACTTTGCTGATCAAGCGACCCGAGGGAATGGTTGACGCCTTCTACGAAACAGTCGCGTTGAATGATCACCCCGTTACCACCAGGGGGACGTTTGCGGACCGTGATCCGGTCACCGACCATCAATCCGAGCACGGCCGGCCACAAGTCGGGTGCACCGTCCATCTCGAACGTCATTGCGTCGAATCGCAGATCGAACTGTCCGAAACGGTTCACGATCCACTGCGCATACGACAACGCTTCGCTGTCGGTTTGCACGATCAGATCGGTCCTCGTGAACCCTCGACGCAGGTCGTTGTCTTGGATGGCTGAAGCGACCTGCATCGTGCCACCGACCCTGGCGACCGTCGCATAGTTCCGGAGGAGA
>JANYHZ010000184.1 GCA_025362135.1 Betaproteobacteria bacterium | reverse complement strand
GCGACTCGTGAAGGGAACGACCATTCACTTCGTCGCGCGCCTTGCAGACCATCCCGCCAAGCCTGCGCGCGACCCTGATAGAACTTCAACAAGCCCCTCGCGAAGACCCACGAAATGGACCCGGGAGTGTGCCCCAATGGGCTCGAAAGGGCAAGGATTTTTGCGGGCTTTGAGAGTGCCCGCCCGACGACACGGCGCTGCCTGACGTGGACTGGAATAGGCGCATTCTGCTATGATTTCAGATTGTTGAAAGCCTTTACGAATGCCAAAAGCGCCGCCTTCCGTTCCAAACAATTTCGAAGCCGCTCTAGCCGAGCTCGACCTGCTCGTCGAAAGAATGGAAAGCGGCCAGCTTCCGCTCGAGGAATCACTCGTCGCCTACCAGCGCGGCACGGAGCTGCTCAAGTTTTGCGACGGCGTGCTGAAAGACGCGGAGCAAAAGATAAAAGTACTCGATGGCGGCGAACTTAAAGATTTCACCCCTTAGCGCGATGTCCGATTTTCAGGATTGGGCCCGCACCGTCGCGCTCGACATGGAGCGCACGCTGGAAATTCTTCTCCCGGCTGCGAATATCGCGCCGATCAGGCTACACGACGCCATGCGTTACGCGACCCTCGGTGGGGGCAAGCGGGTGAGACCGATGCTGGCGTTCGCGGCAGGATTGGTGACCCAGGCCGATCCGGAGCGGGTCAAGATCGTTGCGGCCGCGGTGGAAATTATCCACGCCTATTCGCTGGCCCATGACGATTTGCCATGCATGGATAACGATGTGCTGCGACGCGGCAAGCCCACCTGTCACGTCGAATTCGACGAGGCGACGGCCTTGCTCGCGGGCGATGCGCTGCAGGCGCTGGCTTTTGAGTTGATGGCGAACTATCGCCTCGCCGATTCGAGCGAAACGCAAATCCTGATGCAGCAGTTGTTTGCCCGCGCTTGCGGTTCCGTGGGCATGGCAGGGGGCCAGGCAATCGATCTGGCCAATGTTGGCAAGCAAATTACGTTGCCTGAACTGGAGTTCATGCATATTTTGAAGACGGGCGCGCTGATTCGGGCGGCCGTACGCCTCGGTGCGTACTGTGGCAAACCGTTGCGCGAAGCCGAAATGGGCCAGCTGGATCGTTACGGCAAGCTGGTGGGGCTGGCTTTCCAGGTGGTGGACGACATTCTCGATTGCGAGTCTAATACCGAGAAACTGGGGAAAACAGCGGGCAAAGATCAGGATGCAAACAAGCCGACTTACGTGAGCCTGATGGGTCTGATGCCGGCCAAACAATTTGCCGCAGAATTATTGCGCGATGCACTGGATGCACTTGGCGGTTTTGGCGAGAATGCAGCGCGCCTTCGCCAGCTGGCGGCGTTCATCGTCCAGCGACAGCACTGAGAACAGCGGCAAGAACATCATGAATAGATACCCACTGCTGGACACCATTAACGACCCTGCCGATCTGCGTCGGCTGGACCGGCGCGAACTTTCGCCGCTGGCGCGTGAGTTGCGCGAATTCATCGTCGAATCCGTGTCCTCGACCGGCGGGCATTTCTCTTCCAATCTGGGTACGGTCGAGCTCACGATCGCACTGCATTACGTGTTCAACACGCCAGAGGATCGCCTGGTATGGGACGTCGGGCACCAAACGTACGGCCACAAAATCCTCACCGGGCGCAAAGCCGGTATGCCGAAGCTGCGCCAGAAGGGCGGTATCGCAGGGTTCCCGCGCCGCGAAGAAAGCATATACGACACCTTCGGCACGGCGCACTCCTCAACGTCCATTTCCGCAGCGCTCGGCATGGCCGTCGCGGCACGCCTGAGCGGATCCACGCGCAAGGCAGTCGCCATCATCGGCGACGGTGCCATCACGGCGGGCATGGCCTTTGAAGCGATGAACAACGTCGGCCGCGAAAATCTGATCGTCATTCTGAACGACAACGATATGTCGATTTCGGAAAGCATCGGTGCGCTCAATAATTATCTGGCCAAGCTGATGTCCGGACGTTTCTACGCTGCTACGAAGAAGACGGCGGAAAAAATTCTGTCCGCAACGCCGACCTTCATGGAAATTGCGAAGCGCGTGGAAGAGCACGCCAAGGGCATGATTACGCCTTCGACCATGTTCGAGGAATTCGGCTTCAACTACACCGGCCCCATCGACGGACACAACGTCGATGTGCTGGTCGATACGTTGCGCAACATCAGCATGCTCGACGGCCCGCAGTTTTTGCATATTGCGACGCGCAAGGGCCAGGGCTACAAGCTGGCCGAGGATGATCCGATCAACTATCACGGGCCAGCAAAATTCGATCCAAAGATCGGCTTGTTGAAAGCCTCCGCCACAGTAGACGCAAAACCAAAACCCACCTACACGCAGGTTTTTGGTGACTGGCTGTGCGATATGGCGCGGGCCGACAAGCGCCTGGTGGGCATCACACCGGCGATGCGCGAAGGTTCCGGCATGGTCAAGTTTTCGCAGGATTTCCCGGATCGCTATTTTGATGTGGCCATTGCAGAACAACACGCGGTGACCTTCGCTGCCGCTCTTGCTGCAGATGGAATGAGGCCGGTGCTGGCGATTTACTCCACATTCCTTCAGCGAGGCTACGATCAACTCATTCACGACGTAGCCATCCAGAATCTGCCGGTCGTGTTTGCACTCGACCGTGGTGGCCTGGTCGGTGCCGATGGCCCCACCCACCACGGCGCATTTGATCTCTCGTATCTGCGCTGCATTCCGAACATCACCGTGATGACACCCGCCGATGAAAATGAATGTCGCCAGATGCTCTTCACCGGCATGACGCTTGATTCGCCCTCCGCGATCCGTTATCCGCGCGGTGCCGGCCCCGGCGTGGCAATCGAGAAAGAGATGACGGCGCTGGCCATTGGCAAAGGTGTGCTGGTGCGCGAGTTCAAGGGTTTTGACACCAGGCGCGTTGCCATTCTCGCGTTCGGCTCGATGGTCAAGCCTGCGAGCGACGCGGGCGAAGAACTCAACGCGACGGTCGCAAATATGCGTTTCGTAAAACCAATCGACCATGCGCTTGTTTTCAAACTCGCGACGACGCACGATTACTTCGTCACGGTGGAAGAAAATGTGGTGATGGGCGGTGCCGGTAGCGCAGTGGCTGAATCGCTCGCGGCGCAGGATTTGAACATCCCGATTCTGCAGCTTGGCCTGCCGGACCAGTTCGTCGAGCATGGCGACCCTGCGGCATTGCTGGCCGATTGCGGCCTCAATCGCGAAGGCATTGTCCAATCGGTTCGTGCATGGCTTGCGCGGACGGACGCCCCCATTGCGGCCCAAAAAGCGGTCTGCTGAATTCGTTTTGATGTTGATCCAACTCCCTCATTTTTTTCAGGTGAATACGATGAAATTGCATATCGTTGGTGGTGCCTTCGCGGCGATTTCCCTCACGGCATTTGCACAATCACCCCCTGCGCTGGTGGTTTCTCCCGAGCAGGCGCCCCTTGCACAGCACAGTTGCGCAAAGCCCGCAATGCCGGATGCATCAAAGAGTTTCACGGCTGATGAGGCAAATGCATTCGTGCGCACCCTCGAGACATTCAGAAATTGCGTACAGAGTTTTTCTGCGGGCCAGAAGGTGATCGCGACCGCGAAGCAGAAAGAAGCCGAAGCCTTGCGCCTTTCCGCAGTGGGGGCGTTTCAGGCCGCGACCGCGGCGGCGGCGGCGGCTGACGCGGCGGCCAAAGACTACAACGCGTTTTCGGACCAGGCCGTCAAGATCGTGACGCCAAAAGCGCCGGATGTACCCAATAAGCCGGTAGCGATTGAACCGGTCGCACCCCGGCCACAACGCGGATATTGATTCGCCGCCGTCACCGCAACGACTACGTCACGGAAATGAGCATGGCTGCGGCAGCGAAATAGCACCGCTGGCAATGCAGATCGCCATTCCGCGAGCTTTTCCAGGCTTTTTCGCGCCAGACACCGCGCCAATTCGTGAGTTTGTGTGAATTCTGCCGACAACCGCCGCAAATGCATCGCGGAACACAAATTGCGTGTAAGTTAGATCGGTGGAGTAAAAACGAAAAATGCCCAACAGCGAAATAGACCGACTCGAAGCGTCACTGGAGACGCCGCCGACGAAAGACGGCGACGCGCTCGCGGCGGCACTTGAGTCACGGTTGCTCGGGCTGTCTGCCGGAGCGCCGTCATCGGAACGGGCAAGCGCGGTGCGGGGATTGATCGCGATGAACCACCATTACTATCGCGTTGGCGATCTGGCGCGCGCTGCCGCTACGCTCGCGGCAGCACCTGCACTTTCGCACGATTTGTCCGCGACCATCCGCGTTGGCGTGCTGCTGCGTCAAAGTGAATTCGAGTTGCTCACGTGCGATGTCGGCGCTGCACTCGATCACACCGCAGAGGCCATGGAGATCGCCCGCGCGGCGGGACTGCGCGTCGACGAAGCGCGGGCGTGGGCCAATTACGGCATGGCGTTGCAGGCGGCGGGCCTCGCGCGGCAGGCAGATGAGCGTCTGTCACATGCACTCGACCTGATAAAAGGGCTCGACGAGCCGCGGCTGGCGGGCAATATTTGGGCACTACGCAGCCAACTGGGGTGGCATCTCGAAGAAGCCGGTTTTCAGCAGGCGGCCTACGCCTGCGAACAAGCGCTACTCTGCGCCGAAGCCAGTCCACCAAGGTTTCGCGATTCGATGGCTTGCACCGCGCTGTGCAATTCGGCTGCGCTGGAAATTTTGCACGGCAATGTCGATTCGGCACAATCGTACCTGGCTCACGCCGCGGTACGCGCAAATCTTGGCCTGCGGCCGCGCTGGCTGATTGCAGTACTTGAGGCGATGGTGGCGGTGCGCAAGCACAATGGCACCAGCGAACGGGCCGTGCTCAACGCGTTGCTGGCTGCTGACAAAGCGCCTGCGCGTGCGTATGTGATTGAAACGTATTCGGTGATGGCAGCGATGTACACCGCGATGGGTGACGGCGATCACGCGCATGAAGCGCTGGTGCATTTGTCGGCAGAGCGCGCCCGGGCACTGTGGGCCACGCTGGGGGGCGCGGACGTGCTCGTCCACCCCTCCGCGCCCGCCGCCGTGACGAAATTATCCGGTGTTTCCGCAATGGGCATGCTGGAACGTCTCGCTGTCACGGCCGAGCTGCGCGACGATGCTACCGGCAAGCATTGTTTCCGCGTAGGACGGCTATCGATGTTGCTGGCCCGGCGCGTAGGTTTACCTCCGGCAGAAATCGAAAACATTGACTTGGCGGCGCGTTTGCACGACATCGGCAAGTTCGCCATTCCCGACGCCATTTTGCTTAAACCCGGCCGACTCGACGCGGCGGAAATGCACCTGATGCGCGCCCACACCACGATCGGTGCCGACCTGTTGGCCAATGGCGCACAGAGTAACTTGCGCGCGGCCGAGCGTATCGCGCGACACCACCACGAGTTCTGGGACGGCAATGGTTATCCACTGGGTCTCTCCGGCGCAGACATTCCTGTCGCAGCGCGCATAACGGCGTTGGCCGATGTGTACGACGCACTGTCGCATACACGTCCGTACAAGGCGGCATGGTCGCAAGCCGATACCCTGGCCTACATGGCAAGGATGCGTGGCATCCAGTTCGATCCGCACTACACCGACCTGTTCATGGACATGATGGCAGAAGCCGCTGGCGACTTGCCAACGTTCCTCGCTTCTCTCGAAGAAGGCGCTTCGGACTCGCCTTACATCGTCGCGGAAACGCGCATGGCCAAAGCGCTCACCGTCCGCGCGGCAGATGCGTAGACACCTTGCGAAGTGTTTTGCTTATTTTGCTTACGCGCCGAAACAGTGATGGAGCAACCCGGTGTGCAATTGTTCCACTTGCGCAAACGTCTTTAGCTTCACGTGCAGATTTGAATGGCGGTGCATCGCGGCAATATTTGACAGCTCAGGAAACTTGCGCAGGAATTTCAAATTGCTGACCTGCCATTTGAGATCATATCCGCCAGTCGAAAAATGAATCAGCGGCAGATCCATCGGCACAGCGAGGCGATAGCCGGCCAGATGGGCGCGATACGTGAAATCGATGTCGTAGAGATGGAAGCCGTCGAAGGTAGCCTCGTCGAATCGTACCGCCTCCCAGACTTCGCGACGCATGCCAATAAAGGCACCATCCAAGGCTTGGATATTTTTCACCACGGGCGCTTGAAGACCAGCGCAAAAATAAAGGTAGTCCTGCTGCCCCCTTGGCCTATGCAGGATTTGCCCGTGTACAGTCGGCAGCCCCGCGTGTCCCCAGTCGGCATCCACCAGACAACTCGCGCCAGCGACGCCAACCAAATCGTGGTTGGTCAAATGATGCAACAGCCGCTCGCCAAAATTAGCGGTGGCAAACTCGATGTCGTCGTGACAGAAAATCAGCACATGACCCTTCGCGATTGCGGCACCACGGTTGTAGCCTTCGCATAGTGACTTCGCATCGTGGATGCCGATCACTTCGAAATCGTGGCGCACGAACTGTTCACTTACTTTTTTCTTGATCGAGGCGAAATAGTCAGGGCGAATGCTGCAGATGATGGCGGATACTTTTTGCCGCGCCGCGACCGGTACAAAGGGTGCGTGCCAGGCGGCCTTGCACTGTAGATTTGCCCGCGACCACGCCATGCACGCGCGCACCATCTCGCGCTTGGCCAGCTCCCACTGCGGTCGGATTTTCAGGATCGGCTGGAGCAGTTTTAGCGCATCCCCATGGCGATCGGCGTCGAGTGCTGCCCGTGCGGTTTGCAATGCGGCGTCACTTCCTGCGAGAGTATCCGGGCGGTTAACTGCGGCGATTCGTTGTGCACACCAGGTTTGCCACGCCTGCCGATACAGGCGCTCCATGTCGCTTGTAAAGGCTGTCTGATCGAGAATCGGGCTTGTACACATCCGCGCCCGCAGGGAATCGCGTAGTTTCATCAAACCCACCGCATCGAATGCCAACCGCTTGGCGCGCGCCACAAAATCCGCTTCATCGACAGCGATCCAGTCTGTCAGCTTCATCGCGGTGAGCAGACTCGCTGTCGAGCGAGAACAGGATCGTGCAGTCGGCAAGGTCAGCACCGGCACGCCCTGCCAGAGCGCATCCAGCGTCGTGGTGGCACCGGAAAACGGCGTGGGGTCCAACGCGATATCAACCTCAGCAAACGCCGCACGATAGTCGACCAGGCTCATGCGTGGCAGGAAAACAACGCGGGATGCGTCGCACGCCAGCGCATTGAACACTCGCGTCCGCGTGTCGCCGTCGGCAATACCGGCGACGCGTAGCTGCGCGTCGGGTATGGCTTCCAACAGGCGCCGCCACAAGGCCAGTGTCGTGTCGGTCAGCTTTTGTGCGTTGTTAAATGAGCCAAAGGTTATGTGGCCGCGTCGTACTGCGGGTGGGACTGCCACGGCCGGCGTATCCGCATCGGGCTGCCAGCACCATTGCGTATTTGGCAGACGTAACAGTTTCTCGGAATGAAACGCTTCGTTCCCCGGCGGATCCATCACGGCATCGGTAATGCGATAGTCCATCGCGGTGAGACCCGTGGTACACAGGTAATCCAGCCAGGTCATTTGCACAGGCGCAGGTCGACGGGCAAAAACACCAAGGCGGTTGTGTCCTGTGTGTCCCGCAATATCGATCAGGATATCGATTGCATCGGCGTGAATTTGCGTCGCGACCTGTTGATCATCCATGCCACGCATCACGCGTACGGTGTTGGTGATGTTAAGGCGGTTCCGTTTTTCAGAGGATTGTGGATTGTTGAAATAACAAAATATCTCGAACTGCCCACGATCATGAGCAGCGATGACTGGATCGATAAATGCAGGCAATGCCGTATGGCAATCCGGCGACACATAGCCCACGCGCAGACGTCGCGATGGTTCAGGTGTGTTGACCAGCAATGGCGCGTGCGTAGACACGGCTTCGAACCAGTTTGACCATTGACAATGCTGATCGAGAATTTGCGCCTGCGTAAGTGCAGTATCAACTTTCAACGCGGCCAGCTTGTTGCTGAACGCCTGCTGCAACATCGGATTCAACGCCAACGCGCCCTGGTAACACGCAACTGAAAGGTTCAACCTGCCCTGCTCCTTGTAGAAGTTACCGAGGTTATTCAGGAGCTCGGGTGCGTTGGGCTCAATAATGCGTGCGCGCTCAAGTGCATCAACGGCGTCATCGAGCCTGCCCAGTGCGTGCAGCGCAGTCGCCATATTAATGAGCGCGCTTGGCAGTTCGGGTGACAGCACCAGCGCTTTTTCAAACGCCGTCACCGCCATCGCATCCTGTTGCGATGCCGACAGCGCATTGCCACGATTGACGTGCGCAGCGGCGATGGAGGGATCGACTGTGATGGCGCGATCAAAAAATTCCACGGCCAACGGGAAGTTCCCTGTTCGGTGGGCGACGATACCCAGGCCGATCAAAGATTGCGCACTGCGTTGATCGAGGGCGTACGCAGTACGAAAACACTGATCCGCCTCGCGCAGATTGCCGGCCTGCAGGAGCGCCATGGCGTCAAGTACGAGTGCTGCGGCGGAAGTATTGGTCATGGCGCGGATGTTAATGCAAATTACCTTCAACAACGCAGACCGCCATTCTGCGCGCCTCGCAGGATATTTTTGCTTCAAACGCCGCGCCAGTCCTGGAGTTTGCCGTCAATATTCTGAAAGCGCGCTTCATTACCTCGTGCGCGAAAACTCCCGCAAGCGCTCGATTTCTTTGTCCAGTTCGCGTTTGAAAATAGTCGCATCGGCACCCGAAGGCTTCCCCAAGGCGTAACCGATTTTTACGTTCAACTTGCCCTTCGCACCCGTCTCCACATTGCCCCAGCCAATGACGTCATCTCGCCACAATAACGGCAGCGCGTAGTAGCCGAGTTTGCGTTTTGCGAGCGGCGTGTAGGCCTCAAACCGGTAACGCCAGCCCCAGAGATGCTCGAAACGGAGTCGATCCCACACCACCGGATCGAACGGCGCCAGCAAGTGCACTTTGTCATCAACTGCCTCTGGCATCGACTCCGCCGCAGGCCACACGTAAGTCACATGATCAATTTTCTCGATGCGCTGCTCGCCACGTTTGATCATCAATTCGAGCCGTTTCACGCAATCCACGCCAGGTCGCGCGTCGCTCATCACGCGCGCAAACCGCATCAATGACCGCAGCGGCATCGGCGCATACAGGTTAATCATCAGCCGAATCAAGCCATCGGCGCGCGCATCCCCCGAGAGTGCGCGAGCAGCCTTAGGTGCGGCGGCGTAGACACGAATGCCGGCATCGCGGCGGAACACGTGAACTTTTCCTTCGCGATGCAGGCCCTCCAGCATTAGTGTGGTCGCCGACGAACTTCCGCCCCAGCCGTTGACACGCCTGCCGCTGCTTAACGCTTTTTCCAGCTCGCGCGGATGCGCCCGCTCGTGCGCCTTGAGGTAGCGCAGCACTGCCCGCCGCAGCGAGGCATGTTCGGCCATAAAGTCACGCCATCGCTGCGACACCGCGCGCGGATGCAACAGGGCCAATTCATCGCGATGAAAAAAGCCGTAGTTGTAAATGCTGTCCTCGGTCAGCGGCAGGGCGGCATATTGTTTTTCCAGATCATCGGCGCGGTAATCATCAACGCGGTGACGGAGGATCAGGTCTTGCGCGCGCGCCGGGGCGCGGATCGGGTCGGCTTGCAAATACCCCAGTTTCTTTACTGCTTCCACAAGCGTGCAGGGCGTGAACAGCGAACGCGACACGGCATAGCGCCGCAATGCGTCCGGGGTGACAGGCTGCTTCGTCATTTGACCGTGTTCTTGTCCTGCCCGAACAAAATCTTCTTTTGCGCCTCCGACATCGCTGTTGGCGCTTCTGGGCGCACTTCCCTGGCACGCGCATAGGCACGCGTGGTTGCCGGGCGCACCTTGATAGCCGCATGCCAGCGTGCCAGATGCGGGAAATCGTTCATGTCCTGTTCCTGATTCTGCGGAATGATCCAGGGATAAGACGCCATATCGGCAATCGTGTACTGCTTGCCGGTAATGAAGGCGCGATTCGCAAGGCGTTTGTTCAACACACCGTACAGACGCGACGTTTCATTCACATAGCGGTCGATTGCGTAGGGGATTTTTTCCGGCGCGTAATTGCGAAAATGATGATTCTGTCCCGCCATCGGCCCCAAGCCGCCCATCTGCCACATCAGCCATTCGAGCGTTTCGACTTGTCCGCGCAAATTCCTGGCGATGAATTTGCCGGTCTTGCCGGCGAGATACAGCAGAATCGCACCCGACTCGAATACGCTGATGGGCTTCTTGCCATCGAGCGGCGCACGATCGATGATCGCCGGCATCCGGTTGTTTGGCGATATTTTAAGAAAATCGGGATGGAATTGCTCACCCGTGCCAATGTTGACACCCTTGAGAACATATGGCAGTTTTGCCTCTTCGAGGAAGAGAGTGATCTTGTGGCCGTTCGGCGTCGGCCAGTAATAGAGTTCAATCATCGGGCATCTCTTGGTTATTTGCCAAACGCGTTCACACCGGCGCGCTTGTATTGGTCAGGCCATTCTAGCGTGTCGCCAAGCTCCTGCGCCGCGTGTCGGGGCCAGTACGGATCGCGCAAGAGTGCGCGCGCCAGAAATACGCAGTCGGCGTCCCCGTCTGCAATGATCTGCTCGGCCTGCACCGCCTGCGTAATCAAGCCGACTGCGCCCGTGGCAATGTCGGCACCCGCGCGAATGGCCCGCGCAAACGGCACCTGATAGCCTGGGCGAATGGTCATCCTGGCATCGGCAACGTTGCCACCGGAAGACACGTCGATCAAGTCAATACCGAGCGCCTTTGCTCGCTTGCAAAATTCAATCGACTGCGCCACATCCCAGCCGCCTTCTTTCCAGTCGCTCGCCGAAATACGCAGCATCACCGGCAAATGCGCGGGCCACGCTTTACGTACTGCATCGCAAACCTGGAGCGGAAATCGCATGCGATTTTCCAGCGAGCCGCCGAATTCATCGGTACGCAGATTTGACAGTGGCGAGAGGAATTCGTGCATCAGGTAGCCGTGCGCCCCATGAATTTCCGGTACCTCGAACCCTGCGGCCAACGAGCGTTTCGCGGCGGCAACAAAGGCGTCCACCGTCTCGCCGATATCGGCAACCGTCATCTGGCGCGGCACGGCGTAGGTCGGTGAGAACGGCAAATCGGCGGGGCCCATCACCGCCCAGCCACCCGCGTCCGCCGCGACCACGCCGTGCCCGCGCCACGGTGAAAAAGTGGAAGCCTTGCGGCCCGCGTGCGCCAACTGAATGCCGGGGATTGCGCCCTGCGCCTTGATGAATGCGGCAATGGGTTGCCACGCCGCCACGTGTGCATCCGACCAGATGCCAGCATCCTCCGGCGAAATGCGTCCTTCCGGCGTCACCGATGCTGCCTCGGTCATCACCATCGCCGCACCGCCGACGGCGCGCGAGCCCAGGTGCACCATGTGCCACTCGTTGGGCATGCCATCGCGACAACTGTATTGGCACATCGGCGAAACAAAGACGCGGTTCCGGAAAGTCAGTTCACGCAGCGTAAAAGGCGAAAATAATTGGGACATGGGAATTGAATCGCTTCGTTGAGTTGGGAGGGGAGATTCTAGTGTCTCAACATGGAAATATCGATACATAAAACGGCGTCTTTTTCCGCATGGCATCGTTGTTCGTCGTTGCCATAGCATAGCTATGTCGCCTCCTTACGCCTTGCCCTGCGAAAAAATCCATCCGTTTTATTTATATC
>JANYHZ010000182.1 GCA_025362135.1 Betaproteobacteria bacterium | reverse complement strand
CCAGCTTTCGACCCCTGCCCTGCTCGTCACGCACGATCAACACGAAGCGTTTTCCATCGCCGACAAAATCGGCGTAATGAACGAGGGGAAAATTCAGCAATGGGATACCGCCTACAACCTTTATCATCGGCCCGTCACGCGCTTCGTGGCCGATTTTGTCGGGCAAGGGGTGCTGATGCGCGGCACCGTAGTTGCCGACGACAGGATCGACACAGAGTTGGGACTGCTACCACACTGCCCCGGCTGCGCATTGCAGACCGGTGAGAGTGTGGAGGTGTTGCTGCGTCCTGATGACATCCTTCACGACGACGACAGCAACCGCCAGGCCGAAGTGCTGCACAAAGCATTTCGCGGCGCAGATATTCTCTACACGCTCAAGCTTCCCTCAGGCAGCAAGGTGTTATCGCTCGTGCCTTCGCACCACAACCACGAGATCGGCCAGAAGATCGGCATCAAGCTGGAGATTGATCACGTGGTTGCGTTTCCGGCGGCGTAGAACGCCGTTTGGCGCGGGCCTTGGAAGCTTTTCGGCATAACAGGGGCGCCAGATGGCGTTGTACACTTGTTTTTTCTCGGATACCGCCATAAAAATTCGGGCCCTATTTATTTGCAAGAAAGTTGAATTCTTACCGTGATTGGAACACGCAACCACAAGCCAGGCACACTGATTGCGGTAGCTATCATGGTCGGACTTTTCGTCGCGTGTTATCCGTTGATTAGCTCCTTTGATCGCACTTTGCGCGATCAGGAGTTTCAGGTATTGCGAATCGTAACCCCGCGTATCGCCAACACCAATCCTGTTTTAATCGGAATCGATGACGCTACCATCAATAGCATCGCAGAACCCATCGCACTGTGGCACCGGCAATTTGCGGCAGTCCTCAGGGCATTGAGCATCGCGAAGCCTGCTGCAGTTGGGCTTGATGTGGTACTACCTGATCGCAGCTTCGATTCGTTCGCACCTGGATATGAAAGCGAGCTGGTGCGTGCGATCATTGAGGCGCGTCGCGAATTTCCACTGATATTAGCCGCCACAGTTGATCCTGCTGGACAGATCAGATCGATTCATGCTCCCTTTGTATCAGCAGCCAATTCAAATATTGGTTTGGCGCTGTGGCAGTTAGATGCAGACAAAAAAGTTCGTGTTTTTACCGAGAATCCTGGCGAACACGAAGAGGCGGTGCCATCACTAGTGGGCCAGATAGCGCGAGCGCTTGGCGTCCCCTTGCGGTTTGGACTGATCGACTTTGCCTATGGTGCACCGTTTGAATATGTTTCCATGCGCCGAGTCCTCGAACTCTATAACAACAATGACACGCCAGGGCTGACGCGACTTTTCTCTGGCCAGATAGTGCTACTCGGAAGTGTGATGCCATATGAGGACCGTCTGAACGTTCCATCGGCTCTTTCTGCGTGGGAACCGCAAATGACGAAAGTGCCGGGTGTGGTCTTGCATGCACAAGCCTTGCGCGCACTTGTTGACGGAAAAATCGTTCAACAGGTGCCAACATTTGTGGTCGCACTCCTGGTCATTCTGCTTGGCGCTTTACTTTGGCACGGTGCCGCTCGACCGGCGTCAGCAGCCACGCTAGCCATCATGACTCCGCTGGCGTTGTTCGCTACAGCTTGCTTCCTCGTCATGGCAGGATGGTCGCTTGATATTGGCGCACCCATTGTGGTCGTTCTCCTTGCGACAGGAAGCAGGCAAGTACACGAAGCCTGGCAGAATCGTATCGAACGTCGACGCCTCCAAAAGAGTTTCAAAGGTTACGTCAGCCCGGCCGTGATGGACGAGATCCTCTCTGGACGCCTGCGCCCGGATCAGAGTGGAGAACCAAAATATATCTGCGTGATGTTCTCTGACATTCGGGGCTTCACCACGATCAGCGAAAAGATGCAAGCCCAAGACGTGCTGACTTTTCTAAATCGGTATTTTGATCGCGCGGTTAACATCATTCACAAGCACGGCGGAACAGTAGCCTGCTTTATGGGCGACGGCATCATGGCCATATTTGGTGCGCCACAATCACTTGCAAATCCCTGTCAAAGCGCGTTTGCTGCCAGCCAGGAATTGCTCGATCATGCGGCCAAATTCAATCAGTCAATCACGGAAGAAGTCCAGCCTCAAATCGTGATCGGAATTGGACTTCACGCCGGCGAGGCAATCGTAGGCCATGTTGGGGCCGCTGATCGCCACGACTATTCTGCCATTGGGGATGTTACCAACGTGGCGTCCCGACTCGAGGGTTTGACCAAAGAGATCGGCTACCCACTAATCTGTTCGCGCGAAGTAGCCAGGGAAGTTCCTCTCCCGTTGCTTGATGACCTTGGTGTACGCGAGATAAAGGGTCACACCGCCATCGGTGTTTATGGCTACCCCTCGCTGAGGCCACACGCTGACGCAGCCCAACGGGGGACGACGTAGTACCATCGCCGATCTACACGACGGCGCAATCTCAGGTACCACATGGTTGAATGAGTTCGCACAGGATTCCATTCAAACTGATGCGCACGCCACACAATCACTGTCATTTCGACCGTAGGGAGAAATCTGCTTTGCATCCGCTAAAGGCGCACAGCAGATTTCTCCCTACGGTCGAAATGACAATTCCTTAGTGTGATGATCAATCTGGCTTGTGCCACATCAGTTTGAATCGCACCAGTCCCCACACATTCAAACGAAAAACTGGCAAATAGTCTATTGTGCGGATATCGGATAGCTTAACTTCTTGTGCCCTTTGGCCAAAGGTACCCTCATGAAGCAAGTTTCATTCATAACTTGGTTTTGTATCGGTGTGACAGGAGTTACTTTTGCCGCGCCTGTAGCCATCGTTGCCGATGTCGTCGGCAATGCCCGCGCAAAGCTTAAAGGTAAGTCACTGCCGCTGCCGCTCACTGCGGAAATCGAAACCGATACCCGCATTGAACTCGCCGCGAAGGCCAACATCGTACTGCTATATCTGCGAACCGGTGACACCTACAGCGCGACCGGGCCCACCACTTTGCTGGTGAAGCCCGATACTGTAAAGAGTAGCGATACGAGCAAGTTGCTCCACGTGAACGCCAAGCCAGCATTGGCCGGGCTGCGCGTCGTCCGGCCCGAGCGATACGAACGGGGCGCCATCGT
>JANYHZ010000180.1 GCA_025362135.1 Betaproteobacteria bacterium | reverse complement strand
AACAATTGATGAAACCTGGCTTGCCGCATTTTCACGCGGATTTTTTTCGCTCGCTGACGAGTGGGGTGTTGAGTTAATTGGCGGCGACACCACCTGCGGGCCGCTGTCGATCACGCTTACTGCGATGGGAGAGGTCGGTGTCGGCCACGCGCTGAGACGCGATGGCGCGGTGGATGGTGACGATATCTGGGTATCCGGCAATCTGGGTGCGACCGCGCTGGCGTTGATGCACATGCAAGGCGCGGTCACGTTAACGCCGGAGGTATTTAAAATCGCAGCTGAGCGACTGCACCAGCCAAATCCGCGTATCGCATTAGGGCGCGCACTGTTCGGTGTCGCGTCCAGCGCGATTGATGTCTCCGATGGACTTGTCGCTGACCTCACGCATATTTGTGAGCGTTCTGGATTGTCTGCGCAAGTCGACAGGACGGCGGTACCACTTTTCGCGCCGCTGCTGTCAGCAGGCTTCGAAGATCAAATTGCCTGTGCACTGACCGGAGGTGATGATTACGAATTGTGTTTTACTGCACCAGAATCAATGCGGCAGGAACTATTGCGAATATCGGCAAACATTATGTTACCTCTCACTCGCATCGGCAACATGCAGCGAGGCAAGCCAATGGTTTACGTACGCGATGAACGTGGCGAAGAGGTGAAGTTGGCTTCACCCGGATTCGATCATTTTCGTAACAGCGCCTAAACGCCTCACGCATGCGCCCAACTCGTCAATTTCTGTTCAAGCACCCAGCGCATCTGATCGCGTTTGGTTTTGGCGCAGGCCTGATGCCCAAAGCGCCCGGAACTTGGGGTACGCTAGTTGGGATCCCTTTTTATTTTCTGGCACTTCGTCTTGGCGGCACACCAGCGGTTCTCGCAAGTGCATTGATTTTATTTGGCATTGGCATCTGGGCATCCGCCATCACCGGCCGCGCGCTCGGGGTGGCCGATCACGGCGGTATTGTGATCGATGAAATCGCCGCGTTCGTGCTGGTCCTCGCATTTACGCCAGCGGGATGGTTCTGGCTTGCAACCGCGTTCGTGTTGTTTCGCATCTTTGATATCTTCAAACCCTGGCCGATAAGCTACTTCGACCGTACGCTGAAGGGTGGCTTCGGTGTGATGTTCGACGACTTCCTCGCGGCAGCAGGCGCGATTGCAATCTTATTGTTGCTGCGAAGCTTTTTATAGGAATGAGCCTCATGAAAAACTGGCCGTACCCGACACTGTTTGCGCATCGCGGCGGCGGCGCTTTGGCACCGGAAAATACGCTTGCCGCCATGAAGATGGGGCACAGCCATTCCTATGCGGCGGTTGAGTTCGACGTAAAGCTTGCGCGGGACAATATCGCGTTGCTGATGCACGATGCTTCCCTTGAACGCACGACCGATGGCAGTGGGCTCGTCGCGGAAAAAAGCATGTCTGAACTGGCGGCATTGGACGCCGGTGGGTGGCATGGCGAAGAATTTCGCGGTGAGCGCATTCCGCGTTTATCCGCCGTTTCAAAATATTTGCATGCGATGGGGATGATGGCCAATGTCGAAATCAAAGCATGTCCCGGCAGGGAAATCGAAACGGGGCGAGTCGTGGCTGAACTGTGTGATGAGCTTTGGCGTGACCGTTTGGTCAAGCCGTTGCTTTCCTCGTTCAGTCTGGAAGCATTGCGCGCCGCACGTGATGCGGCACCGGATTTGCCGATGGGGTTGCTCGTCGGCATTCCCGAAGACTCGCACCTGGCATTTCTTGAGGAACTTGGTGCAGTTTCAATGCATTGCCACCATGAACATTTGACCGTCGAACTTGTACGATTTTTCCATCGTCACGGCTATCGCGTGATGACCTATACCGCAAACGAGCCGACGCGTGCCGCAGCGTTACTCGGGATGGGCGTGGATGGAATTTTCACCGACAATCTCGAGGCAATGGCCAGGCAATTTCCTGCGCAACTTGTCGATGGCGGAAGGCCGATGCGAGAGCCTATCAATCCTGAATCCGTCCAGCCCATAATCGGGCCACCCGACCGTTTGCACTGCGAGAAAAAATAAAATCCGGGTCTCGCTTTGTCGAAGCGATACTTAGACGCGCTTTTTCAGTTCAATTGTAAGGAAAACTTGATAACTCATTGATTTCGTGATAAATACAATGTGGCATCAGGCTGCACCGCGCCTGACTTACGCTCTGAAGCTGGTCTTTCCGGATAAATCATGCCCCGTATCGCTGTCTTTAACCAAAAAGGCGGAGTTGGCAAGACGACTACCGTGCTCAACCTCGCTGCGGCACTTGCACGCGCGGGTGAAGCGCCGCTGGCAATTGATCTTGACCCGCAGGCGCATTTGTCTTCACTCAGTGGCTGTGCGCCCGCGAGCGGCGACTCCAGCATGTATGCGTTTTTTCGCGACAACAAATTGCTTAGCGAATTGGTACTTCAGACCGAGCGCAATTGGAGCCTGCTTCCGGCACATCTGGAATTGTCGAAGGTCGATACCCAATTTGGCAAAGGGCCAAATATTCTCAATCGTCTTAAGCTCGCGCTGATCCGTGAAAATCTCAACGGTGTGCGTCCGGTCATCATCGATTGCTGCCCGTTGCTGGGTGTGCTTTCCCTTTCGGCGATTTTCGCCGCAGACAAGGTGCTGATACCCGTCTCCGCAGACTACCTTGCGGTCAAAGGCGCGCTTCAGGTTGATAAGGCACTAAACGCTTTGGGACCTGTGTTGAAAAAAAGGATAGAACGTCGATACGTCATTACGCGTTTTGATGCGCGCCGCAAGATGTCGTGGGATATCTTCACGACTTTTCGTGAACGTTTCGGCAACGAAGTGTGCGAGACGCGTATCGCAGAAAGTGTTTCCCTCGCGGAAAGTCCATTTGCAGAAACCGATGTCTTCGAGCACGCGCCCGGCAGCCGCGGCGCGCAGGACTATCAAGCGCTCTACCAGGAACTCAAGGCAAACGATTTCCTCGCGCTCGCCGCCTGAACCAGGGCTGCCACGCTATTGCAGGGGGCGGTCCTTACCGACGATCAGCGTGATCGCCCCTTCCAGATCGGTACCATCGCCGCGCGCCAGATCGTCGACGACCCTGCACTCCAGGATGGTGCAGTGGTGATACATCTGCCGCAACTTGATTTCAGCCTGCTCCTGATCATAGCCATGGATGATGAGATTCTCCACCGTCATGCCAGAGCGGGTCTGAATACGAAAGCCGAATTTCTGCATACACTTAGTTTAGCGTGATTCCAGTTTCAGGTCCGCTGAGACGCGCGTAGCTGCGCCCTCTCAAGAAAAGAGCGATTGATAAACTCCTTCAAAATCACGCAATTCCATTTAGAATATATATCAACGATTCCGGTTGCTGGGTGTTTGATGGGATTCAATCGACGGAGTTGTTTCATGGCAAAAAACCTGGACGGGGACGAACATGAATCTGCGTGATTTGCGATATCTCGTGTCACTGGCCGATCACAAACATTTCGGGCGTGCGGCGGCGGCAAGTTTTGTTTCCCAACCCACTCTCTCAACGCAGCTCAAGAAGTTTGAAGACGAGCTGGGCATGGCGCTCGTGGAGCGCAATCCTCGCAATGTCCTGTTGACCGAGGTGGGTGAGGCCGTCGTCAAAAGGGCCAAGGTGATTCTGCGTGAAGCTGACGAGATCAAGGCAATCGCGCGGCGGGCAAAGGATCCGGAATCCGGGACGGTACGCATTGGTATTTTCCCCACCCTTGCGCCATATCTGCTGCCGCATGTTGTGCCGGGTATCGTCAAACGGTTTCCGAAACTCGAACTGATTTTGGTCGAAGACAAAACCGAAGCGATTCTAAAAAAACTTCACGATGGCGAGCTTGATGCAGGAGTGCTGGCGTTGCCAATTCACGACGATACCCTGCATGCAGAATTCCTGTTTGAGGAAACATTCGTACTGGCGCTGCCGAAGCATCATCGTCTGGCGAAAGCGAAACGGGTGAAACTGGCCGATCTTGCTCTCGAAAGTCTTTTGCTGCTCGATGACGGGCACTGCCTGCGGGATCAGGCATTGGAGGTCTGCGCCATGACAGGTGCCGGCGAAAAGCCCGGATTTCGCGCGACCAGTCTTGAAACTCTGCGGCACATGGTTAGCGCCAATGTTGGCATTACGTTGATGCCCGCGCTCTCCGTGCATGCCCCTGCGCCGAATTCGCCTGGCATCACCCTGGTGCCCTTCAGTGAACCCGCGCCTCACCGTCGAATTGCAATGATCTGGCGACGCACATCGGCATTGACGGCATTTCTGCATCAACTCGTGCCGATTCTCAAAGGCATTCACCCGCAATTGTTGAAGGCGCCAAAGTAATACAAACACCAGAATTGGCGGGCCTTTCGGGGTACTTATTGCCTGGGAGGCCCACCAATGCTTGAGTTTGATCGTTGGGAACTTCCAAAAACCCCCGTTCGTGCTGAGCTCGTCGAAGCACATTTGGGCTAACCGATTGAATTCAATGTGGCCCGTTTAACCCTTCGACGGGCTCAGGGCGAACGGGAATGAGGTTTCGAGAAGTTCCCTGTTACGGCCATTGCATTTTGCGGCACCGCTGGTTTTCACATATAACCAAATAGTATACAAAACAAAAATAAAGTATTTATGAACATATAGCGACGGACGTTAACATCCGCTTCTCTCATCAGGGATGCAACGATTTCATTGGCTTGTGACTGCTGCGCGGACACAAAAAAATGATCCGAACGTTATATGTATAAATACGATCAATACGACCAAACCATTGTCGACGAGCGCGTTGCGCAGTTTCGCGATCAGACGAGACGCTTTCTGGCAGGTGAACTGAGCGAGGACGAGTTTCGCCCTTTGCGTTTACAGAATGGCTTGTATGTTCAGAAGCACGCGCCGATGCTCAGGGTGGCGATCCCGTATGGCTTGTTATCTACGCGGCAACTACGGATGCTCGCGGCCATTGCACGCAAATATGATCGTGGCTACGCCCACTTCACCACCCGCCAGAACATCCAGTACAACTGGCCGAGACTCGAAGAAGTGCCAGACATTCTGGCCGATCTTGCCAGCGTGGAAATGCACGCCATACAGACCTCCGGCAATTGCATTCGCAATACCACCTCGGACCAATTTGCCGGCATCGCGCACGACGAATTGATCGACCCGCGCCCGTATGCCGAACTGATCCGCCAATGGTCAACTTTTCATCCGGAGTTCGCCTATCTGCCGCGCAAATTCAAGATCGCAGTGAACGGTGCAATGGAAGACCGCGCCGGAACGCTGTTTCACGACATCGGTGTGCATGCAGTGCGCGGTGAGGACGGTAATACAGGTGAAGTTGGCTTCCGCATTCTCGTCGGCGGCGGGCTGGGCCGCACCCCTATTCTTGGGCACGTCATCCGCGAATACCTGCCACGCGAACATCTCTTTACCTACCTCGACGCCATACTCCGGGTCTACAACCGCTTCGGTCGCCGCGACAATATGTACAAGGCGCGCATCAAGATTCTGGTCAAAGAACTCGGGCTGGCCCGTTTTTCCGCCGAAGTGGACGCACAGTGGGCAAATCTCAAGGATGGTCCATCGACGCTGACGCAAACAGAAATTGACCGCGTCGCCGCGTTTTTTATCGATCCAATTTACGAAACGATTGCGGATGTAAACGCGGATTTTGAAAAACATCAACTTGAGAACAAAGCCTTTGCCCGCTGGGTAACGCGCAATGTGTTCGGACACAAAAAACCCGGCTACGCCGCGGTTACCCTCTCACTGAAAAAAACCGGTGTCGCGCCTGGGGATGCCACCGACGCGCAGCTCGATGCCGTGGCCGACCTTGCGGATCAATACAGCTTTGGTGAAATACGCGTTTCGCATGAACAGAATCTGATTCTCGCAGACGTCAAGAAAGCCGACTTGTTCGCCGTTTGGCAGCAGGCCAGGCAGATCGGTTTCGCCACACCCAACATCGGCCTGCTAACCGACATCATCGCCTGCCCCGGCGGCGATTTCTGCTCGCTTGCCAATGCCAAATCGATTCCCGTAGCCGAAGCGATCCAACGCCGTTTTGACGATCTCGATTACCTGTTCGACATCGGCGACATCGCGATCAATATTTCCGGTTGCATGAATGCGTGCGGTCATCATCACGTCGGTCATATCGGTATTCTCGGCGTAGATAAGCACGGCGCCGAGTTTTATCAGGTCACCATCGGTGGATCGCAGGGTCTGGAGGCGGCATTGGGCAAGGTGATCGGCCCGTCGTTTGCGCAGGACGAAATGGCGGACGTGGTCGAAAAGCTCATCAAAACGTACATTGCGCTGCGTTTTGAGGATGAAGATTTTCTCGATACGGCGAAGCGCATCGGCCTTGAGCCGTTCAAGGCGAGCGTGTACGGCAAGAAATCCGGCCACAGTAGCTCGGAGTTGGCCAATGTCTAGCATTGCGTACATCATTCGCGACGGCGCAGTAGTCGCCGATGCGTGGACCTTGATTCCGGCAGCGAAAGATGGCGCTGCTGTGGCATTGCCTCCCGGCAAATTGATTGTGCCGTTAAACGTTTGGCTGGCGCAGCGCGACGCACTGCTCGAACGCCAACAAGCCCTCGGCATTTGGCTCGACAGCAATCAGGCCCCTGCTGAATTGGCCGACGCGATCAACCGCTTTGCCTTGATCGCCGTGAACTTTCCGAAATTCACCGACGGACGGGGTTATTCCATCGCCGCGCTACTGCGGAGCGGCTACGGTTTCAAGGGCGAACTGCGCGCGATTGGCGATGTACTGCGCGACCAATTGTTTTACTTGCAGCGTGTCGGCTTCAATGCGTTTGCCGTGCGCGCCGACAAGGATATTCACGACGCGCTCACGGCCCTGAACGATTTTTCTGAAGCGTATCAGGGCGCAATCGATCGGCCGCTGCCACTGTTTCGGCGTCGATCAACAATGGCCAGCGCATCGTGAACCTGGCCACCAAAGTCGCCAATCTTCGCGATTTGCTGGGCCGCATCGAACGCGATTTCTCCCCCGCCGCCTTCGCCAACAGTTTCGGCGCAGAAGATATGGTACTCACGGACCTCATCGCCCGTGAATTTCGGGGCATACAGATTTTTACACTCGACACATTGCGCTTACCGAAAGAAACCCTTGCGCTAATCGATGTGTCGAGAAGAAAGTACAACTCTCGTCCCGCGACCTACACGCCGATTTTCGACCTAGCCGATGACTTCGTCAGACGCAACGGCTTGTTCTCGATGTACGAGAGCGTGGAGAACAGAAAATCATGCTGCTATATCCGTAAAGTCGAGCCATTGAATCGCGCATTGGCGCTGAAAAAATCGTGGCTAACCGGCCTGCGCCGTGAACAAGCACCTTCACGCAGCGACCTCGGTGAATCGGAATTCGACACAGGGCACAAGCTGACGAAATTCAATCCGCTAGTCGATTGGACAGGTGAAGATGTCTGGGCCTATATCCGTGCCAACGATGTGCCTTACAACGCGCTACACGATAAAGGCTACCCGAGCATCGGCTGCGAACCCTGCACGCGCGCCGTGAAAGCCGGGGAAGATCCCCGCGCCGGGCGCTGGTGGTGGGAGCAGGCAGGCGAAGGCGGCCAGCAGGAATGCGGCCTGCACGTGAGGGCGGTGGACATCAGTCGTTTGAAATCGAAAGTTGGAGTAACAGCATGAGCGCGGTTCTGAAACGGCAAAATCAATATGAGTCTTTTGGCACATTGAACCAGGATCTGCCCGTCAATGCGCATCTCGACTGGCTCGAATCGGAAGCCATCCACATCATGCGCGAAGTAGTGGCGGAAACCAGTAATCCGGCGCTGCTGTTTTCCGGCGGCAAAGATTCTATCGTCATGCTGCGGTTGGCCGAGAAAGCGTTTCGTCCGGATCGTTTTCCCTTTCCATTGCTGCACATTGATACCGAACACAACTTCAGGGAAGTGATCGACTTTCGCGATCTGCGCGCCGCTGAACTGGGTGAAAAGCTGATCGTGCGCTCGGTGCAAACGTCGATCGACACCGGTCGTGTTGTGCTCAGGCGCGCAGATGAAAGCCGCAACGTGCACCAGACGGTCACGCTGCTCGATGCCATCAGGGAATTTGAGTTTGACGCGTTATTTGGGGGTGCACGCCGGGATGAGGAGAAAGCCCGCGCCAAGGAGCGAATCCTTTCTCACCGCGATGAATTCGGCCAGTGGGATCCAAAAAATCAGCGACCGGAATTGTGGGATCTGTACAACGCGCGTGTCCACCGCGGTGAGCATTTGCGCGCCTTTCCCATTTCCAACTGGACCGAGCTTGATGTATGGCAATACATCGCGCGTGAAAATCTGCAAGTGCCCGGCATTTATTTCGCCCATGAACGCCTCGTGGTCGAGCGCAACGGCTTGCTGGCACCGGTAACCGAACTTACACCGCCGCGCGCCAATGAGTCTGCGGTGTTGCGGAAGGTGCGTTTTCGTACCGTCGGCGACATCACCTGCACCTGCCCGGTGTTGTCGACGGCGACCGATATAGCCGCCATCCTTACCGAAACTGCGCTGTCGCGCGTCACCGAACGCGGTGCCACGCGCATGGATGATCAGACCTCGGATGCCTCGATGGAACTGCGCAAGAAAGAGGGTTATTTCTGATGGCGAACCAATTGATGGCTGCCGATACGCTCCGCTTCACGACCGCAGGCTCCGTTGATGACGGCAAGAGCACGCTTATCGGCCGCTTGCTCTACGACACCAAATCGATTCTGGAAGACCAGTTGTCTTCCGTCGAAAAGACCACCCATCGGCGTGGCGGAAAAT
>JANYHZ010000167.1 GCA_025362135.1 Betaproteobacteria bacterium | reverse complement strand
AGCGACAATAAAGTTTGCATTCGCGTACGAATACTTTTCGCGGAAGCCCGTTGCCATCGGCACATGAACGAGGCGATCAATATAGGTCTCACGGCTGAGGGCGGCAGCCCAATTGTAAGGCCAGTCGACAGAACCAAGTCCGGCCCGTTGTCCCAGCACGTCGCGCAACGTAACTTCCCTCCAGCGAGAATCCGAAAGCCTAAATTCCGGCCAGCGCTTACGCAAAGGCTCATCGACATTGAGTAGCCCTTCTTCCGCCAATTCGGCGGCCAGCAGGCCGGTGAAAAACTTTGTCATTGACGCAATATGAAAAACGCTCTCTGGCACACACGCCCGCTTGGCTTCAATATCGCAAAATCCGCTTGCATAGAGTTTTGCAGGCTCGCCTAGTCGAACCAAGGCGACTGACACGCCGGGAATGTTCCACTTCTGCCGCTGCTCCTCGATCCAGGCCGCATCGTCGGATGGCGCTGCAACCGCGGACAATGAAACACAAGTTGCGAAAGTGAGCGCGAGGAAATTCATGGCAACTTTGCCACCGTGTTTTCGTCGATTTGACGTGCGCACAACCCAAAACACATGTCGATTTCTTTCCCTCTGCACTATCCGCCTGAGAGCGCAGCAACGATAATCACAGCGTCTGACGTAGCCAATGGAGCACCAAGCGAACGTTCAAGTTCGGCGTTGACGAACAGCTTGATGTGGGCGCGTATCCGGCCTTGCTCGTCGATCATGCGAAATCGAATGCCGGGGAATTGACGATCCAGATCTTGCAATAAGTCGTCCAGCGTCTTGCCGCTGGCTTCAACTTCTCGCAAACCGTCGGTGTATTCAACCAGCGGCGTTGGCAGCGTGACTTTCAACGTGTGATCACCTCGACAGAATAGATATGCGGCAGGTGCAGCATTAGACATTGCCAGTTGTCTCCTTCGTCAAAACTCGCCCACATTTCGCCGCTCGTTGTTCCGAAATAAATGCCGACAGATTTATGCTGATCCGCAGTCATAGCCTGGCGTTTTACCGTAAACCACGCCTGCGCGGGTGGTAAACCCTTATCCTGCCGCTGCCAGGTTGCGCCAGCATCGAGCGAACGATAAACCACTGGTTTTCCCGCGACCGACATACGCGGCCACACCGTGGTGCCGTCCATCGGGAACACCCAAAGCGTTTTTGGATCGCGTGGATGCAGCACCATTGGAAAACCGATGTCGCCGATTTCCTTGGGCATGTTTTCGCCGATGCGCAGCCAGCGTCCTTTGCCACCTGCGGCCGTCCGGTCGAGCCGATAAATGCCGCAATGATTTTGTTGATACACCACATCCTGCGCAGCCGGATGTACACGCAGGCAGTGCGGATCGTGACCGTATTCCGCATTTGGGTCAGGCAGGAAATCGGCGGCGCAGCCCAGGTTCAAGGGCCTCCATGTCGACCCGGTATCGAAGCTTTCGAATATACCGCCGGAAGACATGCCGACATAAATATGCTTTTTGTCGAATGGATCCACATTGATCGAATGCAGGGTTGCGCCATCGGGTGGCGCTTCCTGCGATCCACCCAGCCACTTGGCGCGATCAGGATGCAGATTGAAACCATCGACGCTCTGCCATGTCACACCGTCATCGTCAGAGCGGAACAAACCGTGGGGGGAAGTCCCGGCGTACCAGACCTTGGGTTCGCTGGGGTGGCCCAATGACACCCAAAAGACGTGACTCACCGACCAGCCGTAGGCATCGCCCGATATTTTAGGAAACGCGGGTGGCGAAGTCGCTTCTTTCCAGCTCTTGCCGAAATCGGTGGAGCGAAATACCGTCGGCCCAAGGTGCCCGGCCCGCGCGGCCACCAGCATGGTGCCCGTCGCAGGATTGAGCACCGCATGATTGACGATCTGGCCTAAAAAATGCGGCCCCTCAGCGCGCCATTTTTCTCGCTTGGGGTCGGCAAGCAGCACAAACAGTCCCTTGCGGGTGCCGACCAAAACGACCGTGCCTTTGTGTGATGACCTCGCAGCCATATTGCGCTCCTTCGTGCTCCCCTTCGGTTCTGCCGCGTTCTGCGGAAAAAAACAAAACTAGCTATTTGTCAAAACCTGAACCAGTTCCGATTTCGATGGTGCCATATCGGAAATAGTAATCGCTTGCTGAAATGCTTGCATCGCCGCATCGGCCGAACCCTCGGTACGCGCGTGCACAACTGCGATCAGATCGCCCACGCGGACCGGCGCTCCCAGCGAAGCCAGATCGCTTAGGCCCACATCGAAATCAATGGCATCCGCCGCACGCATGCGCCCACCGCCGAGCGCGACCACCACCATGCCCACCCGCCGCGTGTCGCAGGCTGCAACGAAGCCCGCACGCGATGCCAATACCGGTTTAACGATTGGCGCACGACGCAAATATTTTTCCGGATTTTCGATCAAATCAGTTGGGCCACCGAGTGCTGCAACCATTTTTGCAAAATGCGCTGCTGCACGGCCACTATCCAGACTCTCGGTCAATACCTGTCTCGCAACCACTCCATTTTTCGCCATCCCCGCCGTCACCAGCAATTGCGCTGACAACGCCAGTGTGACCTCGTGCAATCTCGGCGGTCGCGATTTGCCGGTCAGATAATCGATTGCGCAGCGAACTTCAATCGCATTTCCAGCACAAGGCGCCAACGGCTCATTCATGTCAGTCAGCAACGCAGAAGTTTTTACGCCCGCACCCATGCCGACGTCGACAATGCTTTGTGCCAACTCGCGCGACTTCGCCAGCGTCGGCATGAATGCACCGCAGCCGACCTTGACATCCATCACCAGCGCATCCAGGCCCGAAGCGAGTTTCTTGGAAAGTATTGACGCCGTGATCAGCGGTATCGATTCGACCGTCGCCGTCACATCGCGTGTCGCGTAGATGCGCTTATCGGCTGGGGCCAGTTCGGCAGTTTGGCCAATGATGGCAACCCCGGCATCGCGCACGACCTGTTGGAATCTTTCAATCGACACGCTGGTCTGGTACCCGGGGATGGAATCGAATTTGTCGAGCGTACCGCCGGTATGACCAAGTCCGCGACCGGAAATCATCGGCACAAAGCCGCCGCTCGCCGCCACCATGGGCCCGAGCATGAGAGACACGACATCGCCGACGCCACCCGTCGAGTGCTTGTCCACAATTGGTCCCGGCAGGTTGAGTGCTTTCCAGTTAAGCACCGTGCCGGAATCTCGCATTGCAAGCGTCAACGCGACAACCTCGCCTGACGTCATGCCATTGAGGTACGTCGCCATCGCAAAGGCAGCAATCTGTCCTTCGCTGACTTCGTTGGCCGCGACACCACGAATGAAAGCGTTGATGTCGGCGGTGTCGAGCGCTTGACCGTCGCGCTTCTTGCGAATGATTTCCTGCGGGAGAAACATCGTCTGCTCGCTTCTCAAAACTATATGGAGAGAAAGATGCCCGCAATTGTGGCACTCATCAAATTCGACAACGTCGCTGCAGCCACGACGCGCAAGCCGTAGGTAGCCACGAGCCCGCGCAATTGCGGGGCGACGCTGCCGAATGCACCTGCGAGGATGGCGATCGAAGAAATATTAGCGAAACCACACAGCGCGAACGAGAGAATGGCGAGCGTGCGTGGATCGATCACGGTGAGACCTGCGGCGACGACTTTATCGACGGGCTGCAAGTACGGTGCCAGGCCAACGTAAGCGACGAATTCGTTGAGAATCAGTTTCTGGCCGATCAGGTTGCCGGCAAAGGCGGCGTGTTCCCAAGTCACGCCTAGCATATAGGCAAGTGGCGCGAATACCTTGCCAAGCATGGACTCAAGATTCATCCCTGGATAGCCCATCCATCCGGCGACACCTCCAACTACGCCGTTGAACAGGGCGATCAAACCGATGAAGGCAATCAGCATGGCGCCGACGCTAACGGCGATGGTCAAACCAAGCGTCGCACCGCTGGCAGCAGCCTCGATGAGATTGGCCGGTTTTTTTTCTTCAAATTGCAGATTGTCGAAACGGATATCGCTCACTTCGTCGGAAGGGCAGAGTAATTTACCAAACAGCAGACCGCCTGGGATCGCCATAAAACTTGCGGCGATCAAGTATTCCATCTTCACGCCGAGGCCCGCGTAGCCCGCAAGCGCCGCACCAGCAACGCTGGCCATGCCGCTGGTCATGATGACGAAAATCTCAGGGCCTTTGAGTTTGCCGATGAAGGGCTTCACTGCGGCGCCCATTTCATTCTGGCCAAGGAAAATCGTTGTCACCGCACAGAAGGATTCAATTTTCGAAACACCTAGCAGCTTCTGGAAAATCGTACCAAGAATGGTGATGATCCAGCGCATGACCCCGAGGTAATAGAGCACTGCGATCAACGTGGTCACGTAGATGATGGTGGGCAGCACGCGAAAGGCAAACACAAATCCGCCGCCACCGAATAATTCAAACATCTTTGCCGAAACCAGTCCGCCAAACAGAAACTCCGTTCCCTTGAACCCATACTCCAGCACGTGTGTGACGCCACCGGCGATGGCGGTTAACGTGTCTTTACCGAAGGGGATAAAAAGCACGAACGCGCCGATCACCATCTGCACGGCTAGGGCGGCGAGCACGGTGCGCCAGCGAATGCTCTTGCGATTCATCGAGAGCAATACACCGATGCCGATTAATAGCGCTACTCCGATGAAACTACGCACGACGTCCGACATGATGCTTGCTCCCCTGTTTTCGTTTGCCGAATGTTACAGGAGCAGCTTGGTCGACAATAAAAAGCCAACGTCCATAATTGGCGCGGTGTCCGGAGCATTTATTGTCCGGGAGGCGCGCCAGTGCTTGAGTTTCACACTTGATCTGGCGGTTTCGATGCAAACGCGTGTTTACGTCGCCTTGGCATACGAAAACAATTTGAAGAAATTCGCTGAAGTTGCGTGCGCCACCTCCTCCACTGAAATCCCCCTCAACTCTGCGATGTGCTCCGCCACATGCTTCACATACCCCGGCTGATTCATCTTGCCGCGAAACGGCGCGGGCGCGAGATACGGTGAATCCGTTTCGATGAGCATCCTTTCGAGCGGGATGGTTTTGGCGACTTCTTTCAAGTCTTTCGCGTTCTTGAACGTGACGATACCGGAAAACGAAATATAGAAATTCATCTCCATAGCGGCGTCGGCAACATCTTGCGCTTCGGTAAAACAATGCATCACGCCGCCGGCCTCAGCCGCGCCCTCTTCACGCATGATGCGCAAGGTATCGGCATGCGAATTCCTCGTATGAATCACAAGTGGCTTTCCGCTCTGCTTCGCGGCACGAATATGAACACGAAATCTCTCACGCTGCCAATCGAGCGGCTCAGGCAGGCGATAGTAGTCGAGACCTGTTTCGCCGATCGCGACCACCTTCGGGTGATCCGCCATCGCGAGCAATTCCTCCAGCGAGGCCTCGTGATCGTCAACTTGTTCGTCAGGATGGACACCAGCCGAACACCAGATATTAGCGTTCGCTTCCGCCACCGCACGCACGGCGGGGAACGTGTTGAGCGTCGTCGAAATCGTCAGCGCATGTGTAACAGCGTTGCTGCGCATGAGTGCCAGTACGCTGGCGCGGTCAGCCTCGAGTTCGGGGAAATCCAGGTGACAGTGGGAGTCAATGAACATGGGACAATTATGGCATTCCTGCGAACGCCGCTGGTGGCCATCGGTATAATCAACCAATGGATACAGACAGAAAAACGATCCAGGCTATTTGCCTGTTTTGCGGCTCCAGTCCCGGCATGGACCCTGCGTTCAAACTGGCGGCCACACAGCTTGGTACAACGCTCGCGCACAATAATATCCGGCTGATTTACGGTGGCGGCCACGTCGGGCTGATGGGTGTTGCGGCGGATGCGTGCCTGTCGGCAGGCGGCGAGGTGGTGGGGGTGATTCCGAGGAAGCTGATGGAAAAAGAAGTTGGCCACGCCGGACTCACGCAGATGCACGTGGTGGAAACCATGCACGAACGTAAAGCATTGATGACCCGATTGTGCGACGGTTTTATTGCACTGCCGGGTGGCTACGGCACGTTGGACGAGTTGTTTGAAGCGCTGACGTGGCAGCAACTTGCTTATCATCTGCTGCCGGTGGGTATCCTGAATGTATCAGGATTTTTCGACCACCTCGTGAAGTTTCTCGACCACGCAAGGGATGAACGTTTGTTGCGCGACGCACATCGCAATAGCCTGATCGTCGATACGGATCTGCAAAAACTGATTGCGCGCATGCAGAGTTTCGTCCCACCGAACAACGAAAAATGGCTGGATCGCGCGTCGAAAGAAAGTATTGTCTAGTAGTGGCCTAGAGGGTGTGCGTTGCTCGATCGGATTTCGCGACCGGCGCCAAAATTCCTTCGATTTTTTTCTTCAAATCCCGACCGACCTCATTGTCCGGCAGACGGATCCCCACGCCTTGCGGTCGATTACCCTGCGCGTGTGGCGGGTTGATCCAGGCGACCGTTCCCGACAATGGGATCTTCGTTGCCTCATCAAGGAAAGTCAGTACCAATAGGATTTCATCCCCAAGTTTGTGGTCGACCGTCGACTGCATGAATAGCCCGCCCCCTTTCAACAGGGGCATCCAGGCCGCATACAGTGCGCTCTTGCCCTTGAGATTGAGCGAGATTACATCGGGTCGTTTGATCGGGGTTACGTTTGTGGTGGCCATGTTTTACAAGGGGGTTATTACCTGCGAATATGATATCAGCAACTGTTCGAGCAATAGTCTTGGGTTCAGCGGATGGTGGATTGTCCGTCGCGTCTGGCGCAACTGGGACTCATAGCGAAACAGTGCGGGCAAATCGATCCGTTTGGCGATGCGCGATATTGCAGCCGCCTGGTCTCGGTGGAAAAGCACTTCACCTGTGAGGCGTGAAAGCGCTACATCGCCGACCCATGTTTGTAGCCAGGTCATCAGGTTGACCAGTTCACTCTTCTCAAACGCTTGTGCAGCAGCCAGGTGATCTGCGTCAACAGCTGCGAGCACTTGCACAAACGCCTTTCGCTGTGACTGGTACTGCGCATCCGCAAAAGCCAATGCAGCCAGCGGCGTACCACCCGCCTGGCCAAGTGCGAGCTCGGCATCGGCGATGCCCTGCGCCTGCAACCACGCCACCGCAGTCGCCGTGTCCGGCGCGGACAATAAGACTCGTTGACAGCGACTTTTGATGGTAGCGAGAAGACGGCCAATCTGATCGGTCACCAGCAAAATCAATGTACGCGGCGGCGGCTCCTCGAGCGTTTTCAACAGAGAATTCGCCGCATTGACGTTGAGTGTCTCGGCCGGGTGGAGCAGCAGTATCCTGAAACCATCGCGATGCGTCGAAAGCGTCATGAAATTGGCGAGTTCACGAATCTGATCAACCGTGATCTGTTTGCTCTTCTTTTTTTCCTTGTCTTCCTTGTCTTCCGCGCCGCCGGGCGCTTCAGTGTCGGCGTCCTCCGCGCTTAGCACTTCCGGCTTCAATTCCCGAAAATCCGGGTGATTCCCGTGACTGAACCAACCGCAAGCGGCACAGGCCCCACAGGCCACGCCGGTATTGATCGATTCACACAATAGCGATTGCGCCATCGCGCGCGCAAATTTTACTTTGCCGATACCGTGGCGACCGTACACCAACATCGCATGTGGCAGTTTTTCGCGTTGGCTTAGCAGGCCACGCAGCGGGGCATCGTGCCACGGTAGCAATTCGATACTCATAGTGAATCGATCAGGCTGGCAAGGCAGGTACGAATATCAACCAGACCGCGCGCGGAATTGATCACCTTGATTCGATGCGGAAATTGCGCCGCACGTTGCAGATACGCGGCGCGCACGCGGGAGAAGAAATCGCTCTGCTCCCTCTCGAATTTGTCAGGCGACGTCTTTGCCACGTTCAGTCGCTCGCGCGCCACCTCAAGCGGCGCGTCAAACAGCAGCGTGAGATCGGGCTGTAAATTTCCATGCACCCATTCTTCCATCGTGGCGATGCGCGATTCGGACAAGCCGCGTCCGCCGCATTGATAGGCAAACGTGGAGTCGGTAAATCTGTCGCACAAGACCCACGCACCCCTTGCGAGCGCCGGCATGATCACTTCCGCGAGTTGCTCCGTGCGGGAAGCGAACATGAGTAATGTCTCGGTATCGCCATGCATTTTTTCGTTCAACACAATCGTGCGGATTCTCTCGCCGAATGCCGTGCCGCCTGGCTCGCGCGTTGAGACGACCTCGATGCCACGTGTCTCAATGCGTTCCGCGATAAAGTCCAGATGCGACGACTTGCCCGCGCCATCGATTCCTTCGAGCGTGATAAGCCTACCCGCCATAGAACTTACCGGCCATGTCACTTCCCAAGTTGATATTTCGCAACAGCGCGATTGTGCTCGTCGAGTGAGCGCGAAAAAAAATGGCTACCATCGCCTTTCGCGACGAAGTATAGCTTGTCGGATTGCGCCGGTTTCACTGCGGCGAGCAACGCGTTCCAGCCCGGCATGGCAATTGGTGTCGGCGGTAGTCCGTCGCGGGTGTAGGTGTTGTACGGCGTATCGGTAGTCAGGTCGCGACGGCGAATATTGCCATCGAAACGCTGCCCCATGCCGTAGATCACTGTGGGGTCAGTCTGAAGACGCATTGGAATTTTGAGACGGTTGGTAAAGACAGCGCCAATCAGGGGACGTTCGTCCGCCCTGCCTGTTTCCTTCTCGATAATGGACGCCATGATGAGCGCTTCATACGGATTCTTGTATGGCAGACCTGCTTCGCGCTGCGCCCAAGCCTGTGCGAGCCTTTGCTGCATCATTCGATAGCTTTTTTTGAGCAAATCGAGATCGGTGGTGCCTGCGGAAAATCGGTAGGTATCGGGGAAGAACAAACCCTCGGGACTAGATTCCGTGGCACCAATTTTCTTCAGAACATCAGCATTTGAAAGGCCCTTCAGCGTAATCTGAAGTTGTTGGGCACCTTCAATGTGCTCACGCATTTCTGCGAAGGTAATTCCTTCGACAAAGGTAATCGCGATCGTGACGACATCGCCATCATTGAGTTTCTTTAGCAGGTCCAGTGGCGTTAGTGATTCTGTTACGCGATAGGTGCCAGCCTGAATGCCGGTAGCCTGATCCATCGCCCGCCCCAACAGCCAAAAACTTTGCG
>JANYHZ010000166.1 GCA_025362135.1 Betaproteobacteria bacterium | reverse complement strand
CGATGCCGTCGAAACCGATATCGCGCTCAAAATTGGCGATTCGCTGCGTTCGCGCATCAAGCAGGTTGCCTCGGCGCGCTTTGGTGTGACCGCCGAATATTTGAATTCAGCAGATCAAATTCAAATCAAGATGGCGCAGGGTGCCAAGCCGGGCGAGGGCGGGCAATTGCCGGGCCATAAAGTCTCGGCATATATTGGCGCATTGCGTTATGCGACGCCGGGAGTGGAATTGATTTCACCCCCGCCGCACCACGATATTTATTCGATCGAAGATCTGGCGCAACTGATCCACGATCTGAAAAATTGCAATTCGCAGGCGTCTATTTCGGTGAAGCTGGTTTCGGAAGTTGGCGTCGGTACCGTCGCCGCAGGTGTCGCAAAAGCCAAGGCGGATCACGTCACCATCGCCGGCCACGACGGCGGCACCGGGGCATCACCGGTTTCATCGATCAAACACGCCGGCACGCCCTGGGAGCTTGGCCTGGCCGAGACGCAGCAGACGTTGGTGTTAAACCGCTTGCGTGGTCGCATCGCGGTGCAGGTCGATGGGCAGATGAAAACCGGACGCGATGTATTGATCGGTGCGTTGCTGGGTGCGGATGAGTTCGGCTTCGCCACCGCGCCGCTGGTGGTGGAAGGCTGCATCATGATGAGGAAATGCCATCTCAATACCTGTCCGGTCGGTGTGGCAACGCAAGACCCGGTATTGCGGAAGAAATTTACCGGCCAGCCCGAGCATGTGGTGAACTTCTTTTTCTTTATCGCCGAAGAGGTGCGCGAACTCATGGCGGGCATGGGTGTTCGCAAATTTGAAGACCTGATCGGGCGCGCGAATTTGCTCGAGACGAAAAAGGGTGTGGCGCATTGGAAAGCGAAAGGGCTCGACTTTTCACGAATTTTCCATGTGCCGGACATGCCCAAAGAAGTCGCCCGCCACCATTGTGAAACGCAGGATCATGGCCTCAGTGCGGCGCTCGATCACAAACTGATCGCGGAAGCAAAAGCTGCGCTCGAAACACAGCAGAAAGTGCGAATTGAAACCACGATACGCAATCTGAACCGCACCGCAGGCGCGATGCTTTCCGGGGAAGTCGCCAAGCGATACGGCCACGCAGGCCTGCCGGACGACACCATCAACATCAAACTCAGTGGAACCGCAGGGCAGAGTTTTGCCGCCTTTCTCGCGCGTGGTGTGACGATGGAATTGACCGGGCAAGCCAACGATTACGTCGGCAAGGGCTTGAGCGGCGGGCGCGTTATCGTCAGGCAGCACGCCGACTTCAAGGGCAATCCACTGGAAAATATCATCGTCGGTAACACCGTGATGTACGGCGCAATTGCGGGCGAGGCTTATTTCCGCGGCGTCGCTGGTGAGCGCTTCTGCGTTCGCAATTCCGGCGCATCTGCGGTAGTGGAGGGCACGGGGGATCACGGCTGCGAATACATGACCGGCGGCACCGTTGTCGTGCTGGGCGCAACGGGCCGCAATTTCGGTGCGGGCATGTCCGGCGGCGTTGCGTACGTGCTGGACGTCGAGGACTTGTTCAAAGACCGTTGCAACACCGCGATGGTTGAACTGGAGGCGCTTTCCGATGCCGTCACACCTGCTTCGCATCTGGGCATGCCTGACACAGTGTTGCTGAAATCACTGATTGAAAATCATGCCAAATATACCGGCAGCCAGCGCGCGCTGGACATACTGGGCAATTGGCCGAAGTGGTCGCGTCTTTTTGTAAAAGTGATGCCGACAGAATATCGGCGCGCCCTGAAGGAAATGGCCGCAAAGAAAGCCGCTGCCATCGCGACAACGAACCAAAAAGCCGCCTGACCGCGCCACAAATTTACTGTGAGAAATTGAATGGGCAAGCCAACCGGATTTTTGGAATATCAACGCTTGAGCGAAGCATCGATCGCACCTGCGGAACGCGTGAAGAACTATCAGGAGTTCATCCTCCACCTGAGCGACGTGGAAGCCAAGCAACAGGGTGCCCGCTGCATGGATTGCGGCATTCCGTTTTGTCAGACTGGCTGTCCGGTCAACAACATCATTCCGGATTTCAACGATCTTGTGTTTCGCGAGAACTGGCGTGAAGCGCTCGATACCCTGCACTCCACGAACAATTTCCCCGAATTCACCGGACGCGTCTGCCCTGCGCCGTGCGAGGCGGCGTGCACGCTGAACATCAACAATGACGCCGTTGGCATAAAATCGATTGAGCACGCCATTATCGATAAGGGTTGGGAAATGGGCTGGGTGCTGCCACAGCCCGCCAGACACCGAACCGGCAAAAACGTTGCGATCGTGGGTTCAGGACCCGCCGGGATGGCGGCGGCACAACAGCTCGCGCGGGTTGGCCACGACGTGACCGTATTTGAAAAGACGGATCGAATCGGCGGCCTGCTGCGCTATGGAATCCCCGATTTCAAAATGGAAAAATCGCACATCGACCGGCGCGTCGCGCAGATGGAGGCCGAGGGTGTGAAATTTCGCGTTGACCAGAATATTGGTGTTGATACCCCGGCGAACGTGTTGCTGGAGGACTTTGATGCCGTTGTGTTGTCGGGCGGTGCGGAATGGCCTCGCGATCTTCCCGTGAAAGGCCGCGATTTGGCAGGTATTCATTTCGCGATGGATTTCCTGCCGTTGCAGAACAAGGTCATCGCAGGGGACACCGTCGCCGGTCAGCTCACCGCAACGGACAAGCACGTCGTCGTGATCGGTGGCGGTGATACCGGCAGCGATTGTGTGGGCACTTCAAACCGTCACGGCGCAAAGTCGATCGCGCAATTCGAATTGATGCCGCAGCCGCCGGCAGAAGAGGACAAACCGATGGTCTGGCCAAACTGGCCGATCAAACTGCGCACCTCGTCTTCGCACGAGGAAGGTTGCGATCGCGATTGGGCCGTGGCGACCAAGGAATTCATCGGCAACAACGGCAAAGTGGAAAAACTCAAGGCCGTCCGGGTCGAATGGAGGGACGGAAAAATGCAGGAAGTGGCAGGATCCGAGTTTGAGATGAAAGCCGATCTAGTGTTGCTGGCGATGGGCTTTATGGGGCCAGAACAAAAAGGCTTGCTCGAACAGTTCGGTGCGCTTGGCGTGCTGAAAGATCAACGCCAAAACGTCAAAGCCGAAGTCGATGACCGTGGCACTGTGCTCGCCTATCAAACCGCCAACCCGAAGGTATTCGCCGCCGGTGATATGCGTCGCGGGCAATCCCTGGTGGTGTGGGCGATCCGCGAAGGCCGTCAGTGCGCGCGTTCGGTCGATGCCTATCTGATGGGTACGTCTGAACTGCCGCGTTAGCCTGAACGGTTCACGCTTTAAGCGTAGACCGCCATCTGACGCGGTTCACGGGGCATAAAAGGCTGGTGAACCGCGCCAGTGCTTGTGTTTGTATAATTTTGCAGCCCGGATGCAGCGCAGCGCAATGCGGGTCCAAGCCTGTTAAACAAGATCGCGTGCCACGCACACCCGCGATTGCGCTGCGCTTCATCGCGGCTACCATACTGGTGAGATAATCGGCTGGCGCGGCATTCAGTCCGCACTATTCCAGCGCCCCCACATGACCGCCCTCCAAAACGATACTTTCCTTCGCGCGCTTATGCGCGAGCCGACTCCCTACACGCCGATCTGGATCATGCGTCAGGCGGGACGCTATTTGCCCGAGTACAACGCAACGCGAAAGAAAGCGGGAAGCTTCCTCGGCTTGGCCAAGAATCCCGATTACTGTACCGAAGTCACGTTGCAACCGCTGGATCGCTTCAAGCTCGATGCGGCGATTTTGTTCTCCGATATCCTGACGATTCCCGATGCAATGGGACTCGGCCTTTATTTTGTTGAAGGCGAGGGTCCAAAGTTCGAGCGAACCGTGAGAACCGAGGAAGACGTAAGGAAACTACCCGTTGCCGATATCGGGCAACTGAAATACGTGACTGACGCAGTCGCGCAAATTCGACGCGCACTCAAGGGCCGCGTTCCGCTGATTGGTTTTTCCGGCAGCCCGTTTACGCTTGCTTGTTACATGATCGAAGGCGGGGGCTCGGACGATTTTCGCCAGGTCAAAACGATGCTGTACCAGCGCCCGGATTTGTTGCACGAGATTCTTGAAAAAAATACGCAGAGTGTGATCGCCTATCTGAACGCACAAATTGACGCGGGCGCACAGGCACTCATGCTGTTCGACACCTGGGGCGGCGCACTGTCCCATTCGGCGTATCAGCAGTTTTCGCTTGCGTATGCCACACGTGTCATGGCGGGATTGAAACGCAGCAACGAGGGGCGCGTGGTGCCGCGCGTCTTTTTCACCAAGGGCGGCGGGCTCTGGCTCGAGTCCATGGCCGAGTGCGGTGCCGATGCCCTCGGCCTCGATTGGACCATCAGCTTGAGTGAAGCGAAACGACGCGTCGGGCACAAGGTCGCTCTGCAAGGCAACCTCGATCCGAATGTTTTGTTCGGCGATGCTGCCACTATCGAACGCGAGGCCGCACGTGTTCTCGATGAATTTGCACACGACAAGAATGCCGACGGACACGTGTTTAACCTTGGCCACGGAATTTCGCAATTTACCAATCCGGACCATGTCGAAGCGCTTGTTAACGCGGTTCACCGCGCCAGCGCTAGGGTTTAGTCACATCGGATTGTCAAGGAAAATATTTTTGCAACTCACGTGCAGTGGGGCTTGCTTATGCACAGAAAGCCTGTTCCATAAGTGACAAACAGCGTGTAGCAGAGAAAATAGTCAACATATTGTTTTATATGGATATTTTTTGACCTTCCCCTCTGTACATTGCACGTTTTCCCTAGCCGGACACGGAATTTGCCTCACACATCGCGAGCTATGCACAAAGTTATCCACAAGCTGGAAATCCAGTATTGGCGCGGCTTTCCGGGTGCTCAAGAGGAGACACCCGCGTGATCGTGAGGGCATCAATCGTACATGTTGCACTGGACCTGCCGCTGGCCAAACACTTCGATTTTCTTTGCGCCGACGCGACCGCAGACGACCTGGGTCGCCTTGTCATCGTCCCCTTCGGCACGAAGAAAATGGCCGGGGTCATCGTCGGCCTGAGTGACGAAAGCGAAGTGCCGCACGAGAAATTGAAACCGGTCATCCTGATCCAGCGTGTGTTGCCCAAATTTTCAGCGCGTGATTTTGCCCTGTTTCGCTTTTGCGAAAATTACTATCACCATCCCATTGGCCCCATTGCGCTGAACGCGCTGCCACCGGCGATGCGGGTGGCGCGACCCGTTCAATTCCGGCGACAACGCATCATCGACATCACTGCATTGGGCAGGGACGCCCTGACAACGTTGCCCATGCGCGCCGTAGCGCTACGAACGATGTTGTCAGCTCTCGCTGGTTCGCCGCAAACGGTAGCCCAACTAAAGCTTCGCCACGAGCGCGCGGCGAGCGTGTTATCCGTACTCTTGAAAAAGGGCTGCGTGGTCGTTTGCGATTTTGCGCCGGGTGCAACGACCAGGTCAGGCCGGGTCGCGACCACCGTGCCCGGGCCAGAATTGAGCGGCGAGCAACACAGTGCTGTCGAGCGCATCAAGACGGCACGCGGAACCTATGCGCCGTTCCTGCTTTTTGGCGTCACCGGGAGCGGCAAGACCGAGGTGTATTTGCGCGTTATCGCCGACGCGCTGGCGAGCGGCAGCCAGGCATTGGTGCTGGTGCCGGAAATCAATCTCACGCCACAATTCTTGCGGCAGGTGAAATTGCGCTTCCCCGACGCACACATTGTCGAGCAAAACAGTGCAATGGCCGAGGTGCCGCGCATGACAGGTTATCTGGATGCGCAGAGTGGTCAGGCCGACATCGTGGTCGGCACGAGGCTCGCCGTATTCACGCCGATGCCAAAGCTGGGCGTGATCGTGATTGACGAAGAGCACGACGCGTCGTTCAAGCAACAGGAAGGATTTCGTTATTCGGCGCGCGATGTCGCGATATTTCGTGGCCGGCAGGAAAATTGCGTCGTGGTGATGGGCTCTGCGACACCTTCGCTGGAAAGCGTGCACAACGTTGCACGCGGGCGTTTTACGCAAATTGCCCTCACGCAGCGCGCCGTAGCAAATGCCCTGATGCCGGCCATTGAATTCATCGACCTTAATCACGAACGTGCGGAGGACGGCCTCTCATCGCAATTGGTCAAGGCAATCGAAGAGACCGTACAGCGCGGTGAGCAGGCGCTGATATTCATCAATCGCCGCGGTTTTTCTCCCGCGCTGGTGTGCGCGCAATGTGGCGCGATGCCCGACTGCAAGCGTTGCAGCGCGCGACTGGTGTTCCATCAAAAAGAGAGGCGCTTGAAGTGCCATCATTGCGGCTACCAATCGCGCGTGCCAGTCGCTTGCGTGTCGTGTGGCAGTCACGAGCTGGTGGCAGCGGGTCAGGGAACCGAGCGCATCGAAGCGGCACTGCGCGGCAAATTGCCCACGGCGCGCATCGCCCGGGTTGATCGCGATTCCACCCGCAAGCGGGGTGCCGCCGAAAAAATATTCGACGCCGCCGCCGCCGGAGAAATAGATGTGCTGGTCGGCACGCAGATGCTTTCCAAGGGGCACGACTTCCCCAAAATCACACTGGTCGGCGTAGTGAATGCGGACGGTGCGATGTTCTCGGCCGATTTTCGTGCCGCCGAAAGAATGGTCGCGCAACTCTGCCAGGTCGCGGGCCGTGCGGGTCGGGCCGATTTGTCTGGTCGGGTGCTGATTCAAACCCGCTTCGCCGCACATCCGCTTTATCAGGCCGTCGCGGCACAGGATCATGCGCGCTTCGCGGCGATGGCAATGGCTGAGCGAGCGTCGGCCAATCTGCCGCCGTACTCGTATCTGGCGTTGCTCCGCGCTGAGGCCAGGTCAGCGGATACGTTGAACGCCTTCATGCACGCTATTGTTGAAGCTGCAAATGAAGCGCGTGCCAGTAAGGTCGAGGAGGCCGGAATGGGAAACCTGCATGTATGGGACCCGATTCCCGCACCGCTGGCGCGCAAGGCAGGTTTCGAGCGTCAGCAATTGATGGTGCAGTCGGGTACACGCAGCGAATTGCAACAATTTCTGGCGATGTGGCTGCCGCTGGTGCGGCAACGTGAATCGCGGGCGGTGCGGTGGGCAATCGATGTGGACCCGCTGGAAGTGTGAAAGTGCAGTATTTGTTCAGGCTTTGGTAGTGGAGGGGAACTTCTCGAAACCTCATTCCCGTTCGCCCTGAGCCCGTCGAAGGGTTGAACGGGCCACAATGAATCAATCGGTTAGCCCACATGTGCTTCGACGAGCACGAACGGGGGTTTTTAGAAGTTCCCCGGAGCATAAACTCCTGAACGGGGGCGGTCTTTCAGGCATTTGTCGCCGGAAAAGCCCGCCAGTGCTGGTGTTTTTACGATTTACCTCGCGATTTCCTGCCAAAAGTGCACTGGCGCGCATCGCGTTTGTAACCCCTACCCGCTATAATTTCAGGCTAACTTTCGAGCCG
>JANYHZ010000154.1 GCA_025362135.1 Betaproteobacteria bacterium | reverse complement strand
GCATACACCACAAGGCTTGGACGTAATGCCACCCTTGCCATCGATACCAACGCAATTCAATGCCTTGGCGAGAATGCGCGCCAGGGTCGTCTTGCCTACACCGCGCGTGCCGGCAAACAAATAAGCGTGATGGATTCGTCCGGTATCGAGGGCGTTGGCGAGGGCACGAACGACGTGATCCTGTCCGACCACATCTTCAAATTTGCGTGGCCGCCACTTGCGGGCTAAGACTTGATGGGCCATGAGCTTGGGTCTGACGGGATGAACAGCGTGTGTATGCGGTTGCCATAACCCCCGGTCGCCCAGGGAAACCTGACGGCTCGCTGGCCATGCCAACGCGCCAAAATGGGGTGTGGCGAGCCCGACCCTCGGCACTTCAATTACTTCGCTGTGGCTGCTTCGTTCCCGACCTGACCAGATTCACAAAGATTGAATGCGAGGAGACCCGCCACGGCGAATTTTATCTCACTTCGAACGTGGATTACGTGATCGCGCAAGTTCTGAATCCGCAGAACATATCGCTACGATCGGGGGTGTAGAAATTGCGATATTGCGGATACTTCAAACGTGGATGAGTAACAAACGAGCCACCTTTAAGTACCTGATGACGTACGCCATTCGACAGAAACCAAGGCTCGGAATAATCGGCGTAGCGCTCTGCCCTAAAACCCGGATGTGGCGCAAACGGTGTCGACGTCCACTCCCAAACTTGCCCGGTTGACGCAGAAAATTCCGCTGACAAAGTTGCTGCGTATTCCCATTCTGCTTCGGTCGGCAAGCGACGATTTACCCAACGACTATAGGCTTCCGCCGCAAAGAAACTGACGTGGATTGCCGCAAAATCCTTGCGCGGGTCGGCATCGGCAATTTGGTGTGCTTCGCGCCATGCATTGCCATCGATTGACCAGAAGCGTGCATCGCGAAAGGCAGCCGACGCAACGAAAGTTGCAAATTCAGCGGCAGTCACGACGCGCGCATCGATCACAAACGCCTGGAGCTGTTCGATGTGCACCGGCTTTTCGTTATCAAAACAAAAGGCGCGCATGCTCGCGCCCAAACGCGCACTTCCACCAGCACAACGAATCTCGCGCGCCAACAATTGATGCGGCGGAAGCGGCGCACGCTTCGGCACGACAGCTGGAAGCGCCAGTCCCAGCGTCGTCAGCGTCATCGCCAGCGCCTCGGCATGCATATCTTCGTGCAGGAGTACGAGTTGAAATCCATAACGATCCTCGCAACGACCGCCCATCAACGCGTCGATCACGTTTTCTAGGACGCGTTGCATGTATTCAAGACATGTCGCCTTTGACGGGTACGTCAAATGCCATCTGGTTTGGTGCGGAACAGCTCTGGAATCGAACAACCGATCCGCCGCATCCAGACACGACGGCGTGCCCATACCCGTCACGTCATCGACGCTCCAGCGCAAGGCGAAAAATTCCTGAAACCAGCCTATGTGGGCCAACTCCCAGAGCGGCGGATTGATCGTCGCACGAACTGGAAAATTGCGCGGTTCCCAGTACGCAGTGGGCAAATCAGCATACAACGCCAGCGTATACTGTCGCTGTGCGATCAATGCGCGACCTAACCCAGCCACGTCAGTCGGAATGTCTGTAGGCGTTGAACCGCCGTTAACCGTTTCCACAAATGTCACGAACCCTCCAATCCAAACCTGTCGTTGCCATCATCACGCCAGCGATGGCCGACGACAACAACGGCAACTGGCGCACCGCGAGCCGATGGCAGTCCTTGATGGCACATGATTTCAGGACGATTGTACATTCCTCCTGGCCCATTGATCCGCCCCCGCCGGCTGGGACTGAAGCAAACATCCTCGTCGCACTTCACGCGCGTCGCAGTGCAGATTCGATCCGCCGTTACCGGGTGGCGCGGCCCGACGGCGGGCTCATCGTCGTGCTCACTGGCACCGATCTTTACGCCGATCTTGCGACCAGTGAACAAGCGCGCAACTCAGTGGCTATGGCCGATGCATTGATCGTGTTGCAGGAAGATGCGATCCGGTATGTCCCGCGCGAACATCGCAAGAAAACGCACGTAATTTACCAATCTGCAAAGACACTCAAACCTGCCGAGAAACGCAAAGACGCGCTCAGTTGTGTGGTGGTCGGCCATTTACGTGCCGAGAAAGACCCCGATATTATTTTTCGGCTCGTCGAGTCCCTGCCGGAACGTTCTCCGATTCATATCCTGCACCTCGGTAATGCCACGGATGAAAACCTTGCCGCGCGCGCGCGGTCCATTTCCGGCACGTCGCCGCACTATCACTGGGCCGGTGCCTTGTCTCATGGCCTCACTCGCGCCGCCATCAAGCGGGCGCACCTGCTGATTCACCCGTCGGTGATGGAAGGCGGTGCGAATGTGATCGTTGAAGCATTGTCAGCAGGCACGCCGGTAGTCGCGTCCCGGATGTCGGGCAACATCGGCATGTTGGGGCAGGATTACGCAGGCTATTTTCCAGTCGGCGACATGGATGCATTGCGCGCTCAGCTCGACCATTGCGCCAACGACGCCAACTTCCTGCTGCGCCTGAACACCGCCTGCGCTGCCCGAGCAAAATTATTTTTGCCAGCATCCGAACGAAATGCGCTGGCTGCCCTCATAACGGCTGTGCTTCTCCGCTGAAGCCAAACGCACACTGCTCGCGTAGAATTAGCCATCAGAAAATAAACTTCCACGGAACGCCCATATGAACGCGCCAACCGATATCAAGACCTTGATTCCACGCCTGACATCGCTCTCCCACGGCGGAGGCTGCGGTTGCAAGATCGCACCAGCCGTGCTGCAACAAATCATCTCCAAATCTGACGTCGCCATGCTGCCCAAAGAGTTGCTGGTGGGTATCGAAACGTCGGACGATGCAGCGGTGTATCAAATCAATGAGACGCAGGCCATTGTCGCGACCACCGATTTTTTCATGCCGATTGTCGATGATCCTTTTGACTTCGGTCGGATCGCTGCAACCAACGCAATTTCTGACGTGTACGCCATGGGAGGCACGCCCCTGTTCGCACTGGCGCTAGTTGGCATGCCGATCAACACACTGCCGCTGGCAACCATCAAGAAAATCCTCGACGGCGGTGAGGCCATCTGCAAAACCGCCGGCATCCCGATTGCAGGTGGCCATACCATCGATTCGGTCGAGCCGATTTATGGACTGGTGGCCATCGGCATCGTCAACCCGAAAAATCTGAAGCGCAATGCCGGTGCCAAACCGGGCGACAAACTTATCCTTGGCAAGCCGCTAGGCGTCGGCATTCTCAGTGCGGCGCTCAAGAAAGAAAAACTCGATGCCGCAGGCTATGCGGCCATGATTGCATCGACCACCAAACTCAATACGCCAGGCATCAAACTTGGCCAGTTGGACGGCGTCAACGCGCTGACGGATGTCACCGGATTTGGATTGGCCGGGCACCTGCTGGAAATATGCCGTGGTTCCAAGCTGGGCGCGACCATTGATTTCGCCACGTTGCCGATCATCGCCAATGCGCTCGGTCTGGCCAAAGCGGGCTTCGTCACCGGCGCGTCCGAACGCAATTGGGCTGGCTATGGCGGTGATATCTCCATCGCCACGAACTACGGCGATGTCGAACGAAATATGCTGACGGATCCGCAAACTTCGGGTGGCCTGCTGGTCGCTTGCGATCCGTCGGCGGTGGACGCGGTGCTGGCCATTTTCAAGGCTGAGGGGTTTGACGAGGCGACGGTGATCGGCGAAATGTCATCCGGCAAACCACAAGTGATTGTGAAGTAGATTCACTGCACTTGCCAGCAAGAAGTCAAGCATTGGCGCGGTATTCAACGACTTTTGTGCCTGGAAACCGCGTCAGCGCTAGAGTTTGTTTCGCATTTCCCGCCGAATACGTTTTAACAAAGTGGTTGCCAATCGTTCGACGTACAGCATTGGTGGAAGAATTGACAACTGGGCTCAGGAGTACATCGTGACCTCGCACATCCCGACTGCGGTAGCGCCAGACCACATCAACCGCACCGCACTCGGCGCACGCTTCGAACAAGTCCGTGCGACCACGGAAACACTTGCGGCACCGCTCTCCAGCGAAGATGCGAGCCTCCAATCGATGCCCGACGCGAGCCCGACAAAATGGCATCTCGCACATACAAGCTGGTTTTTCGAAACGTTTATCCTCGAGCGTGTTGAAACCGCCTTCAAGCCATTCGATCCAACCTTTCGGGTGCTGTTTAACTCCTACTACAACGCTGTTGGCGACAAACATCCGCGGGCGGAACGCGGCCTGATTTCGCGTCCGAATCTGGCTGAGGTACTCGACTACCGACGTCATGTCACGGCACGGATCTCGGAATTACTCCCCGAAATTGCGGCGGGCGAAACGGCCCTCGCTGCGTTGATGTGGCTCGGTTGCAACCATGAAGAGCAGCACCAGGAGCTCATTTTGACGGACTTGAAGCACCTGCTGTCGAAAAATCCGTTGAGGCCCGCCTACCAGGAAAGGTGGCCGCTGACGCAGATTCAGGGACGCAAACCGAGGTGGGTTACGTATCGCGGCGGAATGATCTCAATCGGCCGTGACATGGACAACCGTGCCTCGGCATTTTGTTTCGACAATGAGGGGCCGCGCCATCAGGTCTTCATCGAACCGTTTGAACTCGCATCGTACCCTGTGACGCATGGCGACTTCGCCGCCTTCATTGACGACCGCGGCTACATGCGTCCGGAATTGTGGCTTTCAATGGGCTGGGATTGGCTGCAGGCCAATCATATTGCCGCACCTCACTACTGGGAGCGGCGCGATGGACAATGGCACACGTTTACCTTGCACGGCATGATGCCAATCGACGCACACACGCCAATCTGCCACATCAATTACTTCGAGGCCGACGCGTTCGCGCGGTGGGCCTCTACGCAATCGCACTTGAAGGACGCGCGGTTGCCGCGTGAAGCTGAGTGGGAACATGCAGCCGCCAGCGCAGAAGTCGAGGGCAATTTTCTGGAGAGTCGTGCATTGCACCCGCTCGCATTGCGCGATGAAAAATATTCTTTACGCCCCGCGCAGTTGTTCGGCGATGTCTGGGAGTGGACGCAAAGTGCCTACCTGCCCTACCCACGCTACAGGGCAGCCGACGGCGCAGTCGGCGAATACAACGGCAAATTCATGTGCAATCAGTTTGTGCTTCGTGGGGGTTCGTGTGCGACACCCCGGCATCATATCCGCCCGAGCTATCGCAATTTCTTTCCGCCCGAAGCACGTTGGCAATTTTCAGGACTTCGACTCGCTCGTGACGCCTGATGAGCGAACAACTGGCCGATTCAAAGCGCCTGTACGCAACACTTGCGCGCACCTACGACGACGAAACAAAATATATCACCGGCATACGCAAACGGGCCATCGATGCACTGCACCTTCAACCAGGTGAAACGGTACTCGACGCCGGCTGCGGCACAGGATGGTGCTTGCCCGCACTCTCAATTTCCGTCGGCGAACACGGGCGCACAGTCGGCTTTGAGCCCTCACCTGAAATGCTGGAAATCGCGCGCGCACGTGCTGCAAAACAGAAGTTGGGCAACGTAACATTGCTTCACGCCTCAGGTGAAACAGTGACGCTTGATTTTGCGCCCGATGCAATCCTTTTCAGTTACACACACGATCTGATTCGCTCCCTCGCTTCGCTGCATAATATTTTCCGACAAGCAAAATCCGGTACGCGAATTGTCGCGGTCGGCACCAAACTGTTTCCAAAGTGGTTCTTTGTCGGCAATTGGTATTTGCGCAAAACGCATCAAATGACGATTACCAACTTCGACGGCTTTGAGCGTCCCTGGAGCTTGCTTGCAGAACAGTGTGCGATCTATTCTGTACGCACAACCATGCCAGGAAGCCGTTATCTTTTTGAAGGACGGCTGCCTTGATGGCGGGAGTTTGCAGCGAATCAGCGTGCGTAAAACACCCAGAACGCCTGCTTACTATCAGTCCAGAAGCTGATCTCCGAAAATCCCGCCTCGCGCAACATGGCGTCGAACTCGTGCCGGGAATACTTGTAGGAATTTTCCGAGTGAATCCGTTCACCTGCGGCAAACTCCCGCAGGCTGCCGCCAATCATCACGCGCTGCGTGATTGCCGACTCCAGGTGCATTTCAACACGCCCAAGCGCCTCGTTGTACGCACCGATATGCCGCCACCGGGTCTCATCAAAATCGGCCTGGATGACACGGTTAATATGCCGCAACGCATTGAGGTTGAACGCCGCCGTCACGCCGAGCGCGTCGGCATAGGCGGCGTCGAGTTGGCGTTTTTCTTTCTTCGCATCGACGCCAATGAGCAGTCCGCCGCCCTGTGTGCTGCGGCGCACTTCAATGAGAAACTGCGTCGCTGCTGCAGGCGTAAAGTTGCCTATGCTCGAGCCAGGATAGAACAGCGTCACAGGAGCACGCAACAGCGCAGAGGGGATGTCCAACGACTGCGAAAAATCCGTTACCAGCCCGAGCATTTCGGTATCCGGAAAATCGGAGGCCATGTCGCCAAGCGCAGTCTCAAGCGACGGCCCCGCGATGTCCACGGCGAGATAGCGTTGCGGACGGATCAATGGCAGCCACAACTTCGCTTTTGCGCAGTCTCCAGCGCCGAGATCGACAAAGGTGCCGCAGTTACCGGCTTCCGCAATTTTTGTACTGATTTCGCTGCGGTATTGTTCGAAAATCGCCTGCTCGGTACGGGTCGGATAGTACTCATCCAGTTGACAAATCGCCGCGTACAAAGCACATCCAAGCGGATCGTAAAAATATTTTGGTTCAATCGTCGCTGGCGTGGCGCGAAGTCCATCGATGAGTCTGGAAATTTCGGCGTCACGGTCGAGCTGCAAGCGGTCAATTATTCGGTAGTTTCCGGCGTGGCGGGATACAGTCATGACGTCATCATTATTGTGTTCATTTCGTGTAATCTCTTCAAAGTTCTCGCGCTAGAAATGTTCTGAAAAGCATACCGTGTTTCAAGTGCAGTTTACGATTTGTGCAGTGATTCGGTTTCAGATGTTGTCGTCGCCGTTACTTTTTTTCCATCGCTGTTTTGTCCAATCCACCAGGAGTTCGTCATGTTGATTCCATCAACTTCCCGCACATTGAAGTGTATTTCCGCCGCATTTGCCGTGTTGTTGTCGTCATCGGTCTTGGCGCAGACAACGCTGAGAGTTTCCGCCATTCCTGACGAAAACCCCACAGAATTATTGCGAAAATTCACCCCCCTGGGCCAGTACCTGGAAAGCAAAATCGGCATGAAGGTTGAGTTCACGCCTGTTACTGACTATGCAGCAACAGTGGAAGGATTAGCCGCGAAGAAAATCGATCTGGTCTGGTACGGCGGCTTCACCTTCGTCCAGGCGCGCTTGAAAACCGGCACCGCGATCCCGATTGCGCAACGCGAGGAAGACGAAAAATTCCGCTCCGTCTTTATCACGCAACCCAATAGCGGTATCAACAGCCTTAAAGACCTTAACGGCAAGACTTTCACGTTTGGCGCGCCCTCTTCCACGTCAGGCTCGCTCATGCCGCGCTTTTTCATGATGAAAGAGGGCATCGATCCCGACAAGGCACTGAAACGTGTCGCTTTCTCCGGCGCGCATGACGCCACCGCACTGCAAGTGGCGGGTGGAAAAGTCGACGCTGGTGCCCTCAATATTTCAGTGTATGAAAAAATGCTGGCCGACAAAAAAATCGATGTATCGCAAGTCAAAGTTTTTTACACCACACCCGGCTACTACGATTACAACTGGACCGTGCGCGGCGACCTTGATCCTGCATTGATCAAGAAGCTTACCGATGCATTTTTGTCGCTCGATGCAAAAAATCCTGAGCACAAAGTAATTCTCGATCTGCAACGCGCGACGCGGTTTATTCCCACAAAAGTGGAGAATTACAAGAGCATCGAAGATGCAGCGCGTTCGGCAGGCTTATTGAAATAGCGCCACCAAAATAGACCCTTGTAAACTTGCAAGACGCCTGCCCGCGGTAACGATTCAGCGGCGGCAGCCGTCCTGCGACCGGATCCTGCTATGACGGTTTCACTCGATAATCTGACGGTACGCCTGGGTCGCGGTGGCGATGCGCGCGTGGCGATAGAGGGTGTTTCGCTCGGCTTTGAACCGGGCGAGCAAGTCGCCATCATCGGCCCCAGTGGCGCAGGCAAGACCACGCTCCTGCACACCCTTGCCTGTGCGCACCAACCTGCCGCTGGCACATTACTGATCGACCGCCAGAACCCTTGGATATTGAGCGACGCAGATCGGCACCGGCTGCGCGGTCGTGCCTTCCTCGCCCCGCAAGCGCCACCGCTCCCACCGCGTCAACGGGTGGTGACGGCGGTACTCGCCGGTCGATTGCCGCAATTGTCCACTTGGCAAGCGCTGCGCTCGCTTATTTATCCGCACAACATAAGTGCGGCGCGCGACGCACTCGCGGCGTTAAAACTGGAAGATAAACTCACCCTGCGTTGTGATCGCCTCTCGGGCGGCGAGCGCCAGCGGGTGGGACTCGCGCGCATGTTGCTGTCAAATGCGCCACTGATTTTGCTCGACGAACCTGTGTCCGCGCTGGACCCGGTTCTTGGTACCGCCGCCCTTAAGACCGTGCAGGACGAAGCCGCCCGGCGTCACGCCACGCTGATCGTGAGCCTGCACGACGTGAACCTTGCACGGAGTCGCTTTCTTCGCCTTGTTGGCATACGCGAAGGACGGGTGCAATTCGATCTCGCCAGCGAGAATGTGACCGATGAATTGCTGGCCGGATTGTACGGCGCAGAATTGACGCTCGCGGCGAGCGAGATTGTTCTGCCGGAATCGGCTGGGGCAATACCCAAGATGACACGTTGCTTCTGATGCATGTCTTGAAGCCAGACGCATGGCGTGATCCCGCCTGGAACGGGCGAGTCACACTGTTCGTGCTATTTCTGCTGGTACTTTTTCCGACCGGCTATTTCGCCGAGTTCAACCCATTCGTGTTGTTCGATAAAAACAGCCTGCGCACCAGTGGCCATTTTCTATCCACCTTTTTGCCTCCCGCGCACTCGACCGAATTCCTGACGCTCGCGGCGACGGCAACGTGGAAAACGGTGGCCATTGCCACGGTCGGGGTATTTTTTGCGCTGATCATCGCGATACCGTTGGCGCTTATCGCCAATCAGGCACTGTCAATTTCGAGGATCGGACGCGATCATTTGTGTACGCTGTGCCAAATGGTTCGTTATGCGATTCGCTGGCTGCTGATCGCGCTACGCAGTGTTCCCGAGTTGGTATGGGCCCTGCTCTTCGTGCGCGCGGTGGGCCTCGGCGACACCGCCGGAGTGATGGCCATCGCGCTGACTTATGGCGGCATGCTCGGTAAAGTCTTTATCGAAATTTTCGAATCGAGCGAGCCCGAGGCGACCCGCGCGCTATTGCGAAACGGCGCGGGACGTATACAGGCATTTTTCTACGGCACGCTGCCTACATGTTTACCGGAACTGGTTTCATACACTGTCTACCGTTGGGAATGTGCCATCCGCGCCTCGGTCATCATGGGTTTTGTCGGTGCAGGCGGGCTTGGCCAGCAAATGGAGCTTTCAATGCGCATGCTGGCCGGAAGCGAAGTATTTTCTTTCCTCGCTATTTTCGTGGCGTTGGTGTGGGTTGCCGATTTCATCAGTCGCGAACTGCGAAGGATACTCGATTGAACACATCCACCAATCGCCAGGCTGTCGGCCAGCTCGAAGTCGCGTCGCGCATTCGCGGCTGGCTGATCGGCATCGCCATTTTTGTGCTCCTCGTCGCGTCCTTCAGCAGTCTCACAGGCGATTGGTCCGGGCTGTTCAGCGTGGATTCGGCACAGCGAATGTTCGATTTGTTTGCCGGATTTTTCCCGTTTGCCACTGATACGCCGTATCTTAAAAGAATCGCCTTCGCGACCATCGAGACCCTGGCAATTTCGTGGCTCGGCACCTTGCTCGCCGTCGTTGCGGGCATGGTGCTGGCGTTGCCCGCCGCCGGCTATTGGGGGCCATTTGCCCGCACGCCCACGCGTTTTGTCCTGAATGTGTTGCGCGCGATTCCCGAATTGGTATGGGCCGCACTGCTGGTCATCGCTGCAGGGCTGGGGCCGTTTCCCGGCACATTGGCATTGGCGCTGCATACCTCGGGGGTACTCGGACGACTTTTCGCCGAATCGCTTGAAAACGCTTCGCCGGAGCCCATGAGCGCGTTACAGCGCAACGGCGTCTCGGCAATCCCCGCGTTTTGTTACGGCACCCTGCCCACCATCGCGCCGCAGCTCGTTAGCTACACGCTATACCGTTGGGAAAACAATATTCGCGCGGCCAGTGTGTTGGGCGTCGCCGGTGCCGGCGGCCTCGGGCAGATGCTGCACTTTCATTTGTCGCTATTGCAATACCGCGAGACCGGCACGATTCTCCTCGCGATGATTTTGCTGGTGGCACTGGTTGATGTACTGAGCAATTGGCTGCGGCATCGGCTGTTGGGGTAATTTGAGTAGCTCGCGACACACGGCGGTGTTCCCCTTTTTCCGGACGGGAAGCGGTTTGCCGACTCAAGCCTCGCCAGCATTGTCCTGGAATCAATAATTTTATGGGTACGAATATGGACAACACCGAAATCGTTAAATGCGCGTATCGCCTTCTCCTTCAACGCGAACCAGACGAAGCGGCCACGCGATCGTGGCGTGAGCAATTGGACCATGGCCTTACGCAGAGCGCGCTTGTAAAGGGATTTCTCGGCAGTAACGAATACAACGTCCGCTTCAACCGAATTCTCGATACCAGCGTGAGCGTCGGTGGCGTATCGTTTCGAATTGGGTCAAGAGAAGATGATAGCGCCGTCGGCAACTCCATCCAGACAACGGGAGAGCATGAACCCTGGGTCACGCCACACTTTCTTGCGGCGATCAAGCCCACGTCAGTCGTGGTCGACATTGGCGCCAATGTCGGGTGGTATACCATGCTCGCCGCAGCGAAGACGTCGCATGGCGGCCGCGTAATTGCGTATGAGCCGTTGCCGGAGAACGTTCAACTTCTCCTTGCCAATGCACGCCTCAATGATTTCAGGCACGTTACCTGTATGCCCGTTGCACTGGGCGAGCACAATGAAGTGCTCCGCATTGAGACCGGCTTTGGCTCGAACGCGGCCGTTGTACACGATGAAGGCACCTTCGGGCAGTTCTGTCAGGTGCTCGCAGCACGAGATGCACTCAATGACATTGGCAGATTTGACGTCTTGAAAATCGACATCGAAGGCTATGAGCCAATTGTGTTCCGGAGTGCAGGCGAGATCCTGCTGCGCGAACGACCGACGATGTTTGTCGAGTATCACCCGTGGGCCGTTCAGCGACGCGGCCTGTCGGTGGAAGAATTTCAAGAGCAGTTATTCAGCTTTGGGATGAGCGTGCGCGTGATGCTGCACGACAAATCTACGGTGCTTGTGCAAAACGCTGCCGAACTCACTGCCGTCCACGCGCGAATCAATGCCGAAGCCCGGCAGGATGGCAGGATTCACCTGGACCTCGTGCTCAGTTCGGGCTGACGAAATTGATGTGAAACACAAGCATCTGCGCGGCTCTCAGACGCTTTTCTCGCCGTAAGCCGCACCAGTGCTGGTGTTTCAATTTTGCGCCGTACGACAGGGGCACCCTGACGAAGCTTAAGCGACGCCGCGTATGGTCACCAGCGGTGGCGTGGATAGGGCCTTGCGCGTGCCGAGCAGTCCGGCCAGTGCGATACCGAGGCCGCCTCCGACAATGCCGACGAGTGGAATCATCAGGTCGACTGCATATGGCACGCCGAGCACTTTGTCGGAAAGTACCATCGCCAGCGCCACAGCACCGGCACTTGCGATTAATCCCGACAGCAGTCCAATGGCGAGAAATTCCGCAAGCTGCACCACCATCATTTGCTTCCTGCTCGCGCCAAGCGTTCGCATGATGGCGGCGTCAAACACCCGCTCATCCTGCGTGGCCGCGATCGCCGCGTATAGCACGACCAAGCCGGCCAGAAGCGCGAACAGGAACACAAAAGAAACAGCATCACCGACCTGGTTGGTAATTGTTCGTACCTGATTCATGATCGCGGTCAGGTCGATTACCGAGACATTCGGGAACTGCCTGACCAGTCCATTGACCACTGCCTCTTCACCAGGCGGCAAATGAAAACTGGTAATGTAGCTGGCCGGATAGCTATCGAGTACGCCGGGATTGGCGATGACAAAGAAGTTCGCCTTGAAAGAATCCCACTCCACTTTCCTGAGGCTGGTGACTTTTGCGGTGAACCGCGATCCGGCAATATCGTAGGTCAGCATATCGCCAAGTTTGATACCGAGTGTCTTGGCAATTCCTTCCTCCACCGAAAACTGTCTTTCGGTCGATCCGGACGACCAGAATTCTCCGGCGATTACTTTGTTGTCTGCTTGCATTTTCGCAGTCCACGAAAGGTTGAACTCGCGTTCGCTGGTGCGTTTGGCGCGTTCGTCCTTGAACTGGGACGGCACCATCGGCTTGTCGTTGATCTCCACCAGGCGTCCCCGCACCATCGGATAAAGGTCAGGAGTGCTCAAGCGGCGCGACGCAAAGTACGCTTTTACCGCTGCCAGTTGATCACTTTGAATATTGATCACAAAGCGATTCGGCATGTCCGGCTTCAATGAATTTTGCCAACCCGAAATAAGATCTGTACGGACGAGCGTCAAGAGCAGCATCGCCATCAAGCCCAAACCAAGCGCCATGATCTGCACAAGGCTGCCACCCGCGTGGCGCTTCATGTTGGCGATACCGTAACGCCACGAGCCCGATGCAGCTCCGCGCAAGTGGGCTGCGAAATTGATCAGCAGCCATCCTGCGAACGCCGCTACCGCCAGCGCCGCTACAAATCCGCCGACCGCAATCGCACCTAATTTGATGTCGCCAGCGCGCCAAACAATGAGCCCTGCCAATGTCACAAAACCCAGCGCATAGGCGAACGTGGCACCGGCGTCGAATGGATCCATATCGCGCCGTAATACGCGCAGCGTCGACACCTTGCGCAATGCCAATAGTGGCGGAAGCGTAAATCCCAGCAGCAAAACCAGGCCGATTACCGTGCCTTGAACGGCCGGGATGATCGTCGGAGCCGGAAGCTCGACGGTGAGGAAGCCCGAAAGCATTGCCGACAGCACGCCCTGCGCGGCGAAACCGGCGGCAGTACCCACCACACAAGCGGCGAAACCCAAGAGCAAAAACTGAATCAGGTTCAACGAAAAAATATCCGCCTGTGAGGCACCCAGGCAGCGCATCATCGCTGCGCTATCCATCTGCCGCCGGGAAAATCTGCGCGCCGCGAGCGCGACCGCCACAGAAGCCAGCACGACCGACAGCAGCGCCGCCAAACCGAGAAAGCGTTGCGCGCGCTCAAGCGCGACTCGCACCTCGGACCGTGCATCGCGAACACCTTCAATGCGTTCACCGCGCAGCAACTTGCCCGTGAAAGTCTGGCGAAATTCCTCCACAGATTTTGCTTCGCCCGCAAGGAGAAAACGATACGTCGCGCGGCTGCCCACTTGCATCAGGTTGGTTCCCGCCAGGTCTTGCATGTTCAGCATTACCCGAGGCGCAATGCCGAAATAATCGAGCACGCTGTCCGGTTCCTTGATGATGATTGCGGCGATTTTCAGCTTCAACGCACCGACCCGCAACTCATCGCCTACCTTGGCGCTGATGCGTGCGAGCAGCACCTCAGGAACCCAAATCGTACCTCTTGCCGGTGCGCCGACCGCATCGCGGGCGAGCCCACCGGGTGTATCAGCGATGCGAATCCTGCCGCGCAGCGGGAACCCGTCCGAAATCGCCTTCAGTTCAGCCAGATTGACACCCTGTCCGTTTTCCTGATCGCCCGAAACCATGCTCGGGAAAGTCGTCGTCTCGGCAGTGGCGAGCTTCAGCCGCAGGGCCTCCTCGCTAAATCGGGACATGATGGGCTTGTCGCTAATCACCACCATGTCGGCCGCGATCAGTTCATTCGCCTGGCGGTTCAGCGCCAACTCGACTCGGTCGGCGAAGAACGACACCGTGGTCACACTCATGACGGCGATGAGGAGCGCGACCAATAGCACGCGCGCCTCGGTGGATTTGGCGTTGCGGCGGAACATGCGTAGGGCGAGCGCGAAAATATTCATGGCAAATCTACATCGCCATTTCGGCTTGATGATCCTCGGTCGTCACGATGCCGGCATCGATGTGCAATCGCCGTCCACAGCGGCTCGCGAGATCAAGATCGTGCGTGACCAGAATCAACGTGGTGCCGCGCTCACGATTGAGTTCAAACAGTAAATCGATCATGATGCGTCCTGTTTTCGCGTCAAGGTTGCCGGTTGGCTCGTCCGCAAAAAGCAACTTTGGCTCGGTCACAAATGCCCGCGCGATGGCCACCCGCTGCTGCTCACCACCGGATAGTTGCTTTGGATAGTGCTTGACTCGCGCGCTCAGGCCGACACGGTCGAGAATCGATCTGGCGCGACCGGCTGCATCGGCGATACCGCCGAGTTCGAGTGGCAACATCACATTCTCCAGCGCGGTGAGAGATGGCAGAAGTTGGAAAGACTGGAACACAAAGCCGACCAGTCGTCCCCTCAGTTTTGCGCGACCGTCTTCATCGAGTGCGAACAAATCTTCGCCGTTGATGAAAACCTTGCCGTCCGTCGGTGAGTCCAGTCCCGCCATGAGCCCGAGCAATGTGGACTTCCCTGAGCCCGATGCGCCGACGACGGCGATGGTGTCACCCGCCTCCACGTTAAAATTGGCGTGATCGACGATGACAAGTTCGGTCTCTGACGTTGATACGCGCTTGGTCAGGCCCTCGACGCGGATGATGAAATTGCTTTTTTTCGCAGGCATAGGGTTTCTAATGGCGGAATTGGGCGGCGAATCGGTTTCGAGCATGGCGTTCTGGGTTGTTTCCTGAAGCATACTGTTTTTGAGTACGGATAATGGCACAGGGGGCAAAATGGGCAATGCAGTCATTGAAAACCTGGGGCAGTGCGTTGAGAGATGGCAGCGACAGGAATATTGGCAGAACGCGGGTGGAAGTGCCCTTGTTTTCCAGTGAATCGCCGAAATATGGATTGAATTGGAAATACTCGATGAAGGTTGGCGTGAATATGGCGTTTTCAAGCGGGTCCGTCTGCAGATTCTCGAACTCGTCGCGATGGCTCGTCCTAATCGCGTTTCTGACCCCGCTGCTGGCCGGAGCGTTCCCAGTCACGGCAAAAGAAAGCGCGAATGTCCGCGAGCGCGTCATGATTTTCGGCGATAGCCTCTCCGCAGCATACGGTATCGATCCAAAGGACGGTTGGGTCGCCCTACTGGGCGCAAAGTTGCAATCGCAGGGCATCGCGGTCGTCAATGCCAGTGTCAGCGGCGAAACCACCCGTGGCGGACTCAGTCGC
>JANYHZ010000150.1 GCA_025362135.1 Betaproteobacteria bacterium | reverse complement strand
GACTTTTTCCGACTGCTGCGCATTGCGAATGCGAGTCAGCATATCGGCGATTGGATCACTCATGCTCATAATATGTCTCCGTTTGCGTGAGGATTACCAGCTTGCTTTCACCATGCCCGGCACTTCGCCGCGCATCGCGATCTCACGCAATTTGTTACGTCCTAGACCAAACTTGCTGTAGACACCACGCGGACGTCCAGTAATTGCGCAACGATTACGCAGACGAGTCGGGTTAGCGTTACGCGGCAAAGCCTGCAATTTGAGCCGTGCTTGAAATCGTTCTTCTTCCGAATAGCTTTGGTCATTGACGATCTTGACGAGTCCGGCGCGCTTGCTGGCAAATTTCTTGACCAGTTTTTCGCGCTTTTCCTGACGATTGATGACAGACAGTTTTGCCATGACGACCCTTTAGCCTCGGAACGGGAATTTGAACGCAGCCAGCAAAGCCTTCGCTTCTGCATCCGTCTTCGCGGTGGTGGTAATCGAGATATTCATGCCGCGCAGTGCGTCAATTTTGTCGTACTCGATTTCCGGGAAAATAATTTGTTCTTTAACGCCCATGTTGTAATTGCCACGGCCATCGAAGGAACGTCCTGAGATGCCACGGAAATCGCGTACGCGCGGTAGCGCTACCGTAATCAGGCGATCCAGGAATTCATACATCTTGGTGGAACGCAATGTCACCATGCATCCGATGGGATAACCGTCGCGAATCTTAAAGCCGGCGATCGACTTCTTCGACAGCGTGACAACTGGTTTTTGGCCAGCGATCTTTTGCATGTCACCGACGGCGTGATCCATGATCTTCTTATCTGCAACGGCCTCTCCAACACCCATGTTCAGGGTGATTTTCGAGATGCGTGGCACTTGCATCATGGATTTGTAGCCAAACTGCTGCATCAGCGCAGGGGCTATCGTGTCTTTGTAGTGTGTATGTAATCGAACCATCATTTATTCCTCACCTTACGCGTCGATGACTTCACCGTTGGAGCGAAACACGCGAACTTTGCGTTTATCGTCCAGGGTCTTGTAGCCAACGCGATCAGCCTTGCTGGTGGCTGGATTGAAAATGGCGATATTCGACAAATCGATCGACATTTCTTTCTCCACGATACCGCCGGTGGTGTTTTTCATCGGGTTAGGCTTGGTGTGCTTCTTTACCCGATTCACACCTTCAACCACCGCACGGGCAAAGTCAGGCAGCACCTTCAGTACAGTACCGCGCTTGCCCTTATCCCTGCCGGTGAGGACGACCACCTGGTCGCCTTTACGAATCTTGCTCATCATTCGGCTCCTTACAATACTTCGGGTGCCAGCGACACGATCTTCATGAAGCGCTCATTACGCAACTCACGCGTAACCGGCCCAAAGATGCGGGTGCCAATTGGCTCCAGCTTCGCATTCAAGAGCACGGCAGCATTGCCGTCGAACTTGATAAGCGAACCATCGTTACGGCGAACGCCCTTGGCGGTACGCACCACCACAGCGTTATAGACTTCGCCCTTTTTCACGCGACCACGGGGCTGCGCGGACTTAATGCTGACCTTGATGACATCACCAATGCCCGCATAGCGCCGCTTCGAGCCGCCGAGGACTTTGATACACATCACTGACCGTGCGCCGGTGTTATCGGCGACGTCGAGAATCGACTGCATCTGAATCATTTTTTATCTCCAACTTGTTCCGCGCCACGCTTGTGGTACAGATAGTCTTGGATCCGTCTTATGCGGTCAACATCCTGAAAGGATACCGACAGCAGGTTAGAAAACTTCTTTTTGCCCGATCGTTTGATTTCGGCTTCGGCTGACTCACGGGCAGTACGATTTGCGGTGACCTGCAAGTCGTTTTTTAGCAGACTTTCAGCCGACGAAGCCACGGCTGGAGCAGCAAAGTCCATAAGTATATACCGGAAAATGGGCGTTACACAAGCGCGATTTCAAGATTCCATGAATCGAGTCGACTTCGGCACCAAAAAGGCGTGTTTAGGCACTTGGGGTTTGAGGACTTCGCAGTATGCGCAACGCTATTTTGAAAGTATTTACTCACTCGTCGATCCACCACACATCGGGTGCACCTGTGGCCGTGCTAAAACATTTTGATGCGCGTCATCTGCACGCAATCGCGTTTCATTTCCAGCGCATTCAGAGAGTTCATCCCCAACAATGCCAAACCGACCGCGCGCATGATGCCGCTACAATGCGGCATCACTACACAGAAAAAATCCGTGAAACCTGTCGCCATTTTTCGTTTTTCTGCTGAGGATGGGCCGGGCTATTTTGCCAGTTTTTTGGCGCGACACTCGGTACCCTCGACGCTCTTCAAAATGGACGAAGGCTCGCAGGTGCCGGATGATCTCGACAGCTACGCCGGATTTGTATTCATGGGCGGGCCGATGAGTGTCAACGATGATTTGCCCTGGATCGGTGCCGTCGTCAAACTGATCGGGGAAGCTGTCGGAAAAAACCTACCCTGTCTTGGCCATTGTCTTGGCGGACAACTGATGTCCAAGGCGATGGGTGGCGACGTGACCGGCAATTACGTGATGGAAATTGGCTGGAACAAACTGCAGGCCGTAGACTCACCCATCGCTCGCGCCTGGCTGGGAGACAACGTTTCAAGTCTCGTGACCTTTCAATGGCACGGTGAGACTTTTTCCATCCCCGCAGGTGCCGAACGCATTCTCACCAGCGACGCGTGTGCGAATCAGGCCTTCGTCATCGGCAAATCTCTGGGGATGCAGTGTCATACAGAAATGACGCCGGAAATGATTGCGGACTGGTGTGCGGACTGGGCGGCGGAAAACGCCGATCCAAAGTTGGCGAGTGTTCAAACGCCCGAGGAGATGCTGGCAGCGACGCGAAACAATATGCCGGAGTTGAATCGCCTCGCCGACAGGCTGTATTCGAAATGGCTGGCAGGTGTTTATCCGCATTTGGTCGCGGCGGGCTTCAATCGCGAAAATTGTTGAACTGCAATGGAACTTCCGTAATTTTTTCCTTGCAAAGCGCAATGGCCTGCTGAAGATCATCGCGTTTGGTGCCTTGCACGCGAACCGATTCTCCCTGAATTGACGCGGTAACCTTGATCTTGGAATCCTTTATCAATTTCTGGATTTTCTTGGCCAACTCAACCGCGATCCCGTTTTTCACATTGATGATTTGTTTGACTTTGTCGCCGCCGATCTTTTCCCGATCTTTTTTATCAAGCAACCGCACGTCAACGCCACGTTTGGCCATTTTGTTGAGCAGGACATCCTTAACCTGGCCAAGCTTGAAATCATCATCGGCAAAGAGCGTCAACTCAAACTCTTTCTGTTCCACCCGCGCGTCGGATCCTTTGAAATCAAATCGCGTGGAGACCTCTTTGTTGGTCTGCTCGATTGCGTTCTTGAGTTCGACCTTATTGGCTTCTGAAGCAATGTCGAAAGATGGCATTTGTACCCTCACGCTACCCGCTCCGGCTGGAGCGGGACATATTATTTTTTACGCAATTTCTTGTTCGCCGCAATCCGCAGCCTGAGCGCGTTGAGTTTGATGAATCCGCCCGCGTCGGCCTGATTGTACGCGCCGCCGTCGTCGTCGAACGTCGAAATCGTTTGATCGAATAGTGAATCGGTCTTGGATACGCGTCCCGCTACCAGTACCGTACCTTTGTAGAGCTTCAACCTGACGCGACCATTGACGGTCGCCTGCGATTGGTCAATCAAACCCTGCAACAGGATTCGCTCCGGGGAAAACCAGTAGCCGTTGTAAATCATGCGGCCATAGCGTGGCATCAAATCGTCTTTCAGCGACAGCACCTCGCGATCCATGGTGATGGACTCAATGGCGCGGTGGGCTTTGAGCATGATCGTGCCGCCCGGCGTTTCATAGCATCCGCGCGACTTCATGCCAACGTAGCGATTTTCAACCATGTCGAGGCGACCAATGCCGTGCTTGCCACCGAGGCGGTTCAACTCTGCCAGCACTTTGGCAGGTGTCAGTTTCTTGCCGTTGATGGAAACAATGTCACCTTTCGCGTAATCGAGCTCGATGTATTCTGGCTTGTTCGGCGCCTTCTCCGGCGACACGGTGATGCGCCACATCGAGTCTTCCGCTTCAAAATTCGGATCCTCGAGAATCCCGCCTTCATAGCTGATATGCAGCAGATTGGCGTCCATCGAGTACGGCGCGCCGCCACCTTTTCTTTTTTTGAAATCAACTGGAATATTGTGCTTGTCCGCGTACTTCAATAGTTTTTCACGCGACAACAGATCCCATTCGCGCCACGGCGCGATGATTTTTACGTTCGGCATCAGCGCATACGCGCCCAACTCAAATCGGACTTGATCGTTGCCTTTGCCGGTCGCGCCGTGAGAAATCGCATCTGCACCCGTCTTGCGGGCGATGTCAATCATGTTCTTCGCAATCAGTGGGCGCGCAATGGAGGTGCCCAACAGATATTCGCCTTCGTAAACCGTATTGGCTCGAAACATTGGGAAAACGAAATCGCGCACGAACTCTTCGCGCAGATCCTGAATGTAAATATTCTGTTTCTTGATGCCAAGCTGCAACGCTTTTTTGCGCGCCGGCTCGACTTCTTCACCTTGGCCGATGTCTGCGGTAAAAGTGATCACTTCACACTTGTAGACATCCTGCAGCCATTTCAGGATGACGGAAGTATCGAGTCCGCCGGAATACGCCAGTACGACTTTGTTTACATCGCTCATTCAATTACTCGCCCGTGGTAAACAACCATTTAACAAAACTCTAGCACTGGCGAGCATCGCAGGCGATTTTTGCCCTGAACGCCGCGCCAGTACTCAGGTTTCAAATTTATGCTTCAGCTGTTGATGCGTCCCAACAACAAAAACTCCATTAACGCTTTTTGTACGTGGAGACGGTTTTCGGCTTCCTCCCACACTGCGCTTTGCGGCCCGTCGAGAACATCGGCCGAGACCTCCTCGCCGCGGTGCGCTGGCAGACAGTGCATGAACAGCGCGTCTTTCTGCGCGACGGCCATCATCTCCCGATCAACACAGAAATCGGCAAAGGCGTTTTTCCTCGCTTCAGTTTCGGCTTCAAACCCCATGCTCGTCCAGACATCCGTCGTCACCAGGTCAGCATTCTTTGCTGCCAACATCGGATCGTTGAACGCGGACAGGTACGCTTGATCCAGCGCTTCACCGCGCTGCGACTTCATTTCGTAGCCGTGGGGCGTCGCCACATTGAGCCTGAAATCGAAAATACGTGCCGCGTCGAGCCACGTATAGCTCATATTGTTCGCGTCACCAATCCAGGCGACCGTCTTGCCTGCGATGGATCCGCGCTGTTCCACAAACGTAAAAATATCGGCAAGCACCTGGCATGGGTGATATTCGTTGGTCAGGCCGTTGATGACCGGTACGCGCGAATGCGCGGCAAATCGTTCCACCTTTTCTTGCTCGTACGTGCGGATCATGACCAGATCAACCATACGCGAAATGACCCGCGCGGTATCCTCGATCGGTTCGGAACGCCCCAACTGCGTGGATTGCGAATCGAGATGAATTGCCTGTCCGCCAAGCTGGTAAATGCCCGCCTCAAAACTCACCCGGGTGCGTGTGGAGCTTTTCTCGAACACCATCGCAAGCATACGGTCCGTCAGTGGTTGATAGGGTATGTAGTTTTTGAACCTTGCCTTCAGAATTTTTGTTCTCTCGAGCAAGTGGTCAAATTCGTCGCGCGAGAAGTCCTTCAGTCGCAAAAAATGTCTCATGCTTGCCGGCTGACTGTCACGCCGCCGCCTGGTAAGGCTGCGCAAGAAATGCGTTGATTACCGGCAGGAGCCGCGCCACAATTTCATGTGCCTCGCTTTCGTTGATGATTAGTGGTGGCAGGAGGCGAATCACAGTGTCTTGGGTCACGTTGGTGAAAATTCCGGCATCCAATGCAAGTTTCACGAGGTCGCCACAGGGCCGATCGAGCTCGATGCCAAGCATCAACCCCATGCCGCGGACTTCCTTCACGCCGGCGACGCCTCGCAACGCTCGGCTAAAGCCGTTTTTTAAAATGGCACCCATCCTGGTAGCGTTCGCAAGCAGCCCCTCTTCTTCCATAATTTCCAGCGTGCGTAGCGCAGCAACCGAAACTAACGGGCCACCGCCGAATGTAGTTCCGTGGTTTCCCGGCTTGAAGACATTCGCCGCGGCTCCGCGTGCAAGGCACGCGCCGATAGGTACCCCCGAACCTAAACCTTTCGCAAGCGACATCACATCGGGCGTAATTCCTGACCACTGATGTGCGAACCACTTGCCCGTGCGACCGATCCCGGACTGCACCTCGTCAATCATCAGCAACCATTCTTTTTGCGAACAAAGCTCGCGTAACTGCCGTAAGTAATCTGCTCGCGCTTCCACGATGCCGCCTTCACCCTGCAACACCTCGGCAAGGACGGCGACGACATCGCTGTTATGCGCCGCAATTGCGCGCACCGCCTCGAAGTCGTTGTACGGCACACGAATGAATCCGCCAACCAGCGGCTCGAAGCCGGCCTGCGCTTTCCGCGAACCGGTGGCCGCAAGCGTGGCAAGAGTTCTCCCATGCCACGCATGTTCCATCACGATGATCTGCGGGCTCGCAACGCCGCGCTGGTGGCCATACAACCGTGCGAGCTTGATTGCGCACTCGTTGGCTTCGGCGCCCGAATTAGCAAAAAAAACGTTATCCATGCCAGCCAGCGCGCAAAGCTTGTCCGCAAGTGCAGCTTGCTCAGGGATGTCGACCAGATTCGACGTGTGAATGATTCGACCGGCCTGCTCGGCAATGCTCTTTACAAGCTTTGGATGCGCGTGACCCAGACCAGATACCGCTATTCCGGCGAGCGAATCCAGTACCTTCCTGCCATCGGTCGTGTACAACCACGCGCCCTCGCCGTGACTAAACGAGACAGCGAGTGGCTTATAGGTATCCATCTGATGACTTGATAACATTGAATGACCCTCTTCGAGCCGCTCGAGCGCGGTGGAAACTTCGTGCAATAAATCCTGCAATGCAGTTTTTGAAAGTGATAAAGACGGCTTGAAACAATACTGCAGACACCAAAAGAAATAACGGCTGCCCCAAAAACACCAACGGCGGCCCTAAAACGACAACGGCGGCCTCTTGCGGACCGCCGCTAAATACTCAGGAAAATAAACTATATGGCAATCTTGTTTGCGGTGCAACATTTGGCGCGATTACGATAGGAGAAAGTTATAATTTCGACCAGCGCTGCGCTTGTTCTTTGCGCCGATCCCACCATCCAAAATCGCGTCGCAAGCAATCCGCAAAATGTCACGCCCGGCCAATGCAGTACCGGTTCAACACCGTATCGTCATTCAGGGAGTGAACCTTACCGGTCGGGTCTTTCGACCGAGCGATTGGGCCGAGCGGCTGTGCGGCATCATGTCCACCTTTGGAGGCGATCAACAAATGCGCTACTCGCCTTTTGTACGACCGATAATGCTCGATGGCGTACGTTGCGTCGTGGTGGAACCGTCGCTGGAGGACGTTGAGCCACGTGCGTATCGATTTTTGCTGGATTTCGCAATAGACAATGAATTGATCGTGATTGATCCAACTGTTCCAACCAGTGAAGACTATTGCCCGCTGCCAGGAAGCGTACTGGCAACATTGGCGAAATAGGGTGGCGACGATCAATTTCTAAAACCCAAAAGAAAACCGCCGATTTAACTCGCTCCAGCTATGGGAGCGAAATCGGCGGTGATGGCGCGGGCGGGGTTGAAGCCAACCCCGTGCGACATATGCTATTGACTTACGCTTGCGCTGCGGCCTGGCCGGTTGAGCCGATTGCTTTGATCGCGGCGAAAAGACGGCTCTTGTGACGAGCAGCCTTGTTTTTGTGAATAATATTTTTGTCGGCGATCGAATCAATCGTCGAAACAGAGGTTTTGAACACGGCCTCAGCCTGAGCCTTGTCGCCCGCAGCCACGGCAACTCTCACCTTCTTGATGGCGGTGCGAAGCTCGGATCGCTGGCCCATGTTGTGACCGCGTTGCTTGACTGCCTGCCGCGCGCGCTTGGCGGCTTGTTTGGTATTTGCCATGATTTTTCCAGATTCTAGCGATGAAATTTGCGGGAAGCCTAGTATTATAGCGCAGCCCCACAAAAAAGCAAACCCGCTGATTTTGCTGGGGTTTTCGCCCCTCACCCGACTACACGCCTCCATAAATCTGCATGAGTTTGCTTAAAGCTGCATTTTCGGTATCCGCGATGACCTTCCTCTCGCGTATTACCGGCCTGATACGCGAAATTATTGGCTTTAATCTGTTTGGTGCCGGTGCCGCGATGGATGCCTTCCAAGTCGCATGGCGCATCCCGAATCTGCTTCGTCGGCTATTTGCC
>JANYHZ010000146.1 GCA_025362135.1 Betaproteobacteria bacterium | reverse complement strand
GTACACCCGCCCGGACATCCCCCCACTCGTGGCCGCGCCTGGCGATTGATATCCCGGAATCGGTGTCGACACCAATAATTCATGGTCGTCTGCCGCTAGCCCGAACAGTACATGTAGCAGTAGTACGTCATCTGCGAAGCGCTGCGAATTTTAGCCTTCGGTGTTGCGCATCCAGTCCGCCGTCTGGAAAAACGACTGCACGAGGCGATTCCTGAGCTTTTCATCCAGCCCCACGTCCGCCATGGCGCGCGTCATGCAGGTCATCCACTGGTCACGCTCGTTTGAAGCAATCGCAAACGGCAGATGCCGCGCCCGCAAACGCGGATGACCGAACTCCTGTTCGTAAAGCGGTGGTCCGCCCAACCAGCCCATGAGAAATTTGAATAGTTTTTCACGCGAACCATCCAGCGTGGCCGGATGTAATTTGCGTATGCCGTAATAATCCGGATCTTCATCCATCAGATCGTAAAAACGGTTCACAAGCTTTCTCACGGCAGGCTCACCTCCTGCTAGGTCGTACGGTGTCAGTGGATGGTGGGGTTCATCAATTTGCATGGCGCGATTGTAGCCGAGCGGGCCCTGGGAGAAAACTTCAGTTGCTGCTGTTTCATGAGTGATCACGGTCACTGGCATAATATAAAAAATTCAAAAAAAGCATGATGAAAAAGTATCTCGCACTCAAAATAGATGTAGACACACTGAAGGGAACCCAAGTCGGCGTTCCGGCGTTGATGGCCTTGCTGAAAAGGTATCAGGCTGGTGCCACGTTTTTGTTCAGTCTGGGCCCGGATCACACCGGTCGCGCGATCAAGCGCGTCTTCCGCAAGGGATTTCTGGGCAAGGTCAAGCGCACTTCGGTGATATCGCATTACGGCTTCCCAACACTCCTTTACGGCACGCTGCTGCCGGGACCGGACATCGGCATGCGATGCGGCGATATTCTGCGCAACGCGCGTGACAGTGGCTTCGAAGTGGGCATCCACACTTGGGACCACGTTAAATGGCAGGACGGCGTTGAACACGAAACGGCAGCCTGGACGCGTCACGAAATGACGCTTGCGCAGGACCGATTCACCGAGATTTTTAAAGCCCCCGCGCGAACCCACGGAGCGGCTGGCTGGCAGATGTCACGCCATGCACTGCGACTGACGCAGGACATGGGCTTTGATTATTGCTCCGATGGCCGCGCGACACTGCCCCATGCCACGCCGCACTTCCCGGTTTTCAATGCCGAGATCATCGATTGCCCGCAGTTGCCTACCACCCTGCCGACACTCGATGAATTGATCGGCCTCGACACCTGCACCGAAGCGAACGTTCACGAACGTTTGCTCGCCATCACACAAGCCGCACCCGTGTCGATCAACGCTTCGCGTGCACCGATGGCCGCGCACATATTTACCTTGCACGCCGAACTGGAAGGGATGCGGCTGCTGCCGACGTTTGAAAAGCTGCTGCAAGGCTGGCGCGAACAGGGTTACGAACTTGTCGCGACCGAAACAATTTATCGCAATCTGGATCGTGCGCACCTGCCTTATTTCACTGCCGAGCGCGGCACCGTTCCGGGTCGCAGTGGCACACTGCTCATGCAGGGAAAACCATTTTTGCCTCGCTTGGTAGAACTCAAGCACGCCGCGTAAAGCACCTTGAAAGGAATACAAATGTCCGGAAACCCCATCGCAGACTTCGAGGTCCCTTCCACCGGCAACCAGCGCTTTGCGAGTGCCGCGTTCCGGGGGCATCCGTATGTCATCTATTTTTATCCCAGGGATGCCACCCCGGGCTGCACGTTGGAGGGTGCTCAGTTCAGGGATCTGCACCAGCAATTCCGGAATGCGGGTGTGATGGTCTTTGGTGTGTCGCGCGATTCCGTTGCGAGTCACGAAAAATTCAAGGCGAATATGCAATTCCCGTTCGATCTGCTTTCGGACGGCGACGAAAAACTCTGCAAACTCTTCGATGTGATCAGGGAGAAGAACATGTACGGGAAAAAGGTGATCGTAATTCAGCGTTCCACCTTTCTGATGGGGCGCAAAAACGAAATCCTGCAAGAGTGGCGCGGCGTAAAGGTTGACGGACACGCGGCGGCGGTATTGGATGCGGCAAAGAGTACGGCTTAAATGGCGCCGGGGCGCGATGCGATCTTATTTTCGCGGCTGCAACTCGAACCGTTCCGTAGTTTCTGCCTCGATCATTTTTCGCGAATACAGCAGCGGGAAATATTCACCTTTCAACCACTTCACGGCCAGATCACGATAGTGTGGATTATCCGGGTTTCCGGACTGGCCGGGCGAGTTGATCGCGCGCGAATTGTCCCAGTTGCCTACATCCACCACGACCCGGAAAGCAGGTCCCCCGGCAAGCATAAAATTATTGGGGTTGTAACTCGACACATTCAGCGTGGTCGAGCTCCCATCCTTGGGAAACGGTCCGATATTGAGCTTGGCGCGCGTCGTGTCATCAACTGCCGACGAAAACGGATGGACAAACAAGCTGTGGTGCAATTTTCCCCATTGCCATAACTTTGGGTCAGGCCCCAACAGCTTTTCCGCGTCAACCCAGGCCAGCTTCAGACTGGTAAGCAAAACCCAGTCTCTTTTGGCGACCGCGTTCGCGCCAAAAATACTCTCGGGCTTTTCGAGCCCATGGAGCAACACCATCGTGTCCGGCGCGCCCATTGTTGCTGCGGCGGGCCGACCCAGCACGGTGTCTTTGAACACATAGCCAAGGTAGCGCGACCACCATACTTCAAATAGCGCCGCTTCCGCCGAACTCGCGGTTTCGATGTAATTCCAGCCGCGCAGCAGCTTCAGGGCGGCCTGCGTTCTAGCGTCCGTCGACGTAAGCGTTTTGAGCAATCCGATGACCCTCCGCGCGGGTATCGACAGGAGATCGTTTTGCAATCGCATGGAATCTTCAATCGTCAGCTTGCCGGGGCGTGACAATACTTCGTTCAATCGGCTGTAGCGTTCATCGCTCGCCCACTCAAATCCCAATTTGCGTTGCGCATGCGGATAGCCGACGGGAAGGTTCATCTCGTTGGCACTGGCAAACCAGCCCGCTTTTGGGTTGTAACTGAAGGGCAATTGCGTGCCCGCAAGAAAACCGGACCACTCGTGCCGCCCGTCGCCCGGCACAGGCAACAATCCATCCCAATTGGGCCGAATCGGTGCGAGTCCACCGGAGACCCAGCCAATATTGCCTTTGCTGTCGGCGTACACCTGATTTTCAGTTGGCGCACCCCAATGCAACATGGCACCCTTGAACTCCTGGAAGTTTTTGGCAAACATGTATTGAATACTGCCGAAATACGGTGCCATCCCGGTTTCGAACCAGGCAGACCGCACGGCGAATCCGCGATGCTTTTCTTTCTCGATATAAACGACCGGGCCATGACGTGTGAACATCAACTCCACATCGACCGCTGCTGCACCCTTTACCGGCACCTGTTCTTTCAGCACGACAAATTTTTCCCACTTGCCCCGGTACTTGTACTCCATCGCGTTCGCCGGATTGAGTTCGTACGTGTAGAGATCCTCCTGATCAATACTGAATATGGTGAGTCCGAATGCGATGGTGCCGTTGTGGCCGATGGAAATACCTGGCAATGCCGGCTCGCCAGCGCCGATGACATCGAGCCCAGGCGCGCTCAGATGCGCGATATAGCGCAATGATGGCGCGGAATGAGCCCGGTGCGGATCGCTCGCCATGATCGCGCGCCCGCTGGCAGATTTGGACGGCGCAATCACCCACGCATTGCTGCCCTCCAGTGGTGCCTCGCCGGGATCCGTGCCGACGAGCCGAACTGGATCGGCGGTTTCAGACTGGCCGCTCTGGCTGGCAGGTGTGCTGATGGCGACACCCTGCGTCGCCAACTGGAACACACGCAATAAATCGACGGGGAGACAGGGATCAAAACCTGCCGGTAATTTGGTTTCCCATTTGGGTAGCAGGCCTGCGCGTATGTTGTCGGCCTTCAGGTCCGCTTTGCAAGCGACATGGGAACGCGCCACCTCGGCGGTCAAATTACGCGTAAGCCCGTGACTTCGAATGCGCACCACGTCTTCCGCCCGCCATTTTTCCGGCGCATAGCCGAAATGTCGAAACTCGAAGGGCAATTCCCTCGCGTCACCATTGACATGGTCGATGTAGGCATTGATACCGGCAACAAAACTGCCGGCGATCCGCTCAGCATCCTTGCCGTAGGCCAGCCATTCCTTTTTCATGTTGCCGCGAAAGAGAAAAAGGCGAGTGGCCCGATCCTGCTCAATATATGCCGGCCCGAATACCGAAGACAGCAGACCAAGACCACGCCGGCGCCAAAGGTCAATCTGAAATAGCCGGTCACGGGCCGCATTGAAACCTTGCGCGAAGAAAACATCGTCCTGACTTGCAGCATAGATATGCGGCACACCCCAGCGATCGATCAGAATTTCGGCGGGCTGCTTGAGGCCGACGACCTGCATCGTGGTCTTTGAAACTGCGGCTACGGGCGGTTTGGTTTCCTGTGCAGCGGCATATGACACTCCTGACAAAATAAAAAGGCACGTCAGGTGTCGAAAAAGGCTATTGGCAATGGGTAGGCACATGGCTGGACGGAATGGTTTGTTGACTTTTCAGGCCGAATTCTGACCTTCGAGCAGCGGAGGATTCGCCATGCTAACGCACAAATTTCCAGCGCGCCGCTGACACATTGAGTGTCGCAAAAAGCGTGTCATAATGATTTCGAAGTTGCATAACGCACCCACGACTGGCACACACGACTTGAGAACACACCTCTCGACAAAACCCTCTTGGAGCACAGTGCTCCAAGAGGGTTTTTAACTTCTGACGTGCACGTTTTGTCATTACCCTTAGAGGAAAACGACTTGGCCCCCAGACCCGCAAACAGCAAAGCTCCCGCCCCCAAAGCCAGCGCGACGAAGATTTTCGTGCTCGATACCAATGTACTGATGCACGATCCGACATCGCTGTTTCGATTTGAAGAACACGATATCTATCTGCCAATGATTACGTTGGAAGAACTGGATAACAACAAGAAGGGTATGACCGAAGTTGCGCGCAACGCCCGGCAAGCGACACGATTTCTGGACGAAATCGTTTCCAGCCAGGAAAGCGACATCGAGAACGGTGTGCCGCTGAAGGACCTTGGCACCAAGCAGGCGTCGGGCCGTCTGATGCTGCAAACGCGACCGGCGAGCGTGGAATTCCCCAGCGCCTTGCCCGATAGCGGCAAGGCCGACAACCAGATTCTCGCGGTCGCTCTCGACCTGCAACACCACAATCCAAAACGCAGTGTGGTGCTGGTGTCCAAAGACATCAACATGCGCATCAAGGCGCGTGCCATCGGCGTTGCAGCGGAAGATTATTTCAACGACAAGGTGCTCGAAGACACCGACCTCCTTTACACCGGCATGCGTGAGCTGCCCAAAGATTTTTGGGACAAGCACGGCAAGGATATTGAATCCTGGCAGGAACATGGACGGACACTCTATCGCGTCAGGGGCCCGTTAGTGGCGACGCTAAGCGTGAATGAATTCGTTTATCAGGACGAAGACAAACCGTTCTATGCGGTGGTCGCCGCGCAGGAAGGCAAGACGGTCGTCCTCAAAACGCTCAAAGATTACACGCACCAGAAAAACAATATCTGGGGGATCATCGCGCGCAATCGCGAACAGAATTTTGCGCTCAATGTGCTGATGGATCCTGAAGTCGATTTCGTGACCCTGCTAGGGCAGGCAGGCACGGGAAAGACCCTTCTCACGCTGGCATCGGCGTTGATGCAGACGCTGGAACACAAGGTTTACTCCGAGATCATCATCACCCGCGTCACGGTGCCGGTCGGCGAAGATATCGGCTTCCTGCCGGGCACCGAGGAGGAAAAAATGAACCCCTGGATGGGCGCGCTGGAGGACAACCTCGACGTGCTCAATAGTACCGACGAAGAAGCCGGTGATTGGGGCCGTGCTGCGACCCGCGACCTGATCCGCTCACGCATCAAGGTGAAGTCGCTCAACTTCATGCGCGGTCGCACGTTCCTGAATAAATTCCTGATCATCGACGAGGCGCAGAATCTCACACCCAAGCAGATGAAAACCCTTATCACCCGCGCCGGCCCGGGCACCAAGGTTGTTTGTCTCGGCAACATCGCGCAGATCGACACGCCTTACCTCACCGAAGGTTCGTCCGGGTTGACCTATGTGGTGGATCGATTCAAGGGCTGGGAGCATTCCGGCCATATCACCTTGCAGCGCGGCGAGCGTTCGCGGCTGGCCGATCACGCGGCGGAAATACTGTAACAATGTTAGCGGCGATGCGGGCACTTTTGGTTTTTGCATTGCTGGCATTGCCGCTGCATGCGCGCGCCACAACCAAACCGGTCGCGGACGTAGCGCTCGATTCTCCCGCGCAGACAGCCATGAAGAAACTCGCCGCGCCCGAGACGCACTCCCGGCCGTTGCGCGTTGCCAACGCAGAGAAAATACACCCGGATCTGGTCACCCGGCTGGAGGAGATTCGCGTCTATGGCCGCAACGAACCCGAGGACTATGTTGGCAAAAAAACATCTCCCATGATGCAGTTTCGCGCCCGCCTCGAAAAAGACGTGCGCTTGTCTCCTGCGAAAAAAGTGCAGTTGGCACTCTGCTTCATTGGCCTGTGCAGCATTTACGGGCCGGACGGTCTCCCGGCGGGCGACAGTCCAGAGGCGCGCGCCGACGCACGCTTGAACCAGTCAACGACACAGCTTAACGCACAGTTTCGCGGAACACTGCAGTAGGATTTGATCCACAGGACCGCGCGCGCCGCCAATGACGTGCCCGATACTTGGGTTAAGATGCGATATCCATCGAGCGCCTGAAACAACTCCTCCCAAAGGTGCCATTTCACTTTTTTCATCGAGACAATGAAACGCGGCTTTTACACCATCATGGCGGCGCAGTTTTTTTCGTCGCTTGCCGACAATGCGCTGTTGATCGCTTCCATCGGACTATTGATCCAACTCGATGGTCCGGTCTGGATGACACCGCTGTTGAAATTTTTCTTCACGGTTTCGTATGTCGTGCTGGCACCATTCGTCGGCCCGTTTGCGGATGCATTTCCCAAAGGACGGGTAATGCTGATCACCAACAGCATCAAAGTGGTCGGTTGTCTGATGATGTTGTTCTACGAATATATTTCCGCCCTGGGTATCGCACCGGACATGGCGGTAATGCTCGCCTATGGCGTCGTTGGTCTGGGCGCGGCGGCCTATTCGCCGGCTAAATACGGGATCCTTACCGAATTGTTACCGCCGGAAAAGCTGGTCGTCGCAAACGGGTGGATTGAAGGGCTGACTGTCGTCTCGATCATCGTCGGCACCGTCGTCGGTGGCATGTTGCTAAGCCCGCGCGTTTCACATATTTTATTGGGATTTGACTTTCCGATTGTCGAGACATCGGTAGATACCCCCGCTGAAGCGGCAATCTGCGTCATCGCGATTTTCTACATCATCGCAGCGGCGTTCAATCTTTATATCCCAGATACCGGTGCGCGTTACCAAAAGCAGAAACCGAATCCCGTCCACCTGCTAAACCAGTTTGCCAATGCGTTCACTTTGTTGTGGAGCGACAAGCTTGGACAAATTTCGTTGGCCGTGACCACACTTTTCTGGGGTGCGGGCGCGACATTGCAGTTCATCGTTTTGCGCTGGGCCGACAAGCATCTTGGACTTCCGCTCGAGAAAGCGACAATGCTGCAGGGCGTTTTTGCGTTTGGCATCGCCGTTGGCGCGGTCGCTGCTGCGCGCCTGGTTCCGCTGAAAAAATCATTGCACATACTGCCGGTGGGTGTCGTGATGGGACTCGTCGTGCTTACGATGGATATCGTCCATTACATGCCGCTGGTATATGCATTGATCATTTCGATCGGTGCAATGGCAGGTTTTTTTGTTGTGCCGATGAACGCGTTATTGCAGCATCGCGGCCACGTGTTGTTGTCGGCGGGACACTCCATCGCGGTGCAGAACTTCAACGAGAATTTATGCATACTCTTCATGCTTGCCCTCTACGCCGGCATGTTGTCGCTGCGGCTAAGGACCGGCACCATCGTGATCATGTTCGGCCTGTTCGTGGCACTTTCAATGCTTTGCGTGATTTTCTGGCACAGGGCAAACCAGCGAAAATACGGGGATGCCGAACGCATGATCGGTATTGAGAAAGGCGAGTCGCAATCCCATTTTGCCGACAGCCCGCATTGATTCACGGCAGAGTAGAAACTCCGGCATTGGCGCGCACGCTGGCGGCATTTTGACCTGGACGGCGCGCCAACCCTCAAGCACCAACGTAGATTTGTAGCATGCAGTGATGGGAATGCTGCGCAGTAAGCGTTTTCGCGTGCTGACGAGCTATGATTTCATTTTTCCCTTGAACCAATGCTCTATCGGAGCCGGATTGGAATTGAAGAATCCACCCTTGCGATAGTGCGTGAAATTGCCCTCGATCTGGTCGCCGCGCACGCTGCCTTTCCATATCAGGCGCCCATCCTTGTCACTTTGTGTCTCGGCTTCGAAAGTGATCGCGTCTCCGTCTGCCGATGTTTTGTAAATGCCCTTGTTGTAGCCGTATTGATCGCAACTGCTCGAATGAAATTTGCCATCCTTGAAGGTGATGACATCTGCTTTTTCATCGGCGGGCTTGCCTTTTTCACCCGCATCCGCAACAAACACTTTGCCATCTAACGACGTGCTCTGAGCGCCGAGGTGCACGACAGGCAGAACGATGAGGGCGGTGACAGCGACGAGCATGAAGCGCTTGCATAGAGAGATGATGAACATGTTTGCCTCCTTAAGTGTTTAGGGGTAATCACGGACGTGCCTCGAAAATCAGGTTAAACGGCGTTTCGGTGGCGCGACGAAAATGCGTGAAACCACCTTTGCCAACGACGTCGCGCAGATTGCATTCGCCCGCCTGCGCGCCAAGGCACATGGCGCCCTCTTGCGCGCGTGAGGCCGGCGTGCAAATGAGTGTAGAAGCAGAATAGAAGATACGACCGACAGGATTCAGATTGTCTTCAAGTTTGTCGTTGGCGAATGGCTCGACGATCATCCAGGTGCCGTCCGGCTTTAGTGCCTCGCGCACGTGGCGCGATGCGCCGATCGGATCACCCATGTCGTGCAGGCAATCAAACACCGCGACGAAGTCAAAATCCGTGCCGGGGAATTCCTTGGCGACGGATTGTTCGAAGGTCACACGGCCTCCGTTGAGGCCCGCCGCCTTTGCCGCCGTGCGGGCATATTCGACGGATGGCCCATGGTAATCGAAGCCGATGAATGTGGAGTTGGGAAAGGCCTGCGCCATGATGATGGTCGAAGCACCGTGGCCGCAGCCTACGTCGGCGACTTTCGCGCCTTTCTTGAGTTTGGCTTCGACGCCTTCAAGCGCCGGGATCCATGCGGTAACGAGGTTGGCGACATAGCCAGGTCGAAAAAACTTTTCAGTGCCGCTGAAAAGCCCGGGATCATGCTCATGCCAGCCGACGCCTGCACCGGTCTTGAACGCATCCGTGATCCTGGGCACCGCTTTCAGCGCCGCAAGAGCCAGCTCAAAGGCACCGGGTAGATAGGCCGGACTCGCCGGATCGGCCAGCGTGAACGCCTGCTCTTCAGAGAGTGCGAAGGCTCGCGTCAACGGGTTGTAGTTGACGTAGCCACCGGCTGCTTGCGAGCTAAGCCACTCGCGCACGTAGCGCTCGTCGGTGCCGGTTTTTGCAGCGAGTTCATTTGATGTCATCGGCTTCACGGCGAGGGCTTTGTACAGTCCCAGCTTGTCGCCGATGACCACCATGCCGGCATTGAAGGTGGCGCCGAAATCGGCGACAAACTTGCCAAGAAATTCGTTGAGCTTGTCCTGATCGAGGGCCATGACATCCTCCTTGGCGGCGCGCATAATGATTCGGAAAGAGTTTCGGCAGATGCGCTTTCACATTACGCGGGATGCGCGGCCGGTGGAATACGCACAATTGCGTAGGCTGGAGCGTGCAGGAGCGGAATCATGGCCGAATTGCCCTCGCAACACCTGAAACATGCACTCGATTTCGTACTGGATCTCAGTGCGTTGCAGGACGCAGGTTCGTTTGCGAAGTATGTGGTGGGCGGGCTGCCGCGACTGGTGGCGTCTGAACTCACCACGTTGAGCATTTGCGATCTTTCCAGCGGCGTGCGGCGCGTAGTGAGCATTCCGGAAAACGCAATTTCCATTGACGACCAGCAGTGTTTTAACCGGCTGATGCACGAGCACCCGCTGGTGCGCTTTCACTCGAAACACCCGGATGGCGGTGCCTGGCGTATCTCCGACTCTATGCCAATGCACGTCTTCAAGCGCAAGGAAATTTACGGCGATTATTACCGTCGCATCGGTATCGATCATGTTGTGGCCGTACCGATCGTTTCGAACCCGCGTCTGGTGATGAGCTTCGTCCTTAATCGCGCCGGGCACGACTTCGCGGACAGTGAGTGCGATTTGCTCAATCGCATGCAGCCCGCGCTGGCCAACCTTTATCGTGTGACCTCGATGACGGCGCGGATGAACCGCGCGCAGGAATCGCAACTCCTTTCACTTACGCCGCGCGAACGCGAGGTGCTGATTTGGGTGGGCGCGGGAAAGAGCGATGCACAGGTCGCAGCAATACTCGGCCTGAGCGTGCGTACCGTACAAAAGCATCTGGAGAATTCTTACGTGAAGCTGGGTGTCGAAAATCGTACTGCAGCCGCGATGCTCGTTCTCGGAAAATCAGATCGAATCGAGTCGCAATAACAATTCTTACTTTAAACCGCTCCCTCTACAGCACAACCGGCGCATCCGACTGTTCATTCGCATGCTCCCCCTTTGCGGGGAAGTAGAACGCCAGCTCAGCACTGATTTTCTGGATGCCAGTAACGCTCCCGGTGAGAAAATCACCTTTGCGATAGTGGTGTTCGATCTCACGACAGATCGCACGCCAGCGTTCGTCACCCGCGTGCCGATGGATGCCGCGATCCGCAACAATTTCCACTTTACGATCCGCGAGCAGCAGGTAGACGAGCACGCCGTTGTTCTCTTCGGTGTCCCATACCCGCAACAGCGAAAATACGTCGATCGCACGCTGCCTGGCTGAAACGCCTGTCCATAACTGCCCGGTCGTGAGCTCTGCTTCAAGGACAAACCGCACTTGACCGCGATGCGATTTTTCGCTTTCCGTTACCGCGCGACCAATCACCGCAAGCGTATCGGATGGAAATTGCCGTTTCAGGATGAGCGGTGACATCCATACGTGGCGAATAAAGCGTTTTAACCAGTTCATTGGATGTGTTGTCCTCTACCAATCGCCGGACGCGCCGCCGCCATCGAAGCCGCCGCCCCCGCCGCTGAAACCACCCGACGAACCGCCAGACGAGCCGCCACTCGACCAGCCACCGGGCGAGAACCCCCCGCGCCCTCCCCGCGAAAAATTCATGGCACCCATGAACATGACGACGAAGAAAACGATCACACCCGCAACAATCGGAAACAGCATCCCGCCAGCCAGCCACCAGGCCGCTGCGCCGGTCACGCCGGCGGTGGTGCCTGCCCCGAGAAATCTACCCAGCAGCGACCGCAGCAATGGCCCCACGAACAAGGCCGCGATAACGCCCAGGACAAGAAATGATTCAATATTGGAACCTTGCGAGACGGAGACGTGCTTTTTTTCCGGTGGCGGCGGTAACGCCTCGCCTTGCAGCACGTCGATGATTTTGGCAACACCATCGTCGATGCCGCCGGCAAAATCGCTGGAGCGGAATTTCGGCGCGACAATTTCACTGATGATGCGCTTGGACATGGCATCGGTGAGCACGCCCTGCGTACCGCGACCGGTCAGAATTTGCAGCTTGCGATCACTCTTGGCGATAACGAACAGCACACCGTCATCGACATCCTTGCGGCCAAGCTTCCATGCGTCGGCCACGCGCAGAGAATAATCAAAAATTGTCTCAGGCTGTGTGGTCGCAACGATTAATACAGCGATCTGCGCGCCCTTCTTTGCCTCGAATTCTTTCAGCCGTGCTTCGATGCGCGCCTCGTCTGCCGCGGAAAGTGTCGCGGTTTGATCGGTGACACGTTTTGCAAGTTTCGGAATTGCGATGATGTCGCCTTCCGCGGCGGTTGCGGCTGTGACCCCACATACGCAAAGAAACAGTGACGCAAACGCAAGCGCAAAAAAACGCGAAGTGCCCGCGCGAAAAAGCCTGGCAAACCGTGGTCGCCGGGAAAAATATTGCGCCCCCACCTTGACAGGGGCGACAAAATTCATTTGCACGTTGCCAGACTGTCGGTCGTGAGCGACTTACTTCTTGGGCGCGGACGGGACCGGTGCCGGAGGCTCAACCGCCGGTGTCGGTGCAGGCTTGGCACCGAAATCAACTTTAGGCGCGGTAGATATGGCTTTCTCGTTCTCCACTGTAAACTGCGGCTTGATTGAGTAACTAAACAACATGGCCGTCAGGTTGGTGGGAAATTGACGCGTCAGAATGTTGTAAGACTCCACCGCATCTGTAAAGCGCTTCCTTGCCACGGTAATGCGGTTTTCTGTGCCTTCGAGCTGCGACTGCAACTCGCGGAAGTTGGCGTCTGATTTCAATTGCGGATACGCCTCAGCCACGACCAGCAAACGCGACAAGGCACTGGACAACTCACCTTGCGCCTTCTGGAAATTCTGCAACGCCTGTGGATTGTTGACTATATCCGCGCCGATATTCATCTGCCCGACCTTGGCGCGCGCCGTGGCCACGCCGAGAAATACGTCCTTCTCTTGTTGCGCATAGCCTTGGACGGTGGCAACCAGGTTGGGAATCAGGTCGGAACGCCGCTGATATTGATTCAACACTTCCGCCCAAGCCTTCTTAACGCCCTCATCTTTCGACTGGAAGTCGTTATAGCCGCAGCCGGATAAGGCGAGTATCGCGGTCAAGCCAAAAAGCAATGCCAATTTGCGCATGAAGTTCTCCTGAAAAATGGTGCGATCCCAAAAAAGTTGCGGTACCGCAGCCGATAAATAGGGCTGATTATGCCTTTTGCAAGAGTGCGCGCGAGACCATTTTTCGACGCTCACCCATTTTCACTCTGTATTGCGACTTGCTTGGCCATTTCCCGCCTCGCCAACGACATGTCTTCCCACCCTTTTAGTTTCTCGGTCAGGCTGCGTAAAAGATACGCCGGATGGTAGGTTGCCACGACGGGAATGTCGCGATAGCGGTGCACTGCGCCCCGCATCGCGGCCATGCTTGCATCGGATCCCGTCAGGCGAATGACGGCCGTTTTGCCGAGGCCGACGATTAACTTTGGCTGGATCAAATCGATCTGACGATCCAGTAGCGGGGCGCATGCCGCCGCTTCGTCAAGCGTCGGCGTTCGGTTGCCGGGCGGACGACATTTGACGACATTCGCGATATACACCTCGCGTCCACGTTGCAAACTGACGGCAGCCAGCATCGCATCGAGGAGCTTGCCGGCCTGGCCGACAAACGGCTCGCCCTGCTCATCCTCCTCGGCACCCGGCCCTTCGCCCACGAACAGCCATGCTGCAGATTCCGCACCAACGCCAAAAACGGCTTGCTTGCGCTGTTTGCAAAGCCCGCAGGCGCTACACGAGGCGGTCTCAGCCCTTAGCGCCGCCCAGTCCATCGTCGCTATGCGCGCGGCACGCGCCGGGTCAATCGTTATTGGCGTCACGGCTGCCGTTTTTGCTGCCTGCAACGGTGGACGGCTCGTGTTTATGCGTTCATCTTTTACTGCAATGCTGGCTGCCACTTCAGCAGATGCCTTCACCGCTTCAGTAGGGATTCGCCCCAATTGCTGGAACGTGTCCAGCAATTCGAGTTCGCGCAGATAATCTTCGTGGGTACGCATGGTCAAAGAATTTTCCTCGCAATATTTAGTCCCATAAACAAAGCGTCTTCGCGGTCGGTCATTGCGGGGTAATAATCGCGGCGGACGCCCAATTGCTTGAAGCCGAATCGCTCATACAGCCGCACACCGGCCGCGTTTGAAGGCCGCACTTCCAGATAGAGCATGTCACGCTTTGTATTGCGCGCTTGATCGATGAGGAACTGCAAAAATTGCGCGCCCACGCCGCGCTGCTGCCAGCGGCTTGCGACTGCAAAATTGAGCAGGTGCGCCTCATCGAGTGCGGCCATCACGATCGCATAGCCGATCAGCTCGCCGTGCGCCCAGCAGCTCCAGCAGTCATACGCGCTCAACAGGGAATCCCGGAAATTGCCTATCGTCCACGGGAATATGTACACGTCCTTTTCAATCGCCGCGACCGACGCCAGATCGTGTTCGCACATGGCGAGGTATGACAATTCTGGGACTGGTGGTGTTGAAGGCAGGGCGCTCATGATGACAATTCAGGAGACTGCGCTCGCCTTGGCCGCATGGTGCTCGCGGCGCTCGTTGATGGTCATCGCGACTTTGTTACGCAGATAAAGTGGCGCGGCGTGCTCCGGTGCGATCGCGCTTTCAAGGCCCGCAGTGGCGAGTTGCCGCGCAGCGATTTGCAAAACGGCCAAAGCGCGCGGCAACTCGCCGTAAAGCACATTCGCGATCTGGCCGCCGTAACGCGCCATCAAATAATCATTCAGCACGGGTAGGTCAAAGGCACTGCCCGTCGCCGACCATCCCGGTCCCGCAATCGCGGGCAATGCGTCGGGCTTCACCAGCATAGGGGCTACCTCCGCCTGCCATCCGGGGGCCAACGATATGTCGCGTCGATACGCCGCAAAATAAATTTCGCCCATGCGCGCATCGATTGCGACGATTGCCTGTTCTGCCGCCGTTTGTTCAGCCAACGCCATCTGTGTGGGAACCGGTACCAACGACTTGCCGATACCCAGCGCCATGCCTTGTGCCAGTCCGCATGCGATGCGCACACCGGTGAACGAGCCCGGACCCTGCCCAAATGCAATGGCATCGAACTCACGCAGCGTGAGACCGGCCTCGGCGAGCAACTCATACAACAGCGGCAAAGCCAATTCCGAATGACGCTGCCCGGCTTCGACGTCGCGCGCGAACGATTGATCGCCGCGCAGGATTGCGATGGAGAGGCGTTCGGTGGAGGTCTCGAGAGCGAGCAGGTTCATGGTGCGCAGCGGCAGTGGCAAGCGCCAATTATAAGCGGGGTAATACAGGGACAGGGCGAGTAACGGCCCGTCAACGCTCGCCTGATCTTTCACAGTGGGGCGGGCCGTTGACAACGGCTCGCAGTGGCAAATTTTAAGTGCAAACACCAGCATCCACGCGCATCGTGGCGCATATGTGTCTGAAGATGCTCGCCAGTGCTAGAGTTTGCTGGAAATGTTGCAAAGGTGTCGAGCCTGAAGTCGCTGATTTATCGTCAATCCAACAAGAAAGATATGATCGGTACCAACGGTGTTTTGAAAATGCGAAAAGAAAGGGCGGTCACGGGTTGACGCGCAGGGCTACTGTAGGCGTCGGCCAATTGTCCCGCGCGGTTATTTCCCCAGCGCACGTCCCCGCCGTTGACCGCCGCGCAACGGTGAGATTGCCCCCCAATACCGCCGACGCGTTGCTCGCCACTTGACCATTGATAATGGTACGAGTTGCGTTCGGTTTGAGCGTGCCGGCGGCGTTGTCAGTTGCGGTGAGTGTGACCGTAAATGATCCCGTAGCGGTGGGTGTGCCGCTGATGGCCAGCGTGCCAATGCCGTTATGCGTCGCGGCCATTCCCGCCGAGGCAGATGTGTGGGTGATGTTGTTCATCGGGAGTTCAAGCCACTAAAATTTATCGCCCATTCAATTCCAGCCGCGCGGCGCGCCAACCGACTGACTTTCCTTCGGCGGACACTTCGCCATCGATACCGCCGCGCACCACAAAAACATGCGGCACGCCGGTCTGGGCGAGGAGATCTGCCGCGAGAGCCGATAGGCGTGCGTTGGTGCAAATCACAAAGATGGGTGTGTCATGATTAAGGCCACGGCTGACAAGCGCCCGTTTGACGGCCCCGACAAATCCATTGGCGATTTGCAACCTGCCGGCCTCGGCTGGGACGCATCACCAGCAAATGGAAATCCACGTTTTGCGGCAGTCCACCGACCATTGCGGCGGCATCGTCACGTACATCGATGAACAGTACCGATTCCCTGAGCCAGTTCTTCGCCTGATGCGCCTCAAGCGCAGTGAGATAGTGGCCGTGACGGGTTTGTGCGAGCGGGTCTTGTGGAATCGCTGCTGCGGAGGACGGAAGCGGGGTTCCCTCGTCGTCGATCAGCGCGCGCGGGGCAATCGGCAGCGCTTCGCGGGTCGGCTTTACCACCCGGTCCCCCAGGCAAGTGGCGAAGGCTTCAATATCGACGGCATATTTCGGGCAGGCTTCGTCAACAACGGTTTGCGGTGTAGCGGCGGCGGGCATCGCGACCCCAAGGAGCACCAGCAAAAGAGCCGTCAGCCACGACAAAGGAATGCGACGGCGGATCATTTTAGTACGCATCGTCAGCCTCGTCTTGCTGTGGATTGAACAAAAAATCTCATCCCGACGCGGCGCATATCGGGGCATTTTTATTCTGGATGCATGACTGTACATTGGCCCGGCGTTTCAGCCGTTGCCGGCGGGCAACCCTTTGAGAAGACACAAGCGCATAACGACAACGCCAATCCCGCCAAACTGACGCTCGCCACTAGCAGTATCGATTTCATCGTATTCATACGAGCCTTTCTGACGGGTCACGCGACTAACGGAAAAAGAACAGCGGAACATCCGCGAGTTGCAATACGCCGACGCGTGTGAGCTTGGCCACCTGCCCATCGGGTACGTCTCCATGGAAGGAACGATAACAAAGCGTTTTTGCCATGTCCCTACCCACACAAGTAGGATTTGATTTGTGGGATGTAGAGACTACGCATCCCGCATGCCATCCCTCCATTTTTCTCCTGCCATACGGTGGTGCCCGTTGCCTGGCAGGCAATGCTTGTCCCGGGGGGCGCTGTAAATTGTGCGGTTGGCGTTGACAGGGTGTCATCCAACATTTGGTGGATGAGAGTAAAAAATGTCTGGTACGCTAATTATTGCCGGGATGAGAATCAGGCTATGCGTTTGCTCGCATCATGGGGCCGAGGAACAGCCAGGGGGAGTTCAAGCGACACGATTCGGTCCGCCAGAATCCGACGAGACTCTCCATTTTGATCAGGCCGTCGCCGGGCGTATTGACCTTTCCATAACACTGTGACGATGGCTTCCCTCTCCCGGCCTGTCGGCCCCTCGTAGGGTGAGTTGCCGACCGCATAGGCCAAACTTTCCGCAGGCGCGTCCCACGGGACGCGAATTCCTTCCCTGACGCTCTCGCAAAGGAGTTGGAACAAAGGATGGTCACCTCCCTAATTCAAACCGATCCCGCCCGCCCTGCTTGGCGCGATACAGGGCGTCGTCGGCACGCTTGATCAACTTGTCCAGATCATCCGCGGGTCCGGTCACTTCAACGGCACCCATGCTGAACGTCGTCGATTTTCCTGGTGGCAGGCCGGGGACCTGCATCAACTGGATGCTATCGCGAAGGCGGGTAAACACCTGCGGTATCTGGGCGAGATCCGAACCCGGCATGATGAGCAGGAATTCTTCGCCGCCGTAGCGTCCAAGCTTGTCGTTGCTGCGCAACTGCTGGGAACAGAGCTCTGCAAACGCCGCCAGCACTGCATCGCCCACCGCGTGCCCACACTCGTCATTGATGCTTTTGAAATGGTCGATATCGATTAGCGCCAGGCACATGCGCATGTCGCCCACGCGGCTGGCGCGCAGTTGGACACGTGCGAACTCGAGGATGCTGCGACGATTGGGCAACGCCGTCAGGTCGTCGCGCATGGCGAGGTTGGAAAATCGCCGGTTCTGCTGGCCCTGGCGGAATAAGTAAAGCCCCAACCCGCCGAGCACGAACAACAACAAGACCAGCGCCAGCACCAGCGCTACGCTGCGCGCATCGGATTCACGCTCCCGGGCACGCAGTAGGGCGTTCTCGGCCTCCTTTTGCTTCACTTCAAATCTCGTCTGCACTTCCGCTGCATCTTTTTCGCGCGCCTCAGTGACGCTACGACGCTCAGCGTCGAGCAGGAGTACCTGGCTTCGGTAGGCTTTTTCATAATCCCCCAGCCTCGCGTATACCTCGCCCGCCGCGTTCAGGTAGGTGGCTTCGATCCAGGGCGATTCAATACCCTTGCGAATTGCATCGGACTTGGCCAGTGCATCCAGGCTTTCACGTCGCCGATCAAGGTATGCAAACGCCTTGGCGCGAGCGCGATGAACATTGAAGATCATGGTGGCATCGCCGGCCTTGGTCAATTCCGGCATCGCGTTGTCGAGATACGTGAGGGCTTCATCCCATTTGCCGGATTCTCCCGCCAGCACGCCCAGCCGATATTTGCCAAATGCCATACCGATCTGGTCATTCAGCGAGCGGGAAAGTGTGATGCTTTTTTGTATAAAGAGCTTTGCCTTGGGCAGATCCTTCAGGCGCTGATACACCACGCCCATATTGAAATAGACTGTGCCCAGGTCGTGCCGCCGGTTTTTTTCCGCGTCCGGCTTGATGGATTGCTGGTGATAACTCAATGCTTTCAGAAGATCTTCGCGGCTGGCGCGGTCGTGGGTGTAGGCGTTGCCGATGGCTGACATGGTGCTGCGGGCACTTTCGTCATCACCCATTTCCACATACCGCTGATGTGCCTTGAACAGCAGATCGAGTGAATCAGTGTCACGACCGAGCAGCCCATAGACGAACGCTTTGGAAACCATCACGCCGGTCACGGCGCGCGTCAGTTCCGCCTTCCCCGCTACGCTGATCGCCTCATCGAACTCCACCTGCGCGTCGAGGTATTTTCCCTCCGACGAGAGCGCCACTGCTTTGGCGGCGAGAAACTCACTTTCCGCCTGCGGTTCCCGCAATTCCCGCGCGAGAGCCAACCCTTGCTGCGCCAGTTTCGCAAGCTGGATGGATTCCTCCAACTGCGCTGTCGCCATCACCAGAAGGCGCAGCGCACGCAACTGCTGGGACTTATCGCCACTCGTCAATCCCTGTTGTTGCCATATTGTGCCTTCACGTATCGCCGCGTGGGGGTCATCGGCGACCCTTCGCTCGAGCGACTGCGTATCGAGATCGCGGGCGCTGAGGGCGGCAATACCAATAGCAGGGATCAGCAGCACACCCATGCCGACAACGAGCAAGCTGACACGAATCCACAATGACATACCGCGCCAGGCAAATGTCGTGGCGCAGTTTCGCGATCCAATCCGGAATAAAAAATTTCCTTGCACGTTACATCCAGCCACGCGATGAAGCCGCGCGAAGTTCGACCGCCGCTGCCGGCTGTGGACGAGCAAAATAAAAACCCTGTGCCTCCTGGCATCCACATGCCGCCAGAAAATCAAGCTGTTCACGGGTTTCCACACCTTCCGCAATCACACGCAGTTGCAGGCTCTGCGCCAGATTGACAATCGCGCGCACGATTGCGGCATCATCCGGGTCGGTACTGATGTCACGAACGAAGGAATGATCGATCTTCAGATTATCGACATGGAAGCGCTTGAGATAGGCAAGACTTGAGAAACCGGTGCCAAAATCGTCGATGGAAAGTTTGACACCGAGCCGCTTCAACTGCGCAAAAAGGCTCATCGTTTCCTCGGTATTGGCCATCAGGATACTCTCGGTGATTTCGAGCTCAAGCTGCTCGGGACGCATCCCCGATTCAAGCAGCGCCTGGTGAACACGTTCCGGCAGGCTGCTATCGAAAAACTGCCGCGCAGAGAGATTCACGGACATCGATTGCACCGCAAAATTAGCCTCGCGCCAGCGTTTCATCTGCTGGCACGCTTCGCGAATCACCCATTCGCCGATGGGAATGATGAGTCCACTGTCCTCTGCGATCGGGATGAATGCGCCGGGCGCAATCACGCCGTCCTGCGGATGATTCCATCGCAGCAATGCCTCGTAGCCGATCACCATACCGGAAGAAAAATCGATGCGTGGCTGGTAAAAGAGTTCCAGCTCATTGCGCAAAACGGCGAAGTGCAAATCGTTTTCCAGCTTGAGCCGCGCTTGCAACGCGGCACTCATGGTCGCCGCATAGAACTGCACGTTTCTGCGTCCGGTAGCCTTCGCGTGATACATCGCTGCATCGGCATAACTAAGCAGCTTCGCCGGATCGTCGCCGTCATCAGGAAACACGCTTACACCGATGGACGGCGTAACGTGCAGCTCGCGATCCCCGACGGTACAGGGCGCACTCAGTTCCGCCATCAGTTTTGCCGCGATGGGCGCAAGATCGGTTTCGACCTGCGTGTGTGACAGCACGACCACGAACTCATCGCCACCCACACGCGAAACCGTGTCGCTGTCGCGCAAGATGGCCGTAAGTCGTCTCGCCATTTCGCGCAACACCTCGTCCCCTGCCGCGTGACCCAATGTGTCGTTGACATTCTTGAACCGGTCAAGATCGAGAAAAATCACCGCCACCTGCCAACCTTCCCGGCGCGCCTGTGCAAGCGCGTGAGCAAGGCGGTCCTGCATGAGGCGCCGGTTCGGCAATCCCGTCAATTCATCATGAAGCGAAAGGTGGCGCGCGCGCTCCTCGGCGTGGAGGCGTTCGTTTACTTCCCCCTTGAGTTTGTCGTTTGCGCGCGCCAATTCTTCTGTGCGTTCCTTCACCCGCCGTTCAAGTTCCTCATTCAACTGTTGCAGACGCTCAACCGCGTGGCGGCGCTCAGCCACATCCTCGATGATCCAAATGGTGCCGCCGGTCACGGGATTGACAGGGTCGACGGGTCTCGCCTGAAGTCGACACCAGAACAACGTACCATCGCGCCGCTTCATCCGGCGTTCAAGCTCGACCGATCTGCCCTGCGAGAGCAACGGGCCAACGACGCTCCCAACCTCGGCGTATTCTTCCTTTGAGCCCCAAACGGCCATGCCGGACTGCCCGACAAGTCCACCAGCGGGCCAGGCAAACAACTCCTCAAACGCGCGATTTGCATGCTGGAACGCGCGATCTTTCGTGAAAGCGATGCCGACAGAAGCATTGTTCAGAATCGCCTCGTACTTGAGCAGGGTCTCGTGTTCGGACGCACCATTCCCGACCGGTGGTGACTCCGGTAAGGAAGTTTGCCCAGCGTTCCGGGGGATGCCCATGGTGATTGCATTGTACGTTGAGGGCAACATCAATGCCCGCGCCACAGGTCCGCGCAATACGGTGCCTTGAGCGAACGCGAATCACGCTGGTTTTCCAGCGGATCAGACACTGAAGCGTGTCTGCTCGAAGGGCGCTACATCTGCTTGAACAGATGCGTGAAATTGCGACTGACCGGCAACGTCTCCGGGCGACCTTTCAGCTTGAGGTCAGCCTGATCCCGAAGCCCGAGTACCACATCCGGTTCGCATTCTTCGAACAGCGCGAGTGCCTCCGCGCCATTGGCCGCCTTAGCGACGAGGGTAAGTTCCGTCCAGAGTTTCTTCAAACGCGACTGGATCAGGGCTGGGGCGCATATCGGGCCGAAACTTGCCGAATCTGCACCCCGCGATAAAACACTTGCGCAGAAAAATGCGCATCGAGATTGCAGAAAATTCAAACCCAAGCACCGGCGGGCCTAGCAGGCCGAAAAGGCTCCGAACGGCAATACCAGAGGGGTTCTTCGTGTTAAATCGCGGCGATCACCGGTGCTGGTTCTTTCTGCAAAAGCGTCACCAATTGCGCGACTTTGGCGCGCATCTGCCGACGGTCAACGATCATGTCGATGGCACCTTTTTCGAGCAAAAATTCGGCGCGCTGGAAACCTTCCGGCAGGGTTTCGCGAACCGTCTGCTCGATCACCCGCGGACCGGCAAAACCAATGAGGGCACCGGGTTCGCCGATGACGACATCGCCCAGCATCGCGAAGCTCGCAGAGACGCCGCCCATCGTCGGGTCAGTCAGCACGGATATAAACGGCAACCGCGCTTTGGAAAGTTGATGCAGACAGGAGGTCGTTTTGGCCATCTGCATAAGCGAAAGCAGGCCCTCTTGCATGCGCGCACCACCCGAAGCCGTGAAGCACACAAACGGCATCTTCTCGTCAGCGCACGCTTCGACGGCCCGCGCGAAACGCTCGCCGACGACCGAACCCATCGAACCACCCATGAAATTGAATTCGAACGCCGCTGCGATCAAAGGCACGGTGAGAACGGTGCCCTGCATCACCACCAGCGCATCGGTTTCGCCGGTCGCTTTTTCGGCATCTTCGAGACGCTCGGCGTATTTTTTGCTGTCCCTGAATTTTAGGGTATCGATGGGTACCACTTCACTGCCGATCTCGGCCCGGCCTTCGGGATCGAAAAACATATCGAGTCGCGCGCGCGCCGAAATCCGGTTGTGGTAATTGCACTTGGGGCAAACATGCTGGTTGTTTTCGAGGTCGGTGAAATAAAGCGTCGCCTGGCACGATTGGCACTTGCTCCACAATCCTTCCGGTACCGCTTTCTTTGGCGCGGTACTGTTGGATTTGATCTTCGGCGGAAGCAGCTTCCTGAACCAGCTCATGAATCCATCTTTTTGCGAATGTCTGCGAGCAATTCGCGTACTTTTTCCACAGCCGTGTCCGGTGTTGCCGTTTCCATTTCCTGGATGATTCGCGAGCCGATAACGACGGCGTCAGCGAAACGGGAAATGCGCCTGGCGGTGTCGCCGTCGCGAATACCGAAGCCGACACCAACGGGTAATTTCGTCTGCGCCTTTATTTTTGCGATCATCAATTCGACATCGCTCGTGTCAATGTTGGCAGCCCCGGAAACCCCTTTGAGCGAGACGTAGTAAATGTATCCGCGTGCGGCCGCCGACACCAGTTTGATGCGCTCGGGCGATGACGTCGGCGACAACAGATAGATGACGTCTATACCGGCGGCATCCATGGTTTCGAGCAATCCAAGGCTCTCCTCGGGCGGATAATCCACCACCAGCACGCCATCCACACCGGCAGTGGACGCACGCTCGGCAAACACCTTCATCCCCATGCGTTCAATTGGATTCGCGTAGCCCATTAAAACAACGGGAGTCATCTGGTTGGTTTTGCGGAATTCACCGACATAAGCAAGAACATCATTCAAGCCGACGCCAAACTTGAGGGCACGCTCGGATGATCGCTGTATGACCGGGCCGTCGGCCATCGGGTCTGAAAAAGGCACCCCCAGTTCGATAATATCGGCACCGGCGTCCACCATCGCGTGCATCAGTGGTACGGTGATCATCGGGGACGGGTCCCCCGCTGTGACGAATGGGATGAGCGCTTTTCTCTTTTCGCTCGCGAGGCGTGCAAACGTATTGGCAATTCGCGACACTGGGCGCGACATTACTGGGGAACACCGCTAACGGTTTGTGAGCGCTCCGCCACCGTCGCCATATCCTTGTCACCGCGTCCGGAAAGATTCACCAGCAACACTTTGTCCCTAGCCATGCCGGGTGCGATCTTCATGGCTTCTGCAACGGCGTGGCTCGATTCCAGCGCGGGGATGATGCCTTCGGTACGGCAAAGGCGATGGAAAGCAGCGAGCGCTTCATCATCGTTGATCGCAACGTATTCGGCGCGCTTGGTGTCTTTAAGCCATGCGTGTTCCGGGCCCACTCCCGGATAGTCGAGACCGGCGGATACGGAATGCGTATCGATAATCTGGCCGTTGGCATCCTGAATGAGATAAGTGCGGTTGCCGTGCAGAATTCCCGGCGATCCCGCCGTCAACGATGCCGCATGCCTGCCGGTAGCAACGCCGTCGCCACCCGCTTCGACACCGATCAGACGCACGTTTCGATCAGGAATGTAGTCGTAGAAAATACCCATCGCATTGGAGCCGCCGCCAACACAAGCCAAAACCGCATCGGGCTGGCGTCCGATCATCTCGGGCATCTGCGTGAGGCATTCCTTGCCGACAACGGAATTAAAATCGCGAACCATCATCGGATAGGGGTGCGGCCCGGCTACGGTACCGATGATGTAAAACGTAGTCTCTACATTGGTAACCCAATCGCGCATGGCTTCGTTCAGGGCATCTTTCAGGGTTCTTGACCCGCTTTCAACCGGCACGACCGTCGCGCCGAGCAGTTTCATGCGATACACGTTCTGCGCCTGGCGGCGGATGTCTTCGCTACCCATGTACACGACGCACTCCATACCATAACGCGCCGCAACGGTCGCCGTCGCAACACCGTGTTGCCCGGCCCCCGTTTCCGCGATCACGCGCCGCTTGCCCATGCGCCGTGCAAGCATTGCCTGCCCGACCGTGTTGTTCACTTTGTGCGCGCCGGTATGGTTCAGGTCTTCGCGCTTCAGGTAAATCTGCGCACCACCTAGTTCTTCGGACAGACGCTTCGCGTGATAAATCGGACTTGGGCGACCGACGTAATGTTTGAGTTCGTATTGAATTTCCGCCGCGAAAGCCGGGTCCGCCTTGGCCTTTTCGTATTCGATCGTTAGCGCAAGCAGCGCGGCTTGGAGGGTCTCGGCCACGAATACGCCGCCATAAGGCCCGAAATGCCCCTTGGCATCGGGAAAATTGTAGTTTTCAGCTTGCATCTGCATTTCTTACTTCCTCGATAAATCTGCGTACGATGGCGTGGTCTTTCACACCTTTTTGCGCCTCAACGCCGCTCGAAACATCCACCGCCCAAGGCTTGATCATCCGAATCGCGCCAGCCACATTGTCCGCCTGCAATCCGCCTGAAAGAACGATATGGTGTCGCATTTCATGGGGTATCACCTGCCAGTCGAAAACCTTGCCGCTGCCGCCGTACAACCCGTGTGACATGGTGTCCAGCAGCAATGCGCGCGCAGCGCTGAATTTCTCTGCGTATTCTAACAAATCGTCGGCGGTCATCTTTCCGCCGACACGGATGGCCTTGAGAAATGGCATGCCAAATTGCGAACAAAAACCCGGATTTTCATCACCATGAAACTGCAGGATTGTGGGTCGCACGCGGGCAATCACGTCATCGACCTCTTTTTGCGGTGCATTTACGAACAGCGCCACAGTCGACACGAACGGCGGCAACTCATTTGAGATGGGTATCGCCTGCTCGATTGTCACAGCTCGCTGACTGCCTGCATAAAAAATCAGTCCAATGGCATCGGCACCTGCGCTCGCGGCACAAAGCGCGTCTTCAATACGCGTGATGCCGCAGATTTTGGTGCGTGTGCGTGTCATCTTTACAATCCGAATGGGTGGCGTATGCGGACGGCCGGCAGGCCGAAACGTTCATCGTACTCGATACTGCACAGATAGAGACCGTCGGGCGCAAACGTCGGGGCAGCGCGCGTACGGTCGCGCCCATCGAAAATCTCGCGAAATTCGGCAAGGCTTCGCCGACCGGAACCGACGTAAACGAGTTCGCCGACGATATTGCGTACCATATGGTGCAAGAAAGCATTGCCGCGCAGTGTAAAGACCATCAATTGTTCGTTATCCGCTTCCCAGCCGCCACGCGCCAGAGGCTCAATGCTCGTCTCCAGCATCGTTTTGACAGGAGACTTAGCTTGGCAATCGGCCGCACGGTAGGCAGAAAAATCGTGCTCACCCAACAACATTTTGGCGGCAGCCCGCATTTTTTCAATGTCCAGAGGCGTGTGAAACCAGCCGACCATGCCGTTAAACGTGGCGCAATCGACCGGGTCGTTGAGCAGCAGATAGCGATAGGTGCGTGACACCGCAGAAAATCGCGCATGAAAGTCCGGCGCGACCTGTTTCGCCCATAACACCCGAATGTCGGTCGGAAGACCGGTGTTGGTGCCCCGCACCCAGGACATATCTTCCCGTTTTATGTCAGTGTCCAGATGCACCACTTGTAGCAGGGCGTGCACGCCGGTATCAGTCCGCCCGGCACATATTGTGCCGACAGACTCACCCAGGAATTTTTCGAGCGCGCGTTCAAGGTGATCCTGTACTGCACATCCGGCCAATTGGGTCTGCCAGCCACAGTATTGAGTGCCGCGATATTCCAGGCCGAGTGCGACGCGCATACATCTCCACCAAAAAAACAAAGGGCGCGTTGCCGCGCCCTAATTCCCAAACATCGAAAAGTTCAAAGGCCAGCGAGTAGTTTTTTTGCCTCGGATTGCTGGGCCGCAGATCCTTCGCGCGCTACTTCCTGCAAAATCTCCTTCGCACCTTCGCTATCGCCGATTTCCACATAGGCCTTGGCCAGTTCCAGCTTGGTTGCCGCTGCCCCACTGTCCGCACCGCCGGATGCTGCGGGTCCGTCGAGATCGAGACTCAAATCGCTGAATGATGGCGCTTTCGAAGTTGGTAAGGCGGTCTTGGCAAATTGCTCTTGCGGCACTGCAGACATCTTTTGGGTCGCCAGATGCGATGGTTCGTCGAGCGACAACGCTGAAAGGTCAAAATCAAAGGACGAAGTCTCGGCCACGGGTGCCGCAACGACCGGCGGCTCATCAAGCGTCAAATCAAAATCCAGCCCTCCACCTGGCGCGCCCGGTTTCAAACCAATGTCTGCATGCGAAGCTGGTCCAGCGGACGCATCCAGATCGAGATCAAAATCGGTTCCACCCAATGGCGCTGGTTGGTCACTATTAGGGGCGGAAATATCGATCGCTGAAGCAGGTGCTCCTGGCATGTCCGAAAATCCCAGATCAAAATCGAGATCCGGTGGAGACACATGGTCTGCGACCACTGGCGCTGCTGCCACCGCGGCGACACCCGCCACGAATGCCCCGGTCGTTGCATACGCGGCACCACTACCCGCGTATAGCGTGTTCTGCGGATCTATGGCCGCGCCCATTGCGGCAGCCTTGGCCCAATGTGGGCTTGCCTCACCGACGCTTTCCTTGAATTCACGGGCTACGGTCTCAAACGCCTGCGTGCTCTTGCGATTGTGATAAATCTCGAGGAGTTTCAGCGTTATTTCATGGCGGCCCTTGTCACGACCTAGAGCCTCTTTCAGAATCTCTTCTGCCTGTGCATCGCGACCGTAAGCGATATAGACGTCCGCTTCGGCAAGAGGATCAACTTCATCCGTATCGATGCTGCCCGGGCCGGTCTTGTCAAAGTCCGTCAAGAAGGAGCTGTTACCGGTATCAACCAAACCGCCGCCTTTGTTGCCGGTGACTGTATTTGGCTTCAAATCGCTCGGCATGATCGATGAGGTTCTGCTCATGCTGGTATTGCTGGATGCGCCTTTCTTCTTGCGACGCGACATGAACAGCAGGAGTCCACCAATCCCCAGTGCGGCGGCGGTACCACCGGCAATGATCATCCCATAGTCGTCAATAAAGTCGGACTGCGGCGGGGGCGGCGGTGCCTTTTTCGGCGGAACAGGCTTTGCATCGGCTGGTTTCGCCGCAGCAACCACATCCGTTTGGGGCGGTGTCGGCGTTGCATCAGCAGGCTTTATATCTGCTTTGGGAGGCGCTTTGCTGGCATCAACTGCGGCAACAACGGGTGCGACCGGTGGCGCGGCGACCTGGGCAACTTTTAAATCCGGCGGCGGCACAGCCACAACGGGCTTGGCGTCTGCCTTTGGAGCTGTTTTTTCGTCCGGCTTTGCGGCTAATTTTGTGTCGACCGGAGCGCCCAAGCCTTTCACTTCGGCCAGCTTACGCATCGTCGTAATTTGCTTTTCCAAGTCGGCAACACGCGAGTTGGCTTCCTTCAGCGCATTTTCCCGTGCAATCTTCTCTTCTTTAAGCGCGTTTATCTGGTCCTGCGGTCCACCGGCAGCTCCAGCGCTACCAACTTTGCCCGGTGCGCCGTCGGTTTTGGCGATCTTGAGTTGGTCTTTAGGTGCAGCTGCTGGCACCGACACTTCCGGTTTGGCAACCGTTATCTTGCCGGTAACCTCATTGGACGCCGCCTTGGGCTGAGCAGTGGTTGCTGCGCCTGCAACCTGCTCCCGATACGCGTTCCAGTTTGCTACCTGGACTTTGATCTCGCTGCGCGCTTCGCTCTCGGATAGTCCGGCGACATCGCTCGCGGCGGGCACCCGCAAAATCTGTCCCGTCCGCAGGCGATTCATGTTGCTGTCGATGAATGCCGACTTGTTCTCGCGATATAGCGCCACCAGCATTTGTTCGAGCGAAACCGTGTCCGACTTCATCTCTTTGGCAATTTTGCTCAGCGTATCGCCGCGCTTGACCGGACCATACGTGTCGCTCGCGGTTTCGGCTTTCGCTGATGGCGAACCGGTGACGGGCGGTGATGTGGCCGCGTTTGATGTCACCGAAGGCTGCACGGGTGCGGAGGGCCTCACTGCCGCAACAGAGACAACCGGCGGCGCGATTCTCGCTTCATTGAATCCCGGTGGATCAAGGAGGATCGGGTACTCGCGCAACAGCCTTCCCGACGGCCAATTCATCTCAACGAGAACGTCGAGAAACGGCTCGTTGATCGGCGCACTGCTTAAAATCTTCAGGATAGGCGTGCCGTTGGCGCGGCGCTCCGTGGAAAAGCGCAATTGACGCAGTAGCGGTGAATACTCGATACGGGCATCGCCGTAGGATTCCGGGCTCGCGACGCGTCCGATGATCGCATCGAACTCGCCGGGCTGGAGCGAAACGAGTTCGATCTCCGCCACAAGAGGTTGGCCCAGTGCGGAATTGACGGAGAGTTTGCCTAAGCCCGCCGCGTTAGCTGCCAACGCGGAAAATGCCAAGAATGCTCCCCCCAATGCCACGACTAATTTTGTTTTCGGTGGACGGTTCATGCGTAAACCCCAACCCTTCGATTTTTCGAGGACAAATTAAAATAACATCAACGAGTTATTGTTGCAACTTTATTCGCTTTCTAGCATTAGAAGCGAAACTCGACGATTTTTCAACATGCGAATGCGCTTTTCACGTATTTTCCCTGGCAAAAATAGACTAACCATCTGATAAATAAACTATTTCTCTACAACTATTCGAAGCATCCGCCGCAACGGTTCGGCCGCCCCCCACAATAATTGGTCGCCCACTGTAAATGCGGACAGATATTGCGAACCCATCGCCAATTTTCGCAAGCGTCCCACCGGAATCTGCATGCTGCCGGTAACTGCGGCAGGGGTCAGTTCTCGAATGCTGCGTTCGCGCTCATTCGGGATGACGCGAACCCAAGTATTGTCGTTTGCGATGATGGCCTCTATTTCTGCCAGCGGCACATCTCGCGTTAACTTGATGGTCAGCGCCTGACTATGGCAACGCATCGCTCCGACGCGTACGCACAAGCTGTCGATCGGCGTTGCCGGTTTTGCGAAACCATCGCCGCGCCCCAGAATCTTGTTTGTCTCGGCCATGCCCTTCCACTCCTCGAGAGACATCCCCGGTTGTCCCATTGCTGTCATGTCCTTGTCAATCCACGGGATAAGGTTGCCTGCAAGTGGAACGCCGAAATATTGCGTTTCGTCCGCAGAAAGTGCGCGCTGCCTCGCCAGAATCTTGCGATCAATTTCCAGTATCGCGGCATGAGGATCATCCAGCAATACGCTGACTTCCGCGTGCAGCAACCCAAACTGGAGGAGCAATTCGCGCATGTGCGTTGCGCCGCCGCCGGACGCTGCCTGGTAGGTCATGCAAGTCATCCATTCGATCAAATCGGCCTTGAATAGACCGGCAAGTCCCATCAGCATGCAGCTCACCGTGCAATTGCCTCCGATAAAGTCTTTGACGCCAGCAGCAAGCGCGTTCTTGATTGCGGGCATGTTGACCGGGTCGAGGATGATGACCGCATCCTCTTTCATGCGTAACGTCTTCGCCGCATCGATCCAGTAGCCGCCCCACCCTACCGCCCGCAACTGCGGATGGATTTCTGTAGTGTAGTCGCCGCCCTGGCAAGTGATGATGACGTCCATCAGTCTGAGATGCGAAATATCCTTCGCATCCAACAGCGCTGCGCCGTTCGCTTCTGCCGGGGCCTGACCACCGACGTTCGAGGTGGAAAAGAACACGGGCTCGATCAACGCAAAATCTTTTTCCTCGCGCATGCGATCCAGCAGTACGGAACCGACCATTCCGCGCCAACCGATCATTCCAACTTTTAACAATGACATGATTTCCCTTAACTGCCTTTTCACTGCTATTTAAGCGATATTGAACATCGAGCACTCTTGCGGACTCCAGGCACAAAGTGCACAGAAAATCCCACCATTGCCGGACCTACAAATTCCCTAGCACAGCGGCACCCATCTCACCGGTGCTACAAGTCTTCTCGCCTTTTTTCGCAATATCACCCGTCCGCAGGCCCGATGCCAGGGCTTTCCGCACGGCGGTCTCTACCCGAGTGGCGACATCGGGAAGGTTAAAGCTATAGCGCATCATCATTGCCAGAGACAGAATTTGCGCGAGCGGATTTGCGATACCTTTGCCCGCAATGTCCGGGGCCGAGCCATGAATCGGCTCATACAGGCCTCTGGCACCGTCATCCAGCGACGCAGACGGCAGCATACCGATCGACCCAGTCAGCATCGATGCTTCATCGGAGAGAATGTCGCCGAACATATTGCCTGCCACCATCACGTCGAACTGCTTGGGATTCCTCACCAACTGCATCGCGGCGTTGTCGACCAGCATGTGGGTCAGCTCGACATCGGGATATTCAGGCGCAATTTCAATTGCAACGTCGCGCCAAAGTTGCATCGCCTCGAGCACATTCATTTTATCGATCGAACACAGTCGTTTTTTGCGCTGACGTGCAGTACGAAAACCTACGTGCAGAATGCGCCTGATCTGCGCTTCGGTGTAGTGCATCGTATTGATGCCCACCCGATTGCCTTTTTCACCAGAGATGCTGCGCGGCTCACCAAAATAAATATCGCCCGTCAGTTCGCGGATGATCATCAGATCCAGCCCGGCGACTATTTCGTGCTTGAGCGAAGATGCGTCGGCCAGCTCGGGGAAAACAGTTGCCGGTCGCAGGTTCGCAAAAAAATCGCACTCCTTGACAGCCCCAGAATCGCTTTTTCCGGCCGAGGTTCGCGTGGCAGGGAGTCGTACTTCGGCCCGCCGACGGAGCCAAAGAGTACGGCATCGGCATCTTTCGCCAGTTTCAGCGTTGCGGCAGGCAGAGGATGTCCATGCGCGTCATACGCAGCACCCCCCACCAATGCCGATTCAGTTTCAATTTTCAAGCCATCGCCACGCAATACATCCAGCACCTTGAGCGCTTCTGCCATGATTTCGGGCCCGATGCCGTCGCCGGCCATGATTGCGATTTTCATTTTTTGATCGTCAATTGAAAAGCCAGGGTTCGCGCGTAGCGCGTGCCGTTTCGTACGACTTAATTTTATCGCTATGCCGCAATGTTCGACCAATTTCATCCCAGCCGTTCAGGAGCGACTGCTTGCGGGAGTCTTCGACGTCAAATATGTATACCTGCGCACTGGGCACTCGCACGGTTTGTCGGTCGAGATCAACGCTCAACTGCAGGCCTGCCGTTGCACTGACGATATTAAACAGGTGGTCCACTTCGAGTTCGGTCAACACGATGGGTAGCAGGCCGTTCTTGAAACAGTTGTTGAAAAAAATATCCGCGTACGAGGGCGCGATGATGGCGCGGAAGCCGAATTGCTGTAGCGCCCACGGCGCATGTTCACGTGAAGACCCGCAGCCGAAATTCTTGCGGGTGAGCAGAATTGTGGCCCCCAGATACCGCGACTGATTCAGCACGAAATTGGGATTCAAGGGACGTTTGCTGTTGTTCATTCCCGGCTCACCCAGGTCCATATAGCGCCACTCATCGAACGCGTTTTCGCCAAAGCCCGTCCGTTTGATGGATTTCAGGAACTGTTTCGGGATGATCGCGTCGGTATCGACGTTGGCACGTTCAAGCGGCGCAACCAGCCCGGTATGTTGACGAAAAGGATCCACGTGTTTCCTTATAAAATTTGACGAACGTCGGCGAAACGCCCGGCAATCGCTGCTGCGGCTGCCATTTCCGGGCTGACCAGATGCGTGCGTCCACCGGCGCCCTGACGACCCTCAAAATTTCGATTTGACGTGGATGCGCAGCGCTCCCCCGGCGAAAGGCGATCCTCGTTCATCCCCAGGCACATCGAACAACCTGGCTCGCGCCATTCAAAACCAGCTGCTAGAAAAATTTTGTCGAGGCCCTCAACTTCGGCCTGCCGCTTCACCAGTCCTGAGCCCGCAACCACCATCGCCAGCTTGATGTTGTCCGCGATATGCCTTCCACGCACGATACCCGCAGCGGCGCGTAAATCTTCGATTCTCGAATTGGTACAACTTCCGATAAATACCTTGTCAATGCGGATGTCGGCCATCAGCGTTCCAGGATCGAGGCCCATATATTGCAGGGCACGCTCCATCGCCTCGCGCTTCACCGGATCCGTCTCCTTTGCCGGCTCAGGGACGCTCCCGGTGATGCTGGTGACCATCTCGGGTGAAGTTCCCCACGTTACTTGCGGCGTGATGGCAGCGGCGTCCAGATCCACGATGCGGTCGAACGTTGCGCCGACGTCTGAATGCAAGGTCGTCCAATAGCGGGCAGCCTGTTCGAACATTGCTCCCTTTGGCGCAAACGCGCGGCCCTTCAGGTATTCAATGGTTTTTTCGTCTGCGGCCACCATACCCGCGCGGGCACCCGCTTCGATAGCCATATTGCACACCGTCATGCGGCCTTCCATGGACAGCGCGCGAATGGCTGAACCTGCAAACTCGATCGCGGAACCGGTTCCGCCTGCCGTGCCAATCTTGCCAATAATGGCGAGCACGATGTCCTTGGCAGTCACTCCGCGTCCTGCTTTTCCCTCGACGCGAATCAACAGCGACTTCGATTTTTTGGCCACCAAACATTGCGTTGCCATCACATGCTCAACTTCTGATGTGCCGATGCCGAACGCCAACGCGGCAAATGCGCCGTGCGTGGAAGTATGAGAGTCGCCGCAAACGACGGTCATCCCGGGTAACGTCGCACCCTGCTCGGGACCGATGACGTGGACGATCCCCTGTCGCGAATCGTGCATGCCGAAATAATCCTTGACACCGAACTTGACAATATTGTTGTCGAGCGTTTCGACCTGCAGACGCGAAACCGGGTCCGCAATTCCTTCATTGCGCGCGGTGGTTGGCACGTTGTGGTCAGCCGTGGCGAGAATGGATTTCAAGCGCCATAGCTTGCGGCCATGAATCTCAAGGCCTTCAAATGCTTGTGGACTGGTAACTTCGTGTACCAGGTGACGGTCGATATAAATTAGCGCCGTACCATCGGCCTCTTCCTGGACGAGGTGGGCGTCCCAGAGTTTGTCGTAAAGCGTTTTCGGCATATCGGCCATGTGGAGGATCGTTCGCGGCAGCAGGTCACAGATTATACAAGTCGCGCACGATTTGTGCGCCGCAACATCGTTATCTGCGGTGCCCCGACATCCACAAACTCAAGGGCTGAGTTGCAATGAAAGGTAGACGCCGTTCTGATTCTTCTTGTCAGCCAACTGACCGAGGCGCGTGTATGCCATCGTCAGCGACGCGTGCTTGCTCACAAACCAGGCCGCAAAAAAATCGTAGCAATTATCTTCTCTGAAAACCCGCAAATTGTCCGGCTTGAACCGGTATTCCGCACCCAGCGCAAAGGAATCCGTCAGAAAAACTGCCGCAGAGGTTTCAAATTCAGCTCGATAGCGGTCACGCTTGTCACCGCCGAAACCCAGCAACCCCAACTGATTGGCCTTGGTTGCGCGCACTGTGGCATTCAAGAGCAAATTTCTACCCGCGAAGCCTGCCAGGTAAAGCTTGGTTGCAGACACATAAAAGTCAGTGCCAGTGTCATGCCTCGCGCCCAGCGCTGTTGGGACGGCCATATCGCGATTTCTCTTGTACTGAAGGCCAACCGCAATTTGTGGCACCCAGCTATCCTGATCAACGACCGCGTCACCCACGAGCTTGATCTTGGCACCGACAACGTCTTGCCGAATCGATTGTCCGGGTGCAGTCGTTCCCAGGCTTAACAATTGCCGCGTGAGGGAGAGTTCCAAACGGTCATGCAAGCCCACCGCTACACCGCTGCTTTGCAGGCGAAAATCATCAATCTCAATACGGGTATGAAACGCAGTGAAGCCAATCTGGTCACGTGTACCGTCACCCGCGATGACAGCCCACGGAACCAGGCCGCCTCCTGCAGCGCCTTCAATCTGGCTCACGCCGCCCGTCGCCAGCAGCCGTTCGCCGGCGAGCGCTGTGCCGGTCATGCCGATCCAAAGGCACCAGAAGACTGCGCCAGAAACTAGGGGGAATGAAGAGTAATGTCGAACGCTAAACATGATTTATAAACAGTTTTTCGAAAACGCCAGTACGACGAAAGTGGCTCAACTCGATCTCGGGAAGCTGACGCAAATTATGGCTTTGCCATTTATTGGAGACGGGAGGGCGGAGTCACGCGGCCTTGAAAACCGATATCGAGGGTGCTATCGTCACCGAACAATTCCTGCTGCGGTTAACTTTTATCTTAATTTCGAGATTCCTCCTAATGATTTCAATCAACTCGCGAATCGGCTTGTTTGTTTTTTGCACAATCGCAACTTGCCCGGCGGTTTTTGCGGAGACATTATACGAGCGGCTGGGTGGCGAAAAAGGCGTCACACAGTTTGTCGAGCAGACAATTGATCTTACCGCCTCGGATCCTGTGACCAAACGTAGTTTCGATAAGGTCGACCTGAAAAAACTGAAGCTGAAAATAGCCGAACATATTTGTGCACTTACGGATGGGCCGTGCAAATATACGGGCGACCCGATGAAAATTGTTCATCAGGGGCTCGACATTACCGAAGCCGAGTTTTTTGCAATGGTGGAAATCCTGCGCGGCACGTTGAATCGCTCCGGGGTATCGGAAAGCGCAAAAAATGAACTGTTGCGGATATTGGCCCCGATGAAACGCGATGTTGTGTCCAAATAATCCAGATGGGTTTCTCAAACGTATCCAACTTCATGCCTAACAAAACATACTTGCTTTCACGCAGCTTTCGCAACTTTGCATTCGTCGCCGCTGCTTTGAATTTCACGGCACAGTGCATTGCCGGGCAAATATCGGCGCAAGTAAACGACGCCACCGGTCAACCACTCGTCGATGCAGTCGTGTATGCAAACATTGTCTCGGGCGTGGCGCCAACCAGACCGAAACGGGAAGTCTCCGTTGAGCAGATCAACAAGGAATTTGTGCCGCCGGTTAGTGTCATTCAAACCGGGACGATGGTGAATTTTCCGAATCGCGACAAGGTGCGCCACCACGTCTATTCATTTTCTCCCGCGAAGACATTTGAAATCAAACTTTATTCCGGTGTACCCGGTAAGCCGATCCTGTTTGATATGCCCGGCGAGATCGTGTTGGGCTGCAACATTCACGACTCGATGATCGCCTATATGCTGGTCGTCGATACGCCGATTTTTGCCAAAACAGACAAACGTGGCATCGCCGTACTTGACAGCCTCTCCGCTGGTGAATATGAGGTCCACGCGTGGTACCCGGGAACAACGCCACCCGCTACCCCCGCCCGACAAAAGCTGAAGTTATCCGCCGTTGAATCGACTGCCATAACGTTCGCCTTCAACTTGAAGCCGCAAAATCCTGGCGTGCCCAAGCCCAGCACTGGGAAATGAATTTTTTTCATTTCGGGCGTCTCGAAAAACGCATTGTTGTATTTTTTGTCGGACTGTTGATGTTCGTGCAGCTGGCGGGGTTTTTCGCCATCAGCTACGCGATCGAACAAAACGCGCGACGCAATCTGCGCGAAGAGCTCAATGTCGGCGCGCGCGTATTCAAACGCCTGCTGGACCAGAAAGAGCAGCAGCTTGTCGCCGCGACGACAGTGTTAACGCGCGATTTTGCTTTCCGTGACGCAATCGCAACCTGGGACAAAGACACCATCGTTGACGTCCTTCAAAATCATGGGGCACGAATTTCAGCCAATCGTCTGGCGCTTGTCGATATGACAAACATTGTTGCAGCCGACACTGTGCAGCCAGCTCTGATCGGCAAGCCGTTTGCATTCCCCGCTCTCATCAATGAAGCCGCAGGGAAAAGCACTGTCTCGGCGATACGCATCATCGATGGCACGATCTATCAGTTGGTCATCGTTCCCGTGCTGGCACCAGTGCCAATTGCGTGGGTGGTGATCGGTTTTGTAATCGACGACTCGACCGCCCGCGATCTCAAGGGCATCACTGGCCTGGACGTTTCATTCCTCGGTAGCGACCACAAGCGGCCGCCGGCAATTCTTGCAACAACATTGACGCAAGACAGCCGCACAAATTTGCAGGAGCAGGCGGCCGGCATCTCGACCCGCAATGAGAGGAGCGCGGCAATTCGGCTGGGAGGCGAAGAATTTGAAATACTCGCCACCACCATTGATCGCGACCGGGACAATGGCGGCGACAGCAGCGTGTTTGCGGTGCTGCAGCGGTCCGTGCGAGAGGGGTTGCAACCGTACGAAACCCTGAAGCTGGCGTTGATTTTTTTGTCCGGCGCGAGCTTGCTCATTACGCTCGTTGGCAGCATCCGCATTGCGCGCCGTATTACGCGTCCCGTTCGCAAGCTCGCACTCGCGGCTCGGCAGGTCGCCGCAGGCAATTACGGCGAGCCCATCGTGTTGCATCAGAATGACGAAATCGGCGAACTCGCGACTGCTTTCAACAATATGTCCAAGGGCCTGACCGAGCGCGATCAAGTGCGGGATATTCTTGGCAAGGTTGCGTCACACGAAGTCGCCGAGCAGTTGCTAAAGCACAATATCGAGCTAGGCGGCGAGGAGCGCGATGTCACGGTGTTGTTCACTGACATCCGCAATTTCACGGCGCTCTGCGAAAATCAACCCCCGGCCCTAACCATCGGTTTGCTCAATCGCTATCTCACTTCAATCAATACGATTGTTGATGAGCACGATGGGGTCATCGACAAATACACCGGCGACGGTGTGATGGCACTTTTTGGCGCGCCAATCGGACGCTCCGATGACCCGCAGCGCGCGGTACTCGCCGCACTTGCCATCGACGCGCGCATGCGCCAGTTGGCCAGGGAATTGGCGGAGGAACATTTGCCGAATCCCGACGTTGGTATCGGCGTAAATACCGCCCGCGTCGTCGCTGGCAATATTGGTTCGCCCACGAGGCTGAATTACACGGTTCTGGGAGACGGCGTGAACCTTGCATCCCGACTCGAGGGCCTTACCAAGCGTTACCAGGTCTCCATCATCGTCGGTGAAACGACGGCTGCGAATGCGCGCAACGTCGTCTATCTCGAACTGGACAAAGTACGGGTTTCTGGAAAGACCAGGGCGGTACGCATTTTCCAGCCTCTCGGACCAGCTGCTCAACTCGATCTTGAGATGCGCAACCTGGTCGATCGCCACCATCGCGCTTTGGCGCTATTTCGCGCACGCAAGTGGGCTACGGCAGAAGCCATTTTCGCCGAACTTGCCCCAGTTGCCCGATACGCGCGCATCGCCGAAATCTATCTTGGCTACGTGCGCGAATACATCGCCACCGAACCTGGAGCAGATTGGGACGGTGCCTTCACACTGAGTGACAAGTAACGCGCGAGTCGCCGCCGTTCCATCCAACTGAGTTTAAAACACAAGCAGTGGCGCGCGTCTCCAGCCATTTTCGCGCTGGACGGCGCGCCACACCTCATTCTCGCTGTTCACCTGATATTGGTGAACGACAAAATCGTGACGCTTATTTGTACTCGATCGAGTCGTCCAAAATGAAAATTTCAGTGGCCTTGCAAAAGTTGACGTCGTAGTCATGCACGTAGCCGTCGTCCGACTTGACGTTCACGGCCACAACACAATTTTTGCCTGGGTTGGCAAACTCCATATGCCAGGTTTCACCGGGTTTGACGCCGCCTTTCTTAAGCCAGTTGGGACTCCACTTCCCACCCTTTTCTTTCGTGACGAAGATCTTCAAGACATGATGCGTATCGTTGTGCAGCAGAAAATCATCCGCAAACGCAGGGCTTGCACCAACCACAAAAACCACACCCGCCAGAAAGGCACCGACTGTTTTCTTCATTGTTGTCTCCAAAAAAATATTGAATTAATTGAACCGGTTCATCAAAGATTTGGGCCAGGTGCCCTCTACAAAACCTGGTGGCCAAGTACAGCCATCGTGTCGCTACAAATCAAATACACCTGCGAATTCAGGGCATCTCCCAAACTCAGAAAATCTGCTTCGTAATGACTTTAGAGCCCGCGACGTTATTGATCGTAAAGCTCATCGTGCCGTTGCTGGCGTCGGTGAACGACAAGGTCATGTTGCCGACTGGTTTCACGTCGAGCGCTGGCGCGCCCCATGCGTCAGTGGGAATTCGGCCCCCGTTCACCTGATACAAAAGCCCGGTGCAGCCACTGCCGACAACGGGACAATTCGTGACGACGTACCAGATCGGTTTCTTGTTCGCGTCGTACGTGTACAGCGCGACAAATATGATCCCGAACTGCTGGGTGAGGGAGACGCCCCAGCCGGACTCGGAATTGGCCGGAGCAGCCCAATAAAGTGAGGTGTAGTCGACGGCTGGCGGCGTGGAACCCGTCGCGAATACCTGGCGCGTAATGTTCTTCAAGCCTGCAACGCCATTGAGCGTGTAGGTGAATGCGCCATTGTTGGCATCACTGAATGCGAAGGTTCCCCGGCCCACTGGCAAGACACTTAGCGTCGGATTATTCCACGGCACCGTTACCGAGACGCCGCCTGACACGGTGAAAATATCCCCCGTGCAACCGGTTCCCACCACCGGACAATTGGTGATGACGTACCAGACCGGTGCGCCCGACGAATCGTAGGTGTACCAGGCCATGAACAGGATCGCGCCACGCTGCGTGAGACTCATGCCCCAGCCGGATTCGCGCTCTATCCACCATAGTCCCGTATACGGATTGGTGGTCGGCGTGCCTGCAACGGAAACGGCGTTGACCGCAGCCTGCGCATCAAGGATGCCGTAGCCCCAGTTGTTATTGGTCGTTGCCGGCATCAAGGGTGAGGCAGGATTGAAGGTTGGCAACCCCGTGGTAAACCCATTGGTTTGTACATTCTGGAAAAGAATCTGTTTGATTTGCTCTGGTGTCAGCTTCGGATTTTTTTGCAACATGAGTGCGATAGCGCCAGCCAAATGTGGAGCCGCCATGCTGGTACCGTTGTAGGCCACGTGTTTGCCGTCCGCCTCGACGGTCTCAGGATTGGACGGTGTTTTTGCATCCTGACCTAACGCGGCCATGATCATGGCCCCGGGCGCTGCAATCTCCGGCTTCATGACAGGCGGACACTTGCTCAGGTTCGAACAATTGCGACGTGGCCCGCGGCTGGAAAAATTCGCCACATCGCTGATTGGGCCAAAATTGTAATTCGCCGGCGTATTCGGCACGCCTCCCGCCGTCAGCCAGGAGGAATTGGTATTGTAAGCAGCGACAGAGATGGTGCGTGTGGGTGTAGACGTATCGGTCAAAATGCCCAGCGTAAAACCGGCAGGCGTATTCGATGTGAACAGTAGTCCCCCGCTATCTTCACCACAAATTAACGTAAAGGGCGTATTTGGCGACGCGACCGCATCGCCGCGCAATTCATAGGTCCAATCGCCGTGAAATCCGGTCGGGTTTGCAGAATTGATCGTGAAGCCGACCAGAATCTGGCGATCGTCGTTATTTGCTTGCGGCGCAGTTGAGCTGACCTCAATGGTTCCACAAGGCAACGTAAACGTCCGATCGGTGCCTGCCAGGACGAAATCGGGCATGGCGCATCCAGCAGGTCCAGTCAACTTGATTGCATATTGATTCACCCCTGGATACCAAATTTCAATCCTCTGGTCCTTCGTAACGCTCCTGGCCCAGGTGAACGACACGGACGTGGTTTGGGCTGCAGAAATCTGCCCTGTTGCAACAATTTTGTCGGAGCCCTCATTGCCTGCCGCTGATGTGACAACGACGCCCGCGGCACCAGCGTTTGAGAGTGCCTGTTCGTAGTTCGACGTTCCGTCGCGCGCACCAAAATAGGAACCCAAACTCAGGTTCACGACCAGTGGCTTGCCGAGTGCCGCGGCCTTTGCCTTCATCCAGACGATTGCATCGACGACCGAGTTGCTGCCTCCTGTACCGCCTACGATGGAATTGGATGCGAGGATATCTGCCTTTGGCGCCATGCCAACGAAACGATATGGGGCTTGACCATTGCCGGTCTGCTGCCCGTTGCCGGCAGCGATGTCACCAACGTGGGTGCCGTGGTTACCGGTCGAAGGCTGGGTACATCCTCCAGTACCGGCGATGGCGTCATTAAGCATTTGAACGGTACATTCGCCACCGTAGTTAAAGCCCGCAGGCGGCGAGCCCGCTGCGCCTGATGCCCGTTGATCCCATAAACCGAGGAGCCGGGTAGAGCCATTCGCATTGCGAAAAGTGAGGTGCCGGAAATCCAGCCCGTCATCGACGATTCCAACGATCACGCCGGCGCCGGTTGCGCCCGTCAGATCAGGCGAAACGCCTGAACGAATCAGATTGGCACGCGTCGCCGGGACACTTGAACTGAGTCGCTGCGGCACCATTTTTTCCGATTCCATGTATTGAATTTCATTCATCGCCACTAATTGGCCCAATGACGAAGCAGGTATCGCGACCGAGGCAATGTTGCCCAGCACAGAATTGACCGTACCACCCGCGCTGCGGATGCCATCCAGGGCCTTGCCATCGTTGAAGCGAACCAGAATCTTGATGACTTCAATTTGCGCTGGAAGTCGCATTAATTTGTACGATCCGTCTCCCGTTTTTTCAACGCCCGCCTTTGCCATCGCGCTCGAAATTTTGGCGTCAAATTTTTGCGCGGCAAGGGATGGCGTCCCTGTCGCGATCATGGCTATTGCCGTACTGGCGAGAAGAATACGCCGCAGGCGAGGTGTGAGGTTCATGTATGTAATCTCCTTAAAAGTTCAATTGCTGGGAAACAGCTTTCGCAATACTGCGGGAGCTCAAAGTAGTTCACTGGGCGTTGCCTGGTTCAGCCGTTCCAGAAAGGCCGGGAAGCCAACAGGCATGAGGGGCAGCGTGAATATCATGGTCGCCTGAGATTTAAATTTCGGATTGATTTTCTGACTGAAATCACCGGCTGCACCAAAACACTGCCCGGTGTGAACTACGCCGTTGTAGCTGGTTTTCTTCCGTCTTGAATCCATGCTATGTCTGCCTTTGATTGCCACCTGCAGATGCCCTTCGCGGCGGTTTGCGCCCGGATACCAGCACCATATTTACGCTGGCGAAGAACGCGCCCGAATCGGATGCGCGCGAAAGGCTGGCATCCCAGCGCTGTGCCTCCCCTGCATCGATCACACCGGTAGCCAGCGCCTCACGGGTAAGCGCGTTCAACCGCATCATTTGGCGCGCCGCCGCGACATCGGCCAGGATCACGGGCTGTACATCGATGGTGAGATCGGTAAATCCACGACTGGCAAACATGCGACGCAGGTGTCGCCCGGAAAACGGATTATTCATCATGTGTGCGGCGTTAAACTGCACCAGCCTGCGTTCAAGTTCCGTCTCGTCGCTGTCGATGGTGAGTGTGGCCCAGTCACCGTCGAGGACGACCAATTGGCCGCCCGGTTTGGTCACGCGCATCAACTCGTCGAAGGCGCGTTCCGGATCGAGCAGGTGCTGGAAAACCAGTTCGCTCCGGCTAGCATCGAAAAAACCGTTTGGCCAGGGCAGCGCGCTGGCACTGGCGTGGTGGTGTGTAACCCACGCGCTGACACCATCGGCCGCTGCGTGCACCCGCGCCTGGGTGACCATTGCCTCATCGTAGTCAACACCGTGTACTTCGCCTGTAGGGCCGACCAAGTGCCCCATTGTGATCGCATCCATGCCTGCACCACAGCCCAAATCCAGCGCCCGATGCCCAGCCTTCAGCGCCAACAAGTCGACGCTCGTTTGTCTGATGTGCGCCATTAGTTGTGCGCCGGTGCTGGGGGGGTTGGCACTGACAATGCCTTTGGATATGACCATTGCGCGACAATTTCGACTGCGTTGATGAAGCAAGCACTCTGCGCGCTTTGGCCATTCAGGTCTTTGGGTGCGGCCTTAATTGTTCTGAATATTGGTTAACGCCGGTGTTGTAAAATGTGCGCCTGGTCCCCGAAAAAAAAACAATGCCCGATTCGACCGTCGCTGCCGATTTCGTATTCGACCACTGCGCCGTCCGGCGAGAAGCGCGTCAATTGCTCATCGATGGCCAGCCAACCAGGCTCGGCGCGCGCGCGTTCGACGTTTTGCTCGTACTAATCGAGCACCGTGATCGGGTCGTGAGCAAAAACGAACTACTCGAACTTGTCTGGCCGGGACTGGTGATCGAAGAAAATAATCTGCAGGTGCATGTTTCCGCGCTGAGGAGACTGTTGGGGCCGCAGGCGATCGCTACGATTCCCGGTCGCGGCTATCGCTTCACCGCGACGATTACGCCATTGGCGGTCGGTGCGGGCGACAAGCCTGCCAACCAAACCGGCGACGCGCTTGTTGCAAACCCTGCGCGCAGATCGACTGATCGCCGCAATGATGATCTGACCTTGTTCGGACGCGACGATGATGTCAAAGCAGTCACGGCACTCGTGAACGCGCATCGGCTGGTCACGCTGGTCGGTGCCGGCGGCATCGGCAAGACCGTTCTGGCGCACGCAGTGGCGCAGGCGATGGCTCCGGCATTCACCCACGCCGTCTGCATGGTTGATCTGGCGCCGCTGACGGATGCTTCACAACTCGCGCCGGTCGTGGCCGGTGCCTTGCAAGTGACGTTAGGTTCGGGGGAAGCGGCTGTCGCGCTGGCCGATGCCGTAAAGCAACGGCACATGATGATCGTATTCGATAACTGCGAGCACCTCGTTGCGCCGATCGCGTTACTCGCTGCCACCTTGTTGCAGGGTGCACCAAAGCTGCATCTATTGGCTACGAGTCAGGAGCCGTTGAAACTTGGAGTGGAGCAGATCTATCGTGTTGGAACGCTGGCCGTACCGGTCGGGGTCACCCTTGCGGAAGCCGCTGGAACGGGTGCCGTGCGTCTGTTCGAGCACCGCGCGCGCGCGGCCGATCAGCGTTTCGTGCTGGACGCATCCAACGTCGCTGCAGTTGTCGATATTTGCGCCAACCTCGATGGCATTCCACTGGCCATTGAACTGGCCGCAGCCAGAGTTCAGCTACTCGGGGTGCAAGGTTTGCGGGATCGTCTCGGCCAGCGCCTGTTCGTTCTCGGCGGTGGTTCACGCGTCGCACCGCAGCGTCACCGTACGCTGCGTGCAGCGCTGGAATGGAGCCACGCCCTGTTATCAATAGAACAGCAGGCGGTGTTCCGCAGGCTGGGAGTGATGTCGGGATCCTTCGGTCTCGATGCTTCGCAGCTGGTGGCGGCACTCGGCAATATCGACACCTGGGCAGTGCTTGACCACCTTGGCGCGCTGGTCGAGAAATCACTGATCAACGCCCTGCCCGACGCCGATGGTGAAGTGCGATACCGCATGCTCGAAACGATGCGTCAGTTCGCGCTGGAGCGCTTGGCGGAATCGGGCGAGCAACACGCCACCCGCGAGCGACACCTGGCTTGTTTTCTCGCACTCGCGCAAGATGCAAAAGCGCAACTCGAAGGCCCCGAACAGGGCGCATGGCTGAAGAGGCTGAACCACGACCGCGACAACTTGCTCAGCGCGCACGCCTGGTGCAACCACGCCGACGATGGTGCCGTGCGCGGGCTGCGACTGGTGAATGCATTGCCGCGTTTTTGGCTAAGCCGCGGGTTGATGGTGCAAGGCCACCACGCCTACCTTGAAGCGCTGGCGCGAACGTATACCCGGGCAGAGTACGACGACTCCTTGCAAAGTCAAGCGGTCGACCGTGAGCGCACTGAAGAGTACGCCCGCCTGCGCTGTGAAGCATTGTTACATGCCGGCAGATTGTGCGGCTACCGTGGTCTCGATGCCGATTCGGCCGCGTTGCTCGAGGAATGTGTATCAATCGGCCGCCAGCGTGGTTTCACCGATCTGGTGGCGAGCGCGCTCTCGCACCTCGGGTTTGTACGCCTGAGTTTGCATGCGCTGCCGGAAGCTCGCGCTTATCTGGACGAGGCGCTTGCGCTGGCGCGCCAGATTGGTGACAAGCCTGGTCTTGTCAATATCGCCGTCGCAAACATGGCCGAGCTGGAGCGCGTGGAAGGCCACCTCGATGCCGCCGAAGCCCTGTACGAAGAAGGCTTGCGCCACGTACGCGCCACCGGCGACCGTTTACGCACGATGATCGGCCTGAACAATCTGGCTATGGTTGCCGTGGCCTATGGCGACACCCAGCGCGCACGTAAGATGCTCATCGAATCGCTTGCGATCTCCGACGAGCTCGACTCACGGCGCGGCAGACTGGTGGTGATGGAAGTGTGTGCGGGGCTCGCAGCACACCTCGGCTTATGGGCGCTTGCCGCCCGTTTCGACGGTGCAGCCGATACTCACACCGTTCAGATGGGGCGCCGTCGCGAC
>JANYHZ010000128.1 GCA_025362135.1 Betaproteobacteria bacterium | reverse complement strand
CGCCATTCTGTCTTCACGAAACGAGCTTCCCGCACACGAGAGCATCGCCACGCCTTGCAAACTTGTGCCCCACCGTTTGCGCGCTGCCGCCGCAATGTGCGCGGCAGACCGGCAACCGTTACTGAATCCCAGCACCGTGACGCGCGCTGCCGGGTACTGCATCATGAGCACATCCATCACCGCGCTCAGGTCCTTCGCATGCTCTTCGGTATCCCGCCACTCCGGCGAGATTCCCTGCGGATGGTCACTCGGCAAACCAACTGCAACCAACACGCCCAGCTTTTCTGCCATGAAGCCGCGCAACGCCACGCGATCAGGCTTTTGTTCCTTGATGCCATTTACGGCCGGTGGAATAACGCCTTCGCCACCGGTCAACAACAACACCATGTTCTTCACTGCACTGCGATCGGTGATGCTTTTTTCTGCACTCACCACATACATCGTTTTCACACCGGGACGGCTTTCGACGACTTCGCCGGTTTCAATCCAGGCGGCATTTGCCTGCTGGAGGTACAACATTGCCAAAAGAGGCGTGAAGCGTTTGATTACTTTCAGCATAGATGTTGATTCCGTGAAAGCTCATGTGCAGCTATGCACATTTGCGATCACCCTCTCCCACTACCCTCTCCCGTCAAGGGAGAGTGGGTTTTCCTTCCCTCGCCCGTCGTGGGACAAGGGCACACTTGAAGCGAAGTAGAGGGACCGAGGGAGAGGGGGAATGGGTTGAAGAATCACTGAATCCAATCGCAGACTCAATAGCCAGCAGCCAGTGCCGCACTACCCACACTGCTCAACGCACCAAAATTGTCGTAGAGCATCGGCGCACCTGCCGCTTCGCGTACGCGCTTGATGGCGAGTACACAGTCGCCACGGCGCGCGTAACCCTGGGGCGCAGTGGCGAGCTTCACGCCATTCGGCGCCGACAGGTACCAACGCCACTGCCCGACAACATCCTGATAAATGTGAAAAACCATTGCAAACCCCCCGTGCTCTGTACCGCCCGAACCCGGCTTCACCACGAGCGCTGTTCCGTCTGCGACGGTTGCCGGTTGCACGGCACCCGCTCGTGTGAAATTGGGTCAACTCACTTCATGAAACGTTTAAAACTTTTGCTGCTTACCGATCAATGCTGCCGAAAGAATCCCGGCATCGAAAGTAGTTCCGTATCCATCAAGCTGGTCACGTTTTCCAGCACAATCGCTTCATCTGACGCTTTCACCGCGGAAATGGAATCGAGACAGGCATCTTTGTCGCGATAACCATCACCTGAGTCGGCAACCTTCTTGCCGTCATCACCGGAGAGCTGCCAACGCCATTCGAGCTTTGCATCTTGAAAGATGTGAAATTGCATCGTGCGGTCCTTTTCGTTGGTGGATGAAAAAAATTTGTTTTATTGACTCCCTCTCCCGCACGCAGGAGGGAGTGGATATTTCCTTATTGGCAGGCCTCGCATTCAGGGTTCTCGATCGAACAAAATTTATTATCGTCTGCAGCACCGTCGCCCATGCCTGCGTCGCCCGCATAGACGGCACTTGCGCCTCGAGCCGCCATGCCACCGCCCACCGGCACCGCGTTCAATTCACCTCCTCGACCGGTTGATTTCTCGGCCGAGGTTGCGGCCATGGTGCGCAGGTAATAGGTGGTTTTAAGGCCGCGCAACCAAGCGAGCTTGTAGGTGTCGTCGAGCTTCTTGCCCGATGCGCCGGCCATGTAGATGTTGAGCGACTGCGCTTGATCGATCCATTTCTGGCGGCGCGACGCGGCTTCAATTACCCACGTTGTATCGACTTCGAACGCCGTCGCATAAAGATCGCGTAGCTCTTGCGGGATGCGATCAATCTTGCCTAGCGAACCATCAAAGTGTTTGATGTCGGCCACCATCACGACATCCCACAGGCCGCGCGCTTTCAGGTCGCGCACGAGGTAATCATTCACCACCGTGAATTCGCCGGACAAGTTCGATTTGACGAACAGGTTTTGGTACGTCGGCTCGATGCAAGCCGAGACGCCGATGATGTTGGAGATCGTGGCCGTCGGGGCGATGGCGATGCAATTGGAATTACGCATGCCGAATTCCTTGATGCGGGCACGCAGCGGTTTCCAGTCCATGTTTGAGGACATATCGACTTCGACGTAGCCACCACGCTCTTCGCGCAACAGGTTCAGTGAATCCTGCGGCAAGATTCCGCGATCCCAGAGCGAACCTTTGTACGTCGAATACTTGCCCCGTTCCTGCGCCAGCTCGGTCGATGCCCAGTACGTGTAGTAGCAGACCGCTTCCATGCTCTGGTCAGCAAAGGCGACGGCTTCTGGTGAGGCATACGGCACGCGGATTTCGTGCAGGCAATCCTGAAAGCCCATGATGCCAAGGCCGACCGGACGGTGTTTAAGATTGGACTCGCGAGCTTTCTTGACCGCGTAATAATTGATGTCGATAACATTATCGAGCATGCGCATCGCCGTGCTGATGGTGCGCTTTAATTTGTCGTGGTCGAGTACACGGCTGGCCGCTTTTCCGTTGACTACGTTGTCTTTCATATGCGCGACCAGGTTCACCGAGCCGAGATTACAAACGGCGATTTCGGTTTCGTTGGTGTTCAACGTGATCTCGGTGCAGAGGTTCGACGAATGCACGACACCGATGTGATTCTGCGGAGACCGAATGTTGCAGGGATCCTTGAACGTGATCCACGGATGGCCGGTCTCGAACAGCATCGAGAGCATCTTCCGCCAGAGCGTTAACGCAGGCACCGTCTTGAACAGCTTCATCTCGCCGCGAGCAGCTTTGGCTTCATAGCCGACATACGCTTCTTCAAATGCCTTGCCGAATTTGTCGTGCAGATCGGGGCAATTCGATGGCGAGAACAGGGTCCAGTTGCCTGCTTCCATCACGCGACGCATAAACAGATCCGGAATCCAGTTGGCGGTGTTCATATCGTGCGTGCGGCGACGATCATCGCCCGTGTTCTTGCGCAACTCCAGGAATTCTTCAATATCGAGGTGCCATGTTTCCAGATAGGCGCAGACGGCGCCCTTGCGTTTGCCGCCTTGATTGACGGCGACCGCCGTGTCGTTCACCACTTTCAGGAACGGCACCACACCTTGCGATTTACCGTTGGTACCTTTGATGTGCGAACCGAGCGCGCGCACCGGCGTCCAGTCGTTGCCGAGCCCGCCGGCAAACTTGGAAAGCAGTGCGTTTTCTTTCAGCGCTTCGTAAATGCCATCGAGATCATCGGCAACTGTGGTGAGATAGCAGCTCGATAATTGTGAACGGCGCGTGCCGGAATTGAATAAGGTCGGCGTTGACGACATGAAATCAAACGACGACAGCAGATCGTAGAATTGAATCGCACGCGCCTCGCGATCAACTTCGTTCAACGCCAGGCCCATCGCGACGCGCATATAAAACGCCTGCGGCAATTCGATGCGGACTTCGTCGAGGTGGATGAAGTAGCGGTCATACAGCGTCTGCAAGCCGAGATAGGTGAACTGGTTATCGCGTTCCGATTTCAACGCCGCACCGAGCAGCTTCAGGTCGTACTGGGCCATGCGCTCATCGAGCAATTCAGCTTCGATGCCGCGCTTGATGAAGTTCGGGAAATATTCCTGATAACGGACAGCCATCTCGGAAGGCATGACTTCTTCGCCGAGGATTTCCTTGCGAATCGAATGCATCAGCAGCCGCGAGGAAACTTTGGAATAGGCCGGATCTTTTTCGATCGACGCGCGGGCGGCCATCGTCGCCGCTTTGAACACTTCTTCCTGCGGCACGCCGTCGTACAGGTCGCGCAGGGTGGCTTCAAGAATCTGTTTCGGATTGACGAATTCACCCAAGCCTTCGCAGGCCGATTCAATCAGCGCGGACAGCGCTGCGACGTCGAGTGGGACATGCCCGCCGTTGATGCTGACATTGATGCCGCCGTCTTCTGCCGCGATTTCGGGTGCGCTCAATTTTGCGCGTTCTTCCGCACGTTCCTGGGTACGCTTTTCGCGATAGAGCACGTAAGAGCGTGCGACTTCGTGCGCACCACCGCGCATGAGGGCTAGCTCAACCTGATCCTGCACTTCTTCAATGTGGAAGGTTCCGCCGGACGGCTTGTGACGCTGCAGCGCACTGACCACGGCAGCGGTCAACTGCTGCACCATGTCGCGCATACGCGCGCTCGCTGCCTCGTGGCCGCCATTGACGGCGAGGAAAGCCTTGGTTAGCGCGATGGCAATTTTGTCCGGCTGAAAAGGTGCAACAGAACCATTGCGGCGAATGATCTTGTAATCGGCATAGCGGGATTCCGCGATGTTGCCACTCATTACGGGGTTTGCGGAAAGAGGAAACGCGGGGTTCGCCGGATTGAGATCGGATGCGACGCGCATATTAGGGGCTCCTGTTGATTTTTTGTATTAATTTCAATTACTTACTCACTCAGCACCAAGGTTTGCGGGCGCTTCTGGCGGCTGGAGCCTGTTGATTGCGGCAGCCGAACACGGTTTTATCCACAACTACTACACCGGGTTTCCCAATCTTATGCGATAAATTGGGAACAGAATTATCCACAAGCCACACAACATCTAGTGTCTGCGTGATCTAAGCAGCACTATATCGTGCGCTTTCACGAAATTGCAACAGGAATTTATTTGATCTAAATTCGCGAATAAAAACAACGTGTTAACGACAAAAAATCGACCCAAAAAACGACCGCTACTTAAAGTAAAGCCTTAAGTTCGTGGTGGGCCAATAAATACGCGGATTTCAGGGCAAAAAACGTTGGAATACCACGCCATTGCTGGTGTTTACCGGTTACTCGGGACTGGGTTTAGCGGTTTTTTTGTATGGGCTGCGCATTTTCTGCCGGCGTCTTCTGTTGCTTGGCCAAAATGGCACGATTTGCCGCGCTGCCAAGGGTCACTCAATCCCTAGCCGGTCCAGTCGATAACGCAGACTTCTGAAGGAAATCCCCAGCACTTTCGCCGCCGCCGTTTTGTTATATTTCGTTTGATCCAGCGCTTTGACAATTTGCTCTCGTTCGAGTTGATCGAGGTATTCGTGTAGTGGGAGAGTGCGTTCGCCAGAGGCATTGACGGCACCGTTGCCCGTGGCGCTGGGCTCGTCGGTCAAATGCAAATCCGCTGCAGTGATATGGGCACCGTCGCACAGCGCGAGGGCGCGCTCGAGGATGTTTTCGAGCTCGCGCACATTGCCCGGGTAGTCGTAACCGGTCAATGCCCGCATGGCATCCTCGCCCATCTGCGGCAACGGTGCACCGGATTGACTGGAAAGTCGCGCGAGCAGTTGCGAAACCATCAGGGGGATGTCTTCCGGAATTTCGCGCAGGCTAGGCATCTTGAGCTCGATGACATTCAGGCGGTAATACAAATCCTGGCGAAATTCTCCCGCTGTGACTTTTTCGGCAAGGTTCTTGTGTGTTGCAGAAATAATACGGAAATCCACCGAGACTTCGGTCGTGTCACCCAGTTTGCGCACCTTTTTTTCCTGAATCACGCGCAGCAGCTTGACTTGCATGGCGAGCGGCAAGTCGCCGACTTCATCAAGGAACAGGGTGCCACCGACGGCGGCGTGGAGAAAGCCATCCTTGTCGGCGTCTGCACCTGTGAATGCGCCTTTTCGATAGCCGAAGAATTCGCTCTCCATCAGATTCTCCGGAATGGCACCGCAATTAACCGGTACAAAGGTTGCACCGCGTCGCGAGGAGTCAGCGTGAATCATTCGCGCCGCAACTTCCTTGCCGGTTCCGGATTCACCCGCGATGTGCACCGGAGCCTGGCTACGCGCGAGTTTGCCGATCATTTCACGCGCCTTCGCAATCGGTGCGGAATCACCCAGCAAACGCTGATTGTCGGCCTCGATCAAGGATTCAGGAACGGCTGCCCCGGCGGTTTTCCGGCTCCGATCAGGCTTGTCGGTGCGCTTTGCCGCGCCGCGCGGCAGGCTCAATGCGGCTGTAATAACTTCCCGCAACTGCTTTAATTGAATCGGCTTGGAAATGTAGTCGAATGCACCGGCCTTCAATGCTGCGACTGCGTTGTCGGTGCTGCCGTAGGCGGTAATGACGGCAACCGGCGTGTTGCCGTAATGCTTTGCAATGTGTGTAAGCACCGTCATGCCGTCGCCGTCGGGTAAACGCATGTCGGTGAGACAGAGGTCATAGGCGCGCTCCTTCAGCCGGGCAATCGCCTCCTCACACCCCTGCGCCGTGGTCGTTTCTATGCCCATGCGCATCAGCGTGATCACCAGCAGCTCGCGAATATCCGCCTCATCGTCGACGATCAGGACATGGTTTGTTGTCATGTGCCGGCCCTTTCCCCTTTGACGGTGAGACGAAAGCACGCGCCGTTCAAGGGCTTGGCGTCGCCGCTCCATTGCACCTGTGTACCAGCATATTCAAGACGCGCGCCGTTAACTTCAGCAAGCTCACGCGCGATGTAGAGTCCCAGGCCGGTGCCGCTGGCATCGGTGGTAAAAAATGGCTCAAACAAATGCGCTAGGGCCTCTACCGGCACGCCCGGTCCGTCATCGCTGATCTCCAACAGCAGATTATCGGCGTCTGGCGCATCCCTTAGCAAGATGGTAACGCTGTGCGCCTGGCCACGACCGTGGCGTCGCGCATTGCGAACAAGATTCCACAATATTTGATCGAGATGGCTGCGGTCAAAAATCGCACGCCGGGTGGACAACACTTTGAGGTCGAACACGTCGTCCACCACTTTTTCGTTCGCACAAAAATCACGCACGAATCGTTCGAGGTAAATCCTCGCCTCGATTGGCTCCGGATGCGCCCGATCCCGCCGATTCAGATACAGTACTTCCTGCACCATCCGGTCCAGACGATGCGCGTTTTCCTGGATGATGGTCAACAGCCGCTGATCCTCCGGGCGCCGATCACTTTCTTCATGCAGAAGCTCGGCCGCGTGGTTAATACTCGATAGCGGGTTGCGGATTTCGTGTGCGATGCTGGCGGTGAGCCGTCCCAGCGCGACGAGCTTCATCTGCTGGGCCTGCGCCCGGATGCGGCCCGCATCTTCGATAAATATCACCGTCGGCGACGCAGTCTGGTCGCCGATCGCCACAAACCGTACCTGATAGTCCCGCTGGCTGCGCGGATCACGCAGCATCGCAAAAATGTGCTGTGGATCTTCCCGCCACTCTGCGAGCTGTCTGGCTAGCGCCGGTGCGACGTCTGCCAGCGCACGTTCATTGGCGCGCGATAGCCCGCCGACCAATGTTTCACTCTGGGGATTGTGTTGCCGGATCACACCGCGCTCGTCAACGACCACGAAGCCGTCCTGCATGTCACGGATGACAAGTTCGTTGATCTGCGCCAGATTGGCCAGGTCGACGCCGCGTTCTTCGGCGATTTGCTCGGCACCGTGTGCATACTTGGCAAGCGTAAAGCCCAGCCCGGCAATGACAATATAGCTACCCGCAAGCAATCCGCTCTGGAAAAAATCAGCGCCGGCGCCATCCACATTCAGAATTTGCCAGGATTGCTCAAGAAGTATCGCCAACGCCGCCATCGCTGCATGAAAAAATGCGATACGGCCGCGTGCGACCAGACCGGCCGCCGCCAGGCTGACGAGCAACAGCAAGCCAATACCACTTTTCACGCCGCCCGAGGCATGCATCAATAGTGTCATCGCAATCACATCGAGCACCACTTGTCCGGTGAGATGGTAGGCCGCCGCAGGAAAGCGCCCGTGCGCCGCAGCCAATGTTGCCGTCGCCGCAGCGAAATAAATTACCAGCGTCCATCCAGCCAATTCGGGTGCCTGGGGGCTCAATACCTGGAAACGCTGGAAACCCCAGTACATCAAACCGAGAATCACCGCGATGACCACGCGGTATCGCGAAAAAAGTGTCAGCAAATGCCAAACGGTATCGGCTGAGGGTCGCTCCACGGATGGCCCTTGCGCTGCTCGTACGCGTTTTCCCGTGTCGATGCCTGTGGAATTGACAACAGCGGGGGAAGCGCTCATGCGGGGGTCGATTACGCGCGATGCAAGCAGTGCGCGGGATCGTGGCAACTCATATTGCCGTCGAGCATCATGCTTTCAGATTCAGGCATCAACACGCCGCACCGATGGCACTTGACCATCCTCTCGGCAACGTTTGTGTCGTCCGCAGGTTTTTGCGCGCGTCGTTCAGAGGCCTTGGAATCCTTCTTTCCCAACCCCTTGAACAACACCCATATCACCACAGCGATGATAAGGAGAAAGACTATTTTTCCCATTTATATAGGCCGCAGGAGTGTGTGATTCAAAGGTATAGCGCACATGGCACTATCTTATCGCAGATAGGTTTAACGCCGCGGGTGTCACGCACAAAACGCGCAAGGCTCGCGGCACTATTTCTCGACGAACGCGCGTTCGATCACAAAGTGGCCCGGCGATTCCATGTGCCCTTCGCGATAGCCGCGTTTGAGCAATAACTCTTTCGCGTCTTTGAGCATTTCCGGACTGCCGCAAATCATGACGCGATCACGCTGGATGTCCAGAGGCGGAAGACCAATATCGGCTGGCAGCTTGCCGGAATCGAGCAACTTGGTCACACGGCCTTGATGGCGAAACGCTTCGCGCGTGACCGTGGGGTAGTAGATCAACTTACCCTTGACCTGCTCGCCGAAAAATTTATTGTGAGGCAACTCGTCGGTAATGACGCGATCGTAGGCAAGTTCGGAAATTTCGCGGCAGCCGTGAACCAGAACGATTTTTTCGAAATGATCGTACGTTTCCGGGTCTTTGATGACGCTCATGAAAGGTGCCAGCCCCGTGCCGGTCGAGAGCATATATAGCGTTTTACCGGGCAGCAAATTTTGCAGAATCAAAGTGCCGACTGTTTTGCTGTTCACCAGTACGGCGTCGCCCACGTCCAGATGCTGTAAGCGCGATGTGAGCGGGCCGTCGGGCACTTTGATGGAAAGAAACTCAAGGTGCTCTTCGTAATTTGCGCTCACCATGCTGTAGGCGCGCAGCAGAGGTTTGCCCTCGACCTCGATGCCGATCATGGTGAACTGGCCGTTGAGGAATCGAAACGAAGGGTCACGCGTGGTGGTAAAGCTGAATTGGCGATCAGTCCAGTGGTGAACCGTGAGGACGCGTTCGCGAAAAATGGATGCCATGGAATTGCTTCTGCGGAACAAATGAAAAATGCGTGCACATGCTGCAGCAAATAAAAAGCCGGTTCGCACCGGCCCTTGTTTAAAACCCGTCCAAAATTTGCCTGAATTGGTCGGGGTGAGAGGATTCGAACCTCCGGCCTCTACGTCCCGAACGTAGCGCTCTACCAGGCTAAGCTACACCCCGCTTTACGGTCTGTCGGTGAACGCCAGAATCAATAGCGGCGCTCCACAGCGAACACACACAATTGTAGCAGAGCCTCTCGAAAAGCGGAATGCTCCAGGTGAATGATCGCCGCTTCGGCGGCCTTGGCTTCACGGTGCGCCTGGGTACGCGCGTAGTCGAGCGCGCCGGTTTTCCGGATGGTTGAGATGACCGTCTCCATTTCGTCGCGGCCCCCATTTTCAATTGCGCGACGGATCGCTGATCGCTGCGATTCGTCGCCGTGCTTTAGCGCGTAAATAAGTGGCAGTGTCGGTTTGCCTTCTGAAAGATCGTCGCCGATATTTTTGCCGGTCTCGCCTATCTCGCCCGAATAATCGAGCACGTCATCGATCAATTGAAAAGCGGTGCCAAGACGCATGCCATATTCCGACAATGCGGCTTCATCGCGCTCGGATGCATTCCCCAGAATTGCGCCGACGCGGCAGGCAGCTTCGAACAGTTTTGCGGTCTTGAAACGCACTACTTTCAGATATTGTTCTTCGTCGGTGTCCGGGTCGTGAATATTGAGCAATTGCAACACTTCACCTTCGGCAATTACATTGGTCGCTTCAGCGAGCACGGCCATCACCGGCATGGAGCCGACCTGCACCATCATCTCGAAGGCTCGCGAATAGAGGAAATCCCCCACCAGTACCGCAGCGGCATTGCCAAATTCTGCATTTGCGGTGTTGCGTCCTCGTCTTAAGCTCGACTCGTCCACCACGTCGTCATGCAGCAAGGTCGCGGTATGAATGAATTCGATAACGGCCGCGATCTCGAACAGGTCCGAATTTCCCGCGTCAAAGTGCCTGCCTGCCAACAGAACCAAAGCCGGGCGCAACCGTTTACCACCCGACTCGATAATGTAACGGGAAATCTGATCAATGAGAACGACCTCGGACGCCAGCCTCTGCCGGATGACGCCATCGACGGCGACCATGTCGAGGGTGATTTCGCGCCGTATGACGTCCAGACTGATCGGGTTATGCGGCAGATTCATGAAGTTTCGCTGGATGGGCCTGAAGGTGAAGTTGCGCCGGGCGCGTTTTCGGCCTAAACCCCTGTTTCGATGAGTGAAAACACACCAACAAAACGACAAAACGGTTTGACGGTCACGCCAAAGGCCAGTATCATAGCGGGTTCCGTCGACAGTCGATGGGAAATCAACGTTATGTATTGGAGTTTAACCATGTATGCGGTCATAAAAACCGGCGGGAAGCAGTATCGAGTCCAGGCTGGTGAAAAACTTAAAATAGAACAGATACCGGCAGACGTGGGCTCGCAGATTGTTTTGGATCAGGTGTTAATGCTTGGC
>JANYHZ010000121.1 GCA_025362135.1 Betaproteobacteria bacterium | reverse complement strand
GCTTCGCCGGCTATTTGCCGAAGGGGCATTCAGTCAGGCATTCGTACCGGTATTTGCGGAATACAAAGCAAAACGCGGCGAAACTGAAACCAGACTGCTAGCCGACCGCGTCGGCAGCCTGCTCGCATTGATTCTATTTGTCGTTACGTTGATCGGCGTATCGCAGCACCCCTCCTCGTTTACGCCACTGCGTCCGGATTTGCCAACGAACCAGAAAAATTTGTGCTCACGACGCAACTCGTGCGGATCACTTTTCCTTATATCTTCTTTATCTCGCTTGTAGCGCTGGCCGCGGGGATTCTCAATAGCTTCAGTGCATTCAAAACACCCGCCTTTACGCCCGTATTGCTTAACCTCTCGGTGATCACCTGCGCTTTGCTTCTTGCGCCATACGTCAACCCGCCAATTCTGGCGATGGCGTGGGGCACCTTATTCGGTGGCATCGTGCAGCTAGCGTTTCAAATACCTGCGCTGCGGAAAATAAATATGTTGCCCCGCTTTTCATTTGCCGCTTGGAAATTTCGAAAAGACGAAGGAGTGGTGCGTGTCTTGATGCTAATGGCACCTGCAATACTCGGTGTGTCGGTCGCCCAAATTTCGCTGCTGCTAAACACACAAATCGCATCGTTTCTTCAAACCGGCTCGGTGTCGTGGCTCACTGCCGCTGATCGATTGATGGAATTTCCATCCGCTCTCCTTGGCGTCGCCATCGGGACCGTTTTACTTCCCTCATTGATCAAGCATCACGCTGAAGACAACGTGGCGGAATATTCGCGGTTACTCGATTGGGGGCTGCGCACCACCCTGTTGCTGACATTGCCCGCCGCAGTTGGGCTCGCGATGCTGGCCACCCCCCTGATTGCGACCCTTTTTCACCATGGAAAATTTGACGCCAACGCCGTTCTGATGACACGGCAAGCCTTGGTGGCGTATTCAGTTGGCTTAACGGGCATCATCCTCGTCAAGGTTCTGGCCCCCGGCTTTTACGCCCGGCAGAACATAAAAACGCCAGTGAAAATCGCCATCTTCACTCTTGCCATGACGCAAGTGATGAATCTCGCATTCGTGCCGCTCTTCAAACACGCGGGGTTGGCGCTCTCGATTGGTTTGGGCGCTTGCGTCAACGCCGGGTTGTTGTATTTCTACATGCGCAGGCAGGGCATCTTCGTGCCGCAACCGGAATGGCTGGCTTTTTTGCTGAAAATCGCCGTCGCGCTCTACATCATGGGTGGCGTGTTGTTCTGGATGTCAGGTGCGGACACCGAATGGTTGACCTCCAGCACGCTTGTAAAGTGCTGGCGACTGGCGATCATCATCTCTGCGGGTGCGTTTGCGTATTTCACTTGTCTCTGGACGATGGGATTGCGTTTAAGCCAATTCTCCAAGCGCCTCGCATGACGATGCTGTTGCATCGCACACTTTCTCCGCTTGGCGCTCAACTGGCACTGGCCATTGGTAATTTCGACGGTGTACATCGTGGCCACCAGGCGATATTCGCAGCAGGACTTGAAGCCGCCCGTAAACAGGCGCTCCTGTTCGCAGCGATGACATTTCAGCCGCTGCCACGCGAATTCTTTGCCCGAACGCGTAACGATGCGTTTTTTGCCCCGGCAAGACTGATGAGCACAACGGAGAAGCTCGCAGCGATGGTAGTTGCCAGAGTTGAACACGCATACATGCCGCGCTTTGACGCAAAATTCGCGTCGCAATCCCCCGATGAATTCGTCGCGGCTTTGAAGCGGTTGAATTTGCGCTGGCTGATGGTGGGCGAGGATTTTCGCTTTGGCGCAAAGCGCTCGGGCGATGCAGATACCCTTCGTCGCGCAGGCGTGCAAAACGGCTTTACGGTGGAAACGATGCCGGACGTCGTGATCGGCGGTGAAAGAATATCCTCAAGCGCCATTCGCGATGCCCTGACGACGGGGCGACTTGACATCGCCGAGCGTATGCTGGGCCGCCCTTACTCCATTGTCGGTCGAGTGACCCACGGCAAGAAGCTTGGTCGTAGCCTCGGTTTCCCTACCGCCAACATCACGCTGACCCACCGCAAACCAGCGCTATCTGGCGTGTTTGCAGTACAATGCAGTCTTGTAACTCGCGGGCTCGAGGGAGTGGCGGGGATTGAAAAAATCAAGGCTGGAACGATCTTGAATGGGGTCGCCAATCTTGGCACCAATCCGGCGGTCTCAATCGATGGCCACCACCATCTGGAAGTCTTCCTCTTCGATTTTGCAGCAGACGTTTACGGTAAACGGCTTGCCTGCACCTTCATCGAAAAAATCCGCGACGAACAAAATTTTACGAGCCTCGATGCGCTCAAGAAGCAGATTCACGACGACGTATCGAAGGCAACGAACATTTTGCGATTGGATTGACGATGGATCAAAAAGTTGACTACAAGAGCACGTTGAATTTGCCTGACACGCCGTTTCCCATGCGCGGGGACCTGGCCAAACGCGAGCCCAATTGGGTGGCTGATTGGCAGCAGCGGAAGCTCTACGAAAAAATTCGCGAGAAGTCCAAAGGTCGGCCAAAGTTCATCCTGCACGACGGCCCACCCTATGCGAACGCGGCGATCCATGTGGGTCACGCGGTCAACAAGATTCTCAAAGACATGGTGGTCAAATCCAAACAGATAGCTGGGTTTGACGCGGTATATATCCCGGGTTGGGATTGCCACGGCATGCCAATCGAAATCATTGTCGAGAAGCAGCATGGCAAGAATTTGCCCGCCGAGAAAGTGATGGAATTTGCCCGCGCGCACGCCGAGTCACAAATCACCTTGCAGAAGGCCGACTTTGTTCGCCTGGGCGTGCTTGGCGATTGGGATCACCCGTACAAGACCATGGATTTTGCGACCGAGGCGGCGGAGATTCGTACGCTGGGGCAACTATTTGAACGCGGCTACGTCTATCGCGGCTTGAAGCCCGTCAATTGGTGTTTTGATTGCCATTCCGCGTTGGCCGAAGCGGAAGTTGAGTACGAAGATAAGACATCGATTGCAATCGATGTGGGCTTTCCGATTGTTGAGACCGAACGTGAAAGACTGGCCATTGCATTTGGAGTGCCGAAGCTGCCCGATGGTCCGGTCTCTGCGGTAATCTGGACAACGACGCCGTGGACGATTCCCGCCAATCAGGCTCTGAATGTACATCCAGATTCAGATTATGCACTCGTCCAAACGCCGCGTGGATGCTTGTTGTTGGCCGAGGCTCGCGTTGAAGCGTGCCTCAAATCGTACGCGCTGGAAGGCAACGTGATCGCTGTCGTAAAAGGGCAGGCATTGGAGAGAATTGCGTTCATGCATCCTTTCTTTGATCGCATCTCGCCGATCTTTCTGGCGGATTACGTCACGCTGGACACGGGTACAGGCATTGTTCATTCATCACCCGCCTACGGCGTGGACGACTTCAACTCCTGTAAACGTTATGGGATGACGAATGAAGGCATCCTGAATCCCGTCATGGGCAATGGACAGTATGTGTCCACGCTACCGCTGTTTGGTGGCATGAACATCTGGAAAGCGCAGCCCGAAATCGTCAAAGCGATTGAGGCAGCAGGCGCGCTATTTCATACCGAAAATTTCCGGCACTCCTATCCCCACTGCTGGCGTCATAAAACACCGACCGTATTTCGCGCAACGGCGCAATGGTTTGTCGGCATGGACCTGAAAGCAAAGGGCGAGGACAAGACGCTTCGGGAACTGGCGCTTGCCGCCATTGACGCGACGACCTTCTACCCTGAATGGGGCAAAGCACGCTTGTACGGCATGATTGCGAATCGTCCCGACTGGTGCATCTCACGGCAACGCAATTGGGGCACACCTATTCCGTTTTTCCTTCACAAGGAAACGGGCGAACTTCATCCGCGCACGCTGGAGTTGCTCGAACAAGTGGCGTGCCGCGTCGAGAAAGAAGGCATTGAAGTCTGGCGGCGTATCACAGCCGAAGAGCTACTGGGTGCGGAAGCGGTCGACTACAACAAAATCAACGACACGCTGGATGTTTGGCTGGATTCAGGCTCGACTTTCAACACCGTGATCGCCAGAACACCTGCACTAGTGAAACCAGCGACCGACGGCAAACCCGGTCAGGCGGATCTTTATCTCGAAGGCTCTGACCAGCATCGCGGCTGGTTCCACTCGTCGCTGCTGGTATCATGCGCACTGAACGGGCGGGCGCCATACGAGGCGCTGTTGACACATGGCTTCGCAGTGGACGGCGAAGGCAAGAAAATGTCCAAGTCGGGCTTCAACGCCGTCGCACCACGCAAGATTTCAGAGATGCTCGGTGCGGAAATTTTGCGCCTCTGGGTTGGCCTCACTGATTACACCGGCGAGTTGACAATCTCAGATGAAATTCTCAAACGCGTCGTTGAAAGCTATCGACGTATTCGCAATACATTGCGTTTTCTGCTGGCGAACACGGCAGACTTTGATGCCGCCAAGGATGCACTGCCTATTGAGGCGCTGCTGGATATTGACCGCTATATTTTGGTATTGACCGATGAGCTTCAAAAAAAGGTACTGACGTATTTTGAGAGATATGAATTTCAACCAGCAATGCAGGCGATCCAGAATTTCTGCTCCGAGGATTTGGGTGGCTTCTATTTAGACATCCTCAAAGATCGGCTCTACACGACGGCCGCCAAATCAGATCCACGACGTGCTGCGCAGACGGCGTTGCATCATATTCTACAAACGTTGACACGCCTGATCGCGCCGGTGCTGTCGTTCACGGCGGAGGAAATCTGGGCCACGATGCATACGGACAAAAATGACAGCGTGTTTCTACATGGTTACGCTCGCGCATCAAAAATCGCCGATGTGGAAGATCTGAAGTCAAGATGGAACTGGCTGAGGCAGGTTCGCACCAATGTTGCAAAGCGCCTCGAAGAAGTACGCACGGAAGGGAAGATTGGTTCCTCTTTGCAGGCAGAAGTAACGGTCAAGGTTTACCCGGGTGACGAAAATACTTTGCTTGGACTCGGCGACGATCTGCGGTTCATCTTTATTACTTCGAAGGTAACAATTGTCACGTCCACTGACCTCGATCAAGGTGAAGTCTCTGCTTCAGTGGTGCGAAGTTCACACCAAAAATGCGCCCGCTGCTGGCACTATTGTGCTGATGTCGGGTCGAATTCAGAACATGCCGCGATCTGCGGACGCTGCATAAGCAATTTATTTGGCGAAGGTGAAAAGCGTTTCTATGCATAAGTCGGCGGGGAAATTCGCATGGCTCCATTGGCTCTGGATAAGCCTTGTTGTTATGGTAGTCGACCAGATCACCAAGCAAGCCATCACGGCAAGTTTTCAGTACGGCGAATCAAAAACCATCTTCTCCTGGTTCAATCTGGTTCTCGCCCACAATACCGGTGCCGCGTTTAGCTTTCTGGCAGGTGCGTCTGGCTGGCAGCGGGAATTTTTCATCATCCTGACCTTGGCCATTTCGTCTGTCCTCATCTGGATGCTGAAGAACAACAGTACAAATTCGGTGTTATCCATCGCGCTGGCACTGGTCATCGGCGGCGCGTTCGGGAATCTGGTTGACCGCACACTGCATGGCTACGTGATCGACTTTGTTCAGTGGCATGTAGCCGGATATTTCTGGCCGGCGTTCAACGTTGCCGATTCCGCGATCTGCCTTGGCGCAGGCCTGCTGATCCTCGACTCGTTCCGTAAGCCGCGCGTCGCCGCGCCGACGCATCCCGCTTCCAAACAGGAGGGATGAGCGCCGTGTCCAGTGGGTTTCCGTCATTGCGTTCCACGAGAAAGATCCGCCCGGTTTCCGGAAAATGCGGGGGTATCATTTCGGCGCTGACCCTTGGAGCGAAGAACGCGTTGGTTTTCGACTCGATGAAGATACTGTGCAACTTTAGCCTGCGTAAAAATATCAAACGCTAGCACTGGTGCGGCTTCTGAGGCATTTACGCTCCGAAATGCCTGCCAATGCTGGAGTTTTAACATTCTTCCATAAATATTGACGCTAAATGAGTGAACCCGAAGTCCTGCTTGCAAACCCCCGTGGCTTTTGCGCTGGCGTTGATCGTGCCATCGAAATCGTCGAGCGCGCGCTGGAGAAGCACGGGCGGCCAATTTATGTGCGCCACGAAATCGTGCACAACAAGTTTGTCGTTGACGACCTGCGCAAGAAAGGTGCCGTATTCATCGAAGACCTGGCCGATGTGCCTGTCGGTGCCACTCTGGTGTTCAGTGCACACGGCGTTTCAAAGGCCATCCGCAAAGAGGCCGACGAACGTGGTTTTCGCGTCTTTGACGCCACCTGCCCGCTGGTGAAGAAGGTACACATTGAAGTGATGAAGCGCCGTCAGGAAGGATTTGACGTCATCATGATCGGTCATGATGGTCACCCGGAAGTTGAAGGCACGATGGGGCAATCGGAAACAGGCATGTATCTGGTTGAAACCGAGAGCGACGTCGAAAAACTCGACGTCCGCTGGAATACCAAACTGACCTTCGTTTCGCAGACGACGCTGTCAGTCGATGACTGCCAGCGCGTGATCGATGCGCTCAAACGAAAATTCCCGCACATCGTCGGCCCCAAGCAGGACGACATCTGCTACGCGACACAAAATCGGCAGGATGCCGTCAAGTTCATGGCACCGCAGGTGGAAGTGGTGGTGGTGGTCGGTTCGCGCACCAGCTCGAACACCAATCGCCTGCGCGAGCTTGCCGCCACACTTGGATGCACGACGTATCAGGTCGACAGCGCTGCGGAGTTGAAGGAGGAGTGGATTGCGGGAAAACAACGCATCGGCGTAACCTCCGGCGCTTCTGCGCCCGAGGTGCTGGTACGCGACGTAATCGCCAAGCTGAAGTCATTGGGCGCGAAGAGCGTACGTGAGCTGGGCGGGATTACAGAAAATATTACGTTCCCGTTGCCCAAAGGGCTGGGCGGGATTCCGCCCAACTCCGCGTAGCACTACGCCAAAACAAAAAAGGCGCTACTTGCGGCAGCGCCTTCTGTGTTACCTCGTCGCTTTATCAGTCGAGTTTGCGCTGCCAGTAAGTGCGCAGCCGCGCATCGCGGGGTGGTCCGGTGACCGTCGTTGGAACCGGAAACGTCACGACCGCTTCCTTCAGCTTATCGCCGATCTTGACCACCACCTGCACGGGCGGCGGTGCGAAACCACCGCCCGCTTTGATTTGCGAGCGGTCCGCCGATGTAAGCGTCGTGGAACCGTTTACATCGCGTGCCGCTGAGGCATCGTCAAAGCGCACGTTATAAAGACGCGCGATACCGAGGTTACTCTCGCAGTTGCCCAGCACCGAGCTCGCCGATGCTGACGGCTGATTCGTATTGAAGAACGATTCCCCTGCCACTGTCACGACATTGGTCGTCACCTTTTCGCCGGTGCCAAGAATAATTCGCCACCCGCTCGCCGCATCGAGCGCCGCCCGCGCTGCTGTTTGCGTTGCGCCAGTGGTTTGCTGTACG
>JANYHZ010000105.1 GCA_025362135.1 Betaproteobacteria bacterium | reverse complement strand
CCGACTGGAGCGCGAAAGTCAAATTCACGCTGCCCGATTTCGATCTTTTCGCCATCGACGCAAATGCGGCGATACCCACTGTCACCACACAGGTCAGCGGTGTGGGCACGACCTTGTTCAATCTTGCCGTGCACCCGGTGAACGGTACGGTATATGCAAGCAACACCCAGGCGCAAAACCACATCCGCTTCGAAGGCCCCGGTCGCGCCGCGACGACGGTGCGCGGGCGCATTTCGGAAAGCCGCATCAGCGTGGTCGATGTGGCGGCCAATCGAGTCGATGCAGTGCATTTGAATTCGCACCTCGATTTTTCATTGCCGCAGGGTGCTGCCGTCGCGCCTGCGACCAAAGGCAAGAGTCTCGCGCAGCCAACGGCCCTCGCATTCAGCCCCGATGGCGGCACGCTCTACACCGCCGCGTTCGGCTCAGCCAAGGTGGCAGCGCTTTCGACCGCGTCGCTATCCTCAAACGGTTTCACACCTGACAGCAGCCAGCACATCGCCGTTCCTGCCGGGCCAGCAGGGCTTGCCGTCAACGCGAACGGCTCGCGCTTGTACGTGTATTCACGTATCGCGCATAGCGTGAGCCTGTTTGATACGGCGACAAAAACATCGCTCGGCAATCTAGCCATGTTCTCACCCGAAAGTGCAGCGGTCAGGACGGGCCGAAGGTTCCTTTACGATGCGAACGATTCGTCAGCCAACGGGAGTTCATCCTGCGGAAGTTGCCACATCTTTGGCGACATGGATCACCTCTCGTGGGACCTGGGAAACCCTGACGATGTCACAAAAGACAATCCGAACGCGTATGTGCCTGGCGTGCCGCGCACGACATTTCGCTTCCATCCCATGAAAGGGCCGATGGGCACGCAGACGTTGCGCGGTATGCGCGGCAACGGGCCCATGCATTGGCGCGGTGACCGCACTGCAATCAGCAGGCAAACGGTGCGCGGGGCATTGGAGCCGCTCGAAGATGCGTCATTCAAGGAATTCAGCAGCGCATTTGTGGGCCTGGTCGGACGTGAAACCGAACCGAGCGCGGCGCAGATGCAAAGCTTCACGGACTTCGTCATGACGCTTGCGATGCCGCCCAATCCGATACGTGCACTCAACAATCGGCTCAATGCAATCGAACAGGCCGGTCGGGATATCTATTTCAATACCAACAACATTACGTTGCTGGGGAGTTGCAACAAGTGCCATAGCCTGAATCCGGAGGCCGGCCAATTCGGTACTGCGGGCCTGATGGCTTTTGAAGGCGGGCGAATTACCGAGAATTTCAAGGTGCCGCAACTACGCAACGTCTACCAGAAAGCCGGCATGTTTGGATTCAGCCTCGCTACGGGTGCTGCGACCGGGCAACAGATTCGCGGCTTCGGTTTTTCGCACGATGGCAGCGTCGATACGCTGGATTCCTTCCTGAGCGATCCTGTCTTCAACTTTCCGGCACCGGCCGCGACCACACGAGCGCAAGTCGCGGCATTTGTGCTGGCGATGGACAGCGAACTTGCGCCCATCGTCGGTCAGCAGGTGACGTGGCGGCCCGACACCAGCGCCAGCGTTGAAACGCAACTCAGCTTGCTCAAAACACAGGCGGCGGTGACGACGCCGCGCGCGACCTGTGATCTGACAGTGCGCGCAAGCATCGATGGCGCGAATTACGCGGGACTGATGCAAAGCGACGGTACGTGGCTGATGAAAACCGGCGAACGCCTTGCCGAATCCGCCTTGCGCAATCTGGCCACCGTCAGTCAACCGCTGACGTTTACCTGCATGCCGCCGGGAACGGGACGGCGCGCGGCGCTGAATGCGCCGTAGATCATTGCATACAAAAAAGAGAATACACAAGCATTGGCGCGGCTTGCAGAACCTAAATGGCCCAGACGCCGCGCCAGTAAAGGCGAGATAACTAATTTTCGAGTATGAGCAAACCATCCCTTGATGTAGTCGTCTTTGGTGCCACCAGTTTTGTGGGCCAGATTCTGTGCCGATATCTGTTGCAGGAATTTGGCAGCAAGAGTCAGCCCGGCACACGCAAGCTAAGGTGGGCCATCGCTGGACGATCCCGCGCGAAACTGGAGGCGCTGGCTTCATCGCTGGGCCCGGTCGCGAAACACTTGCCAATAGTCGTCGCCGATGCCGCCGATGAAAAAGCGCTCGAAGCGCTGTGCACCGATACGCGGGTGGTTATATCCACCGTCGGGCCGTACGCGCTGTACGGCGAACCGCTGGTGCGGGTCTGCACGCGTCTGGGCACCGACTATTGCGACCTTTCAGGGGAGGCACCCTGGATGCGCCGCATGATCGCGCAGTATAGCGATGCCGCAGAACGCTCTGGGGCGCGCATCGTTCACTGCTGTGGATTTGATTCGATCCCGTCAGATATGGGCGTGTGGTTTTTGCAGCAACAATCGTTGCTGCATTTTGGCGAGCCTTGTGCTGAGGTAAAAATGCGTGTCAGGGCCCTGCGCGGTACGGCATCGGGCGGCACGGTGGCGAGCATCGTTAACGTTGTGCGCGAAGCCACTCACGACGCCGCCTTGCGCAAGGAGCTAACCAACCCGTATTCATTGTGCCCGCCTGGTGCGTCCACAAAAACGCGGCAAACAAACGTCACCGGCCCGACTTTTGATCGCGATTTTGGCGCGTGGTCGGCGCCATTTGTGATGGCGGCAATCAATGTGCGCGTCGTATTGCGAAGCAATGCCTTGCGATACAACATCCTTGGCAACAAGCAATCCGTTGGCGATTTTCGCTATGACGAAGCGATGCTGACCGGGAAGGGGTTGTCCGGGCGCGCCAAAGCGATGGGCATCACCGCCGGAATCGGCGGCTTTGTTGCCGCTGCCGCCATGCCGCCAACCCGATGGTTAATGGAAAAACTCATTTTGCCCGCGCCCGGTGAAGGGCCGAGCACCGATGCGCAAGAAAAAGGGTTTTTTGATTTGCGATTTATCGGTCGCACCGGTGACGACCGCGAGCTATGCATCAAGGTCACAGGCGACCGCGATCCGGGTTATGGCTCGACCGCCAAAATGCTTGGCGAAGCAGCCGCTTGCCTGGCGCAGGATGTGTCAAAAGGCGAGGTTGTCGGCGGGTTTTGGACACCCTCCACCGCTTTCGGCGAGGCGCTTTACAAACGACTGGTGCGCCATGCCGGGCTTCGATTCGACTTGCTGGAGTGAACCGGACGGACTTTTCTTCCTTGCGCGGTCGCAACAAGGTGCGCTAGACGGTGCCAAGTCCAGGGTGGTCAGGCGGTCGCGCCTCAATCCAGTAGCAATATGAAAAGCGGCGCAATGTTGGTGCCTGGCCCCGTTGTAACCGTGAGTGCCCCCGAAGCGCCGCCCGTGAGCCCACCGTTATTCGTCGCTGATACCGAGCAGGTATACGCCACCCCACCCCTTAAGCCACTTACCGTGATTGGCGAGCCAACGCCAGTCGCTGTTCGCGTTGCCTGTCCGGTGGCCATACAAGTCGCTGTGTAGCTGGAAATTGCCGAGCCGCCGTTGTTGGACGGCGGTGAAAAATCGAGTGTCGCCCTGCCCGGCCCTGTGCTGACGCTGTTCAACGTCGGCGCTCCCGGTGCATTCGCCGGTGGCGTCCCCAGGTACAGCGTAAGCACAGGGAGCGGCGCGCCGGAATTTCCCGGCTTCGCGCACGAGTTGTCGCCTTGATCGATGCTGAATTCAGAAGCAGACGACATGTATATCGCGTACGTAACATTTGTTGCAGCCGCTTGTGGCGCAAACGTAAAGGTCGCAAGCAACTGGTTTGCGCCGGGGGCAATCGATGTTGGCGTTGAAGGCCTTGCGGTTGCGCCAAAATCCGCAATAGCCGGCGGATTGGTGATAAGAAGTGGCAATGCCACGGCAAAATTCCGGTCGGGATAGCTGGTGCCGACGGTAACCGCAGTGACGCTGAAATTATTCTGTTGCGCGGTCGATGTGTCGCTCGCTTTCAGGACTGCGGAAAATCCGCAGCCCCTCTCAACCGTCGTCGATGCGCAAAGCGATACCTGAAAAGGTGCGCCGCCCGGCGTGAAACCCACGGACGAGCCGTTTCCACAGGTCGCGCCGACGGACCAGTCAAATGTGACCGACGCGTGCACGGGAAACGAGAATCCCAGAGTCGCAAGCGCTACGGCTGCCAGCGTACGAAAAGTTGTAGCCAGGTTCATGTTCTTGTGCATTTAGTTATTGGCCAAAGTTCTTACGACCGTCGAAATTTTTGCCCGTGACGCACACTTTACTCCCATCGGAGACTTCGCAAACCCCAACCGCGCATTCACGCCGATAACGTCGCTTTTCTAGACAAATCACTCGCCAATCCTCCACCTTTGGTCGCTATAATTGAGACAGTCGATCAAGCGTATTCAAACCTAGTCGCTACTTGGTTTTGCGCATCGCATCAGCCCTGGCCTGGAAGCCGGTGACGAGGTTGAAGGTTTGTTCCTCGGTGCTGGTGGATTTACACGATGTACCAGTGGGCTTATTGACCACGACATTCTTCGCCTGTTTGTTGGCGATGTCGAGCGAAAGGGTGCGTGTGGCGCAGGGTTGCACATCTGTCTTTGTATGGATTTCGGTTTCGGTCCAGGATTCGATGTCGTACAGGGTCTGGATAGACTCCAGAAATCTGCCGTCGTTGACTGCCACAACCGCAGAGGATTCCATGCATTGCATTTTGGCTTTGATGCATTCGATGGCGGTGGTATGCAGAAATTCCGGCGACGCTTCTTTGGCAACCCAGCTGCCGCGCGCCTGTACGCGCTGAACCTGACCCGCCTCGGTCGCAGCATTAAACCAGTATGCGGGTAACACCACCGGTGCGGCGCGCAGCATTTTCAATTCACGATAAATGAGAGCGGCGTAGATCAAAAGAATCGTGACGACGAAGAACTCCGCGTAGCGAATTAGCTTCCGCAATCCGGGGCGTTCTTTGAGAAAGTCATTCTTCATTGAAGCGAAACATACTCCAGTTCCGAAAAATGCGTGTGGGCTCTACAAATCGTGCTTCGCGCGGGGACGGTGGCATTTCAAAAGTTGATCCCGATGAATTTGTTTCAAAAAAAACTGCCGGGGAAATCTGCCAATCACACGTTGATCGTCGCTCCCTCCATTGCAGGTAACACTTGAAATGCCGGTTTGGTCTGTTGCATCGCCTCGTTCAGGATGCGGTCCAGATCGGCATCGCTGTGGCCGGGGTCATGATGGAATGGCACCAGACGCTGCACCTCAGCCAGACTGCTGAAGGCCAGCGTCTGGTCTATCGAGCTGTGTCCCCATCCGCAATGGCAGGCGTATTCCGCGCCGGAATATTGGCTGTCGTGTATCAGCAAATCAGCTTCATGAGCGAGCTTCGCGCCAGAAGTCCATCCGCGCGGAAGCGACGGAAAGCGCAAAACGCCCAGCGCGGGTTCGTGGTCGGGTAAATAGGTCAGCACGCGTCCCTCGGGTGAGGTTATTCGATATCCCACCGTCGGGCCGGGATGGCAGACCAGCGCAGACGAGACGCGAAACTCGCCAATATCAACTTCTCCGCACGGAACCTCGTGAAGGCTGAGCGTACAGGCCAGTTCCGTGAGTCGAACCGGGAACAGCGGCGGCGAAAGGTAGCGTTTCAATCTTGCGTGAAGACTTTGCGTCGAACTCGCAGGGCCCCAGATATGTACCGCCACGTTTGGATTGTACAAAGGTGCAAAAAAACCCAGCCCTTGAATATGGTCCAAATGCAAATGCGTGAGCAGGATGTCGATACGTTTGAGGTCCGATGGAAGACTTTCCCCCAGGCGGCGGATACCGGTGCCCGCATCCAGCACCAGCAATGTTCCGGCATCCCCACGCACTTCCACACACGATGTGTTGCCGCCATACCGCGCAGTGTCCGGTCCAGGTGTTGGCAGTGAACCCCGCGTTCCCCAAAGCGTTACTTGCATGTCACACGACCCAGAATATTGCCAACGCGCCAAGGAAGTGGTCATTCTGGCCGATGAGCGGAAACGACGTGAAGGAGATGTTGCGCCATGCGTTATCGCGGCATCGCAACCAGACGATTTGCGAGACAGCACGCCGATGTTTGTAGGCTTGCACCAATGGCCAGTCTTCAGTCTCAACCGGATTGCGGTCAATGTCGTCGACGGCGAAGAGCGCGGTCCACTCACTCGCCTTCATGTCGCCCGTTTCGTCAAAACGTTGATTGAGAACCGCTTCGGCGGGCTCGTTATAGAAGATTAGTGTGCCTTCAGTATCCACGATGCAGATTGGCATGGCGAGACTGCTGGCGAGTTGTCGAGCCAGGATAATTTCAATGGATTGTTGGGTAGAAATGGCGCGCCTCTTATTGTTTACCGGTGTTCATCTGCGTGCACGTCGAACGTGAAGCCCATACGAATGTTCCATTTGCTACAACAGCACCTTCGCTATTCCTCCTCCCTGGCTGCGTCGTTCACTCATTTATTATATTCCGGTGGTACGAGATATGAAATTCCAGGCGATGCGACGAAATGACATGGATCTCAGACAATGGCACGGTGTCGATAATCCGCCTGGGCGGCATGGGGAAAACAATTCCTACCTGTGGCGTGTGCTATCCGTGAACGCGCGCGTGTTACCACGTTACTACTATTGCGCCAGTTGCAGGATGCCCTGCAAATAACCGTCTTTGCGGCTGCGTTTGAGCATTGCAGCAAATTCCGGGAAGGCCAAGCCGTAACGGCTATGCATCGCTTTTGCTTGACCTTCAATCCATCGCCAGCGCGGCTCGAACGAAGCGTCGCGAAACGCGAATACCAGATAGTTTCCTTCGTCCGCGACGGACAGCATGATGATATTGCCGCCGAACACGTCGGCGACAATGTTTAAATGTGCAGCGCGCTCGTCCTTCGGGCCCACCATGTTTGCGACCATCACGCCGCCCGGCGCCAAAGCATCGTGCACGTCGAGATAGAACGCTCGTGAACAAACCGAAGGCGAGAATCCGTCGCGATCAAACGCGTCGACCATTACGACATCCGGATTTTCCCGGCAGTGGCGCAGATACTGCGCGGCATCACCGAGCACCACGCGCAATCGTGCGTCGTCCGGTGGCACCATGAATTGTTCGCGGAAGGCAAGAATATTTGGGTCGATTTCGAGTGCGGTGATGCGCGTTGTGGGCAGATATCGATGGCAATATTTCACCAGCGACCCACCGCCAAGGCCGAGCATCAGGATGTGCTGCGGCTGATGAACGAACAACAGAAAACTCATCATCTTCTGCGTGTACGTAAATTCAAGTGCCGTCGGATCGCTCAGGCGCATGCCGCTCTGTGTGAGTTCCCGTGTGAAATACAGCGAGCGTGAATCGCCCTCTTCGATCAGATATGGCTTATCGTAGGTGCCTGACAGAATTTGTTTGACGAGCTGCGTGCGATCACAATCTTCATGCTCAAGTACACGAATGACGCCGTATTCGGCGAGGAAAGGATTGCCTATTTCAAGCATTGCGTACTGAGTGGTCTGCGTTATGTGGGGGCGTAATTTGGCGGTCTTGCGGGTGGTGCAAATCGGACTGGCGAACGTCGCTACATCCTGGCCATATTGTGCCGCACCCGCTCTGCCAATGCCGGCTCGTCGTTGTCGCCGGAGGCCACGGAGAGCATGTTGACGACGCATTCGACGTTGCTTGCAATAAGATCGAATCCGTTCATCGGGAGAAACAATTCAAGCGCAATATACACATTACGCTAGTTGCCATCGACAAACGGATGGGTTGCAAGGTTTGCGCGCGCATCAATCCACACCGATTTTTTTCATTTCGCCAACTCGCGCAATGCGCTAGAACGCAGGCAAAACTCCAGTATGGGCGCGGGTTTCCAGGCATTTTGTTCCTGCAACTCCCGTCCGTACTCAATCTTGTCTTTATGCGTTCAACCGCACGGGATCGCGTAGGCGAAAACCTACCTCACAAGCGGCTATCCGCTGATCCCTGCTGAACTCGCGCGAAAGCATCATCGGTAGCGGATGCACTGTCGTATCCGCCAGCCAGGAGCAGAAAATGCGCGACACCGGTAACCAATCCTCCAAGCCGATCCATCCCTCGCCCAATCCAGCCGCGCTGCCCAACGCGCCCGAACACAAGGCGGACGATGAGGTAAAAGGCGAAGGCAGCTATAGCGGTACGCGCGATTATCAGAAAAGCGTAAAGGCCTATCTCAAACACGCAGACGTTGAAAAAGATGCACGCGATGCAGCCCCCGACAGCGCCGATGAAGCGCGCGAACTGAAAAAAGCCGAAGAAACCGGCCGCAAGCCAGAGGCTAAAACCGAGCGACGGTCAAGGGGCAAGTAGTCACGACCGGCTTTTTTACATGTGCGCGACCCATCCATGGAATATGTCATGAAAAAACTTCTCGTTGCAGTTCGGCTTTCCGTGCCCATGCTCGGGCTGGCGCTCGCTGCAAGCGCAGTACTGGCACAGCAACCACCAAGCCAATCCGTCACCAATGCCCAAGCCAGCAGAATGGCAGAAAGCATTCAGTTCTACCGGCAAATGCACGCAGTGCTCAGCCATCCGCGCTGCGTCAATTGTCACCCGAAGGACGACACACCCAAACAGGGCCTCGATGGGCACGTGCATTCGCCGCCGATCACGCGCGGGCCGGCAAACAGTGGCCCGCCGGGATTGCCGTGCCAGGCTTGCCACAACGACGCCAATTTTGATCCGGGTCGCGTGCCCGGCGCACCCAGCTGGCACCTTGCGCCCACATCGATGGCGTGGGAGGGCAAATCTGCGGGTGAACTATGCCGCGCAATGACCGATCGCAGCAAGAATGGCAATCGCAATCTTCAGGCCACCGTTATACATCTCACGGACGACAAGCTGGTCGCTTGGGGATGGGAGCCGGGCATTGACGTATACGGAAAGCCACGCGAGGCGGTACCACTGCCGAAACCCGAGTTTGATCGTATCGTTACCGCTTGGGCAAAAAGTGGCGGCGCATGTCCTGATTGATTTGTCACGCAGCACTGGACGCAGCCAAATTCAGGGTAATGGATCCTCGCCATTAGGTCATTACGCCTTTACTCGCTTCAACACTGCGGCGCATTGAAATCGCGTGCGATCTCGAGCTCAAGTCGGAAGTGGTGGAAACTTTGAAAGTGTCTGCGAAATTCATTTGTGATCACAGGTTGCGATGTCCAATTTACGACCTCCAATGCGGCGGATAGGTATTTTCAAAATACGGCAGCGCTTCGATACGTTTCATCCATTTGGCAAGCTTGGGCGGCACCAGTGCCATCAGGTCGTATCCGGGCTTCCGATTGTCGATGCGCCCGAGGAATGCCACGTAGGGATACAGGGTGAAATCTGCAGCACTCAACTTTTCGCCGGCCAGATAATCTTTATCAAGCCAACCTTCGATGCGCATGAGTTCCGCCGACATTGCTTTCTTGCCTGCTGCAACAACGGCCAAGTCGGGCAGTTTGTCAGCCGGACCGAATACTTCAGAAAAAATCTTGCTATTAATCGGATCAACGTAGGCCACGACTTCGGCTGCACGGCGACGCGCGATGGCGCGCGACTGCACATCTTTCGGCCACAGTGGTTCGCCGCTATCCGGGTAACGGTCCTCAAGGTATTCGAGGATGGCGGCCGATTCGTACATCGCGAATCCGTTATCCATCAATGCCGGAACTTTCTGGCGCGGATTAATAGCGGTGAATTCGGCGGTCTTGAGGTCGCCGCCATCGAAAGTCATGCGCTTAGCCTCATACGGCAATTTCTTGTGTTCCAGCGCGAGCCAGATTTTCCATGCGTAGGGCGAGCCGGAGCCGAAATAGAAGGTAATGGTGTTGGACATTGAATTTCCTTGCGGTTGAGTCAAACGCGAATCAAAAGCGCGCCGTGATCGCGGCGCGCGGTGTGGTCGAAGTCTAGCATCGGCAACCGCGTGGGCGAATTCGCAGCAACGCCATCTCATGGTGTGCGTCCTACAGGTGAATGCGAAATTGGCTGGTTTCGACCCAATCGCAAAGAGCGTGAAATGCTCTCTTGCGGCGCACCGCGAATGCCCAATGCCGATCAAAACAAGGAGCCAAGAATGAAAAAAGTGAAAGAATTGATGAGCCACAACGTCCAGGTCACGAGTCCGGATGCGACCATTCAGGACGTCGCGAAAAAAATGCGCGAGGGAAACTTCGGCATGATGCCTGTGGAAGAAAATGACCGTATGATCGGATCGATTTCAGATCGCGATATTGCGATGCAGGCGGTAGCCGACGGCAAAGGCGCGAGCACCAAAGTGCGGGAAGTGATGACGGAAGGAATCGTGTGGGCATACGAGGACGATTCCGTGGCCGATGCAGCCAAGCTGATGAGCGAGCACCAGATTCGACGTTTGCCGATTGTGAATGCCAGCAAACGGCTCGTCGGCATCGTTGCTCTGGGCGATCTCGCCGTGGAAGACGCCGACATCAAAGTCGCCGGCGAAACGCTATCGGAAATTTCGCAGCCCGCCTGACCCACTCGACCTGCGATGGGCACCCTCGGTTGCGCCATTCGCAAGTAGTTTGGTTTGCTGATTTGCTACCAGATCTGGCATTGCGTTATCGACCGCTTTCTGGAACGATATACGCTCAGTTTTCCTGCGCCATCTTTCTTCAGCGAGGTTCACCATGCCAGATCAAGCCGGCAATACTTTCTCCCACGTCAAACCGGGTGATAGCGACTTCGAGGGCGAAGGCTTGCGCGATTTCTTCCTCTACCGCGATCTGGGGATCAAAGATGCGACCTGGCAACGTCCAATATTTGTTCGACTATTCCGAAGACATGGAATACCTGGAAATCGCCGCGCCCGCGAATTTCAAAACGATTGAACAGCCGGGGCCATGTGCGATACCGCCGGTGACGTCGTGGGCGTGAGGCGGTGCCGCACGTTGGCGCAATAACGCGGCGCTCAATCCGATTTTTTAAAAAATACAATATGCTGCCACGGCAATAAATTCGAGGTACGAACCCATTCCAGCGCGTGACGCGCAGCCTCTCGCTTGATTTGCACTTCACTCATTTTGTGCAGCGCCCTGATCGGCACGTTCGCGTCCTCTCCACGATATTCCACAAACGCCACAACGCCACCTGGCCTTAGTGATTTGACGATGGAACGCATCAGTTCAAACGGAAATTCGAGCTCGTGATAGACATCGACCATGATGGCAAGATCGATGCTCGCGAATGGGAGCTTGACGTCATAAATCGTCGACAGGATTGGCTTCACATTGCTGTAGCGGGCCTCGCGCGCTAAGGCGGAAAGCATTTGCACCATCTGCGGCTGCACATCCACCGCATATACCTTTCCCGTTTTGCCGATCACTTCGGCCATGCGCCGCGAGTGGTATCCCGAGCCCGCGCCGATGTCGGCGACAACCATGCCGGGCTTCAGGTTTAACTCGGCAAGCAACAAATCGGGCCGCTCCTCCTGCATGCGCTCTGGTCGCTCCAGCCATCCGGCTGCCTGCCAACCCATCACACCCGCAATTTCGCGGCCCATATACGATTTGCCAATGCCGTCTGCACTGGGTTTTGTTTTTTGGTATGGGGCCTCATCGGCGATCACTGGGCCTGGAAGCACAAGACAAAACGCAAGAGCGAGGCCGAAAATATTGCAGCATGCCCGGCGCGCATGGAAGTGCGCGATGCCTGACCAATAGCGCTTAAAACCACGCGAACAATCTACAAGCGCGTTCATCGCACTGCGCCTTCAGATTTCATCTCTATTCACTTCAATTCACGCACCGTCGCCTCGTTACCCGTCGTGATGCGAGCACCGAGTTTATCGTGACCAGGCTTCAAAGCCTTCTTGATCGTGATGATGGAATTCCTGAATTCGATCGACTCAACTCAGCCTTCCAGAATAAACGGCGGCGTCGAGCGAAGATCAAAAAACGTACGCAGGTAATTGTTAATGGTGACGCCGTCTTTCCAGAATTGGAAGCTGACGACATCAACGAGGCGTTTGAAAAAAGCAACCGCACCAAACTCGCTCAACAAGCCACCGCCGTATTGGTCAAGGTAAAGGCAGTGCGCGACTTCGATCACGTAGATGCCACCCGGGTTGAGTAGCGGAAAAAAGTTCACAAAGCAGCGCATGATGTCCATCGAGACGTGTGAGCCGTCGTCGATGACGATGTCGAACGTGTTTTTTATCGACGTGATTTTTTCAAAGGTTGGTGCGGTGTTGGCATCTCCCACGACGATTTTGATTCGGGGATCGTCATATTGAAGACGCCCGCATTTTGGATCGATATCACAGCCGACGAACACGTCCCCCGCCTGAAAAAACGCCGCCCAGGTTTCCAGCGATCCACCGTTTTGCACGCCAATCTCGAGCACGCAGACGGGATGGCCGCGCAACGGACCAAACAGTGCGTCGTAGTGCGGAAGGTAAGACGCCCACTTGTCGCTGACTTTTCCGGTTTTGCTTCGATGCAAGGTGTCGATCATTTTGCCGCTCATCTGGGGTTCCGTGAATTATTTGATTTGCCAGGTTCAGACGCTGCGCAACAATAGCCGCTCAAGCGCATTCAGTGTTTCGTAGATTTGCTTAAAATCTGCGAACAAAATGTCGTCGCGCGGTGCCATTGTACGAAAAGCAGGGTCGCGCCGGACGAGGTTGAATATTTTTCGAAAACTGTTTTGTCCATCGATATGCCGCAGGATCGCCGGGCCGAATTTGCCGGGATTCATGGTTATCGAAACACCGGTATGCGCGTGATCAAGAATGAATGGCTGACCTCTGCTCCTCGCAAAAACGTCGGCAAGTTCGGGCCCGGTGACTGGCTCGTGGAAAAGTAACGGAATACCGTCTGAATCGCCGTAAGCCGCTTTGCAACTTGCGTTTCGTGTGAGATAGAAAGAATGCGTCTGTATGCGCCCATTGAATAATTCGGCGATCTGATATTGCCGACGCAACGGCATCGCGCGAATTGCGGTCAATACGCCCGGCGGGTTGGTGCCCATCAGCAAATGCGGCAGATATGACGACCGACCACGCTCGACATCGGTGAACTCAATGTTTAATCCATGCCTGTCTACCAGCCATTCGTACAGTTCGCCTACCGTGTAGGCGCGATCCTGCGAATGCAGCAATAAATCGTAGATACCGGCGTCGCCATTGCGATGGTCACCGTAAAGCGACTCGCCGCGCTTGAACCAGTTGGTTGGCGGCAAACAGCCGAGCATCTGTTGGGTACGGTCAATCTGTTGTACGTGCGCGTGTACGTCAGTGTTGACCAGTTGCATCAACGATTGCATCTGGTAAACACCGGTGCGCCCATAAGTGGCATAAACCATCAAGCCCATTGCACCAGACTCTTTCAAGACCTGGCGCAACACCCGGAGGCCGGTATCGGGGGCAGCGAGATGATGCAACACGCCGACGCAATTGATGTAATCGAATTTGCCTATATCCAGATGCGGCAGGTTCAGCAGGGAATCGTGAATCCAGCGGATATTGCTCAAGCCCCGAATTGCGGCACGTTGTTGCGCGATCACGATGCTGACGTTGCTGAAATCGAGGTGGATGATCTCTGCATTCGTGTCGCGCAACTGCTCAGCCAGGAATATCGCGGTGTCACCAGTGCCCCCACCTGCCACCAGCACGCGAAACCCGTTGCGAAAAGTCTCTTTGCCGGCAAAGCAATAGTGATTGATCATCGCGAGGTCGTCGAGCCAGGTGCGAAGCAGTTGCCTGGCCTCATCGGCGGGATCTCGTGGCGGGTACGGCATCGCTTCATACTGGGCTCTGACGTCAGGATTGGTGGTCGATGGCATGGCGAATCAGTGCTAGTGAAGTCGCCCGCCGCCGCCAGATGGCGCAGGGACGATATGTGTGCTCGGATTCTCAGGTTTCGGCAGTAGTGCGTGTTGCAACATGTGCGTCAGCAGGACGACCCTCGGCGCTGGCGGGATCACGTAATTGAGCCAATGGTGTCCGGGATCCCTGATTTGCAGCAGCGTCCCTGCGTCCACCATGGATACATACCATTTTGGATCAAGTACGGCGCGCAGTTCGCCCTGCGGCTGCGCATCCGACATCGGTGAATTTAATTCTTCCCGCCTCTGCGCGGCGCGGGCGATTAACTGATCCAGTTCGGCAACAGAAAATTTTGAAATATCAATGCTCACGACTGTTCTCCTATTTTCTGCAGGCAGATCGAATCGCTCTGCCCACATTCATTTGACATAACACTTTTTAATCCCTGTTGAAGGCGTGCTTCGCAGCCACACCGCGTTGGAAAGTGGCACCAAACGGTTCTCACCCACTTCGCCATTTTAACGACAGGCGGCATGCGCGAAACGGTCAACGCCGCCGACAGTCGATAAAATGTATTCCCGCCTGCGCATCATGGACTTTTTTGGAAACCCGGCGTGGTTCACGCTCTCCAAGTTTCGTAGCGCTTCAGTAATTCCTTTTTATCCAATCATGTCCAACTTTCTTCCCACACCCTGGCTTGAGCTGCTTACACCCGGCGCAATGGTGCATCTTGAACGTGCAATGGCTGCTGCGGAACGTGAAACAGCGTCTGGCAAACATGTCTTTCCGCCACGCGCAGAATGGTTCGCGGCATTTCACCATGTAGCACCTGCGAACGTACGCGCGGTCATTCTCGGGCAAGACCCTTACCCTACGCGGGGTAACGCGATGGGCCTCGCGTTTTCGGTGCCGCGTGGCTTCAAGCCTCCGGCATCGCTCAAAAATATTTATAAGGCGCTGCAGAACGACCTCGCCATCCCGCCCGCTGCGCACGGTGATCTCCGCAACTGGGCTGCACAAGGTGTGTTGCTGCTAAATAGCGTCTTGACGGTAGAGGAAGGCAATCCCAACGCGCACGCTGAAATCGGGTGGCGACAGGTGACGGATGCCGTGATCGCCGGACTTGGCAGAGGCGGACAGACGCCGAAAGTATTCTTGCTTTGGGGCGCGTACGCGCAAAAAAAAGCACCGCTGATCGATGCGCAACAGCATCTCGTCCTCATCGCAGCGCATCCGTCGCCGCTTTCGGCACGGCGTGGTTTTTTTGATTGCAAGCACTTTTCGCAGGTAAATACGTTTCTTCGCCGTCGCGGGCTGGTGACCGTCGATTGGATGATTTCTCCGTAGAGAATAATGCGGCCCAACATTTTCTGACTGCGCGTAATTTCTCAACCGTTCCGTAAGCGATGACGCAGCGTTATCCGACGACAAATTGCTGTTTTGGCCTACAAACTCGAACCGGGTTCAAGGCGACAATTTAGTCAGATTCTCGTTGGCGGACAGCAATCATTGATGGTTGGTTTCCGCACAAACCAAATACCGCTGAAAGGATGACCATGAACGCTGCGACCTGCAACGACACACGCAACAATCATGTTGCGACCAGTGATGCCCGCTTCGATATGCGATTGACTGAGAAATTCGATGATGATGATGCGTCGAGCGCCGGTTGGACTTGGGTTGCTGCGATATTGATCGGGGGCGTGCTTATTGTGTCGGGATACCTGGATCAAGAGTCCGCAAATGTTGCGGGCATAACTGCGACCACCGTTGGACAAAGATACGCGGCGCACCCGTCGGCGTCGCAAACGGTGATCGCAGACGCAACCAGAACGGACCGCCGAGCGGACAAGGGCTACTAGTGTCGCTTTGCGCCGCCATTTCGCAAACCGCCGATGATCGGCAGAGGAGTATGAAAATGACTGAAATTATCACCAAGAGAGTTGTTGCTAACGAAGCAGATCTGAATCGCGATCCGCTCACGGGTACGCCGGGTGCCCACCCATTGGGTACAGGTGCCGGTGCAGCGTCAGGTGGCGTTGCGGGTGCGGCTGTGGGTATGGCTGTTGGCGGGCCTGTTGGCAGCGTTATTGGTGCTGCAATCGGTGCCGTTGCAGGCGGATTGTCTGGCAAGAGCGCGGCCGAAGCAGTAAATCCTACGGCAGAAGAAATCTTCTGGAAAGAGACTTTCATTCGCGAACCCTACTATGCGCCCGGCAAACCCTACGAATATTATGCACCGGCTTTTCGCGCAGGTTGGGAGGGGCGCGTGCGTTTCGACGGTCGCACTTTCGCCGAAGCGGAAGGCGATTTGGCAGCGGCGTACATCCTGAACAAGTCCGATCTCGATCCATCCTGGCTCGAGATACGTTCGGCGGCCGAAGCGGCGTGGAATCGTGTTGATCGCAGAATGACCGCAATCTTGTAACTCGACCAGTAGTTTGACGTTTGCCCGTTTCAGCACGTTGTCCACGGCGCGCCACTTTCGTCGAAACTGCGAATTGTGCATTTGTAGTCCAAAGTCTGACGGCATTTACGTCCGCGTCCTATAGCGTGGACTCGCGATGCGCGGCAGTATGCGCAAATGTCGTTCTGGTGAATGAGACCAAACGCGATTTCATCAAGGAGAAAACAATGAATTCAATCTTAAAAAGCCTGTTGGTTTCAAGCGCACTGGCAATTTCGACGCAGGCTGCTGCGCAGATCACTTTCTACGAGAGAGAGGGCTTTGACGGTCGTGCTTTCACGACTGAAAACCAAATTGGCAACCTGGCGCAGAGCGGCTTTAATGATCGCGCCTCGTCAGTCGTAGTATTGCGTGGCCGCTGGGAAATTTGCGAAGATGCCCGTTTCAGCGGGCGCTGCGTCGTGTTGCGTCCGGGCAGGTATCCTTCGCTTGGCGCGATGAATATGAATAATAGCGTTTCTTCGGTGCGCATGGTGACGCGAAACGACCGAGTTGATGACAATCGTTATGCACCATCGCCGGCTGTTCCCCAGATCACGTTTTACGAGCGTGAAGGCTTCGCTGGCCGCTCGTTCACGGCAGAAAACCAGGTAGGCAATTTTGAGCGCCAGGGCTTCAGTGACCGCGCTTCGTCGGTCGTGGTAGTCCGTGATTTCTGGGAAGTATGCGAAGACGCCTGGTTCGCAGGCCGCTGCGTGGTCTTGCGTCCCGGTCGATATCCTTCGCTGGCCGCGATTGGTTTGAACGACAGCGTTTCTTCTGTCCGTATCGTGAGTTCAAGTGAGCGGCTCGACGATAATCGCTACGCGCCGCTTCCCCCTGTTGCTCCGGTTATCGCTGCCGCACAGATCACCTTTTACGAGCGCGAAGGCTTCCAGGGGCAATCATTCACGACGCGCGACCAGGTCGATAATTTCGGGCCACTTGGTTTCAATGATCGAGCTTCATCGGCTATCGTGATTGGTGAAGCACAGGAGGTTTGCGAAGACGCCGGATTTGGCGGTCGCTGTGTCGTATTGCGTCCCGGTCGGTACGCTTCACTCGCCGAAATTGGCATGGACCAGCGCATTTCATCCGTGCGTGCGGTCAATGCAAACAGGCGGATCGAAGACAATCGCTACGTCCCTGCCCCCGTTGGCTTCTACAACTATCAACGCCGCAACGACGAGCGGCTTTACGAGGCGCGCGTCACTTCCGTCCGCGCAGTGGTAGGGACGCCCGAACAGCGTTGTTGGGTTGAACGCGAACAGGTGGTGCAGGATCAAGGCAACGCGAACGTTCCCGGCGCGATTGCAGGTGCCATCATCGGCGGCGTTATTGGCCACCAGGTTGGCGGAGGAAGAGGTAAAGACGTCGCCACTGCTGTTGGTGCCCTCGCTGGTGGTGCCATCGGTGCGAACGCGGGACGCGATAATAATGGCCAGCCGGCATATACACAGGACGTGCAGCGTTGCACGAACGTGACCCGCCAGGCGCGGGCAGATTATTGGGACGTGACCTATAACTTTCGGGGCGAAGAATATCGCATGCAGATGACGACGCCCCCCGGCCCCACAGTTACCGTCAATGGGCAAGGTGAGCCGCGGGTTTAGGTCGGTGCGCCTTATCCCGCAGGTCACTTACAGATCGCTGGCAGCCCTTCGGGGCTGCTTTTTTTGGTGTCTGGCGGCGAGTGGCGGGACGAGAGAGTCCGTTAGCAGATTCACGACGCCGCCGAGCCCTGAGTTCGTACTCAAGAGCTGCCAGCTAGCATTGATTGTTAATGCCAATGTCGACAGGCTTTGTGAAAATGTCGTCGTTCCATCATCGACCTGCTTCGATACAAGCCGCGCGCCGAGATCGCCAAGCGGGCGAGGTCAGTCGACAGAATACCAACTCTCCCTGCGCTAGCCGACCCGTCATTCGGGGCGTGGGCCACCCAACGTAAAATAAAACGTACTGCCTTCCCCAACTATCGAGGTCGCCCATATTTTTCCGCCGTGCCGCGCGATGATGTTTTCCGCATTGGCGAGGCCAACGCCGGTGCCTGGAAACTCATTTGCCGAATGCAGGCGATAGAACAGCGTAAAAAGTTTTCCTGCCCGCGTCTCGTCAAAGCCGGCACCGTTATCGCGGACAAAATAAACGTTGCCGGACGCCACTTTTTCGCAGCCAATTTCCACTTTGGGGTACGCTTTTTTTCCCGAGAACTTAAAGGCGTTGGCCAACAGGCTGGCATACAACTCTTGTAACAATTCCGCGTCACCGACGCATGCGGGCAAATCGCCGACGATCACGTCAGTATTCGCATAAGCAGGATCGTATAGGAAACCTTCCAGTGCCCGCTCCACCAGCGTGGAAGCACTAAGCGGTCGCACTGCAAGTGGCTGCCTGCCAACTTCGTAAAAATGGGTGAGGTCGGTGATGAGTTGCTGCATGTGGCCTGTCTTTTTGATGATGAAATCAAGGTAGTGCTGTGATTCTGGCGGCAAATCCGCTCTTGATTGCTGCGAGAGGAGGTCGGCAAATCCGGCGATCGCGCGTAACGGTTGCCACAGGTCTTGGGAGAGCGTGATGCCGAACACCGCATGTTCCTTGTTTGCCGTTTCCGGTTCCACCGCAAGCGCGCGGTGAGTTTGCTCGAAATTCACGTCTGCCTGTCGGATCTGATTTACTGCAATCTCCTGCATCAATACCGTAGGCATTTCGCTGACAGAATTGGGCGTTGGGACACGATCCATGCTGCCCACTCGCATCGCTTCAATCGCAGAACTCATCGTGCTGTCACCTGTCATCACAACGCCTGCGAGGTGCGAATCGATTTTCAGCGCAGCCTGCAGCAGGCCGGTACACTCGATTTCCGGCGACGTTAAAACGTTGAGTAGCACATCAAATTTTCCCCCGCGCAGCGCGGCCAGCGCCGGCATTGCGTCCGTGAATCCCGAAGTTACATATCCCTGTTCGTTCAGGGTCTGGCACAGCGCGTGCAGGCTTGATGCTTCTTCGTTTACCACCAGAATGCGGGTGCGGGCAGAGGCGAATTTGTCGCTATGAATGAAAGGCATACTCGAATCTCTGCTTGAATTGATAAGTGGTTGCAGGGCAATAAAAGGCAGACTTACCTTCATTCGGAATCTTGTTTCTCGTTCGGGGTGCCATCTGATTTCGCCAATTCCAATTCCATCTCATTGCGCCACACGCCACCGGCATTGATTGTTTATTCGTATGTTATTTTTAACATCATACATAATTACCAATAGTTATGGTAACTCCTGCGTGTCACGGGTATGAAAACATTCAAATGAATTTCCGCGCCCATTGATTATGGGAAAGGGACGGCCGGCGGCAAAGGAAACACAATAATTAACAATTGCTCGCCATTCTGCAGATGCGGTAAACTATCCTGGTTAAATTAGCTGGCGTATCCGTCTCACTTTCGATTAACGACGATCATGGATATCTGCGAAGAACTGTTGCACGCCGAGTCCGGGGCTCTTGAGCGCCGCGAAAACGAGCCCGCGCTCGATGCATATGCACTTTCAGAAAAGCTGCTTGCGCTCAACGATGTCAACGCGCTCGCTGCAGTGGCACCGATCGCGATGCGACTCTGCCGACAGTTCCACGCCCAGGGGCGCTCATTTGAAGTTTTACCGCTCGCCCAAGCGGTACATGAACGGGCCGTCAGTTTCGGATCGAAAGAATTGACACACCCTGCGGCAAACGCCTGCGGGCTTTTGTCGGCGGATACAGCCGATTTCGCTGCTGCGATTGATTATCACGGCCAGGCACTACGGATCACGGAAGATCAGGGTGATTTGGTGGCGTCTAGCCGTATCTGGAACAACATTGGCGGCGCGTTATCCATTGCAGGCCAATACGATAACGCGATGAAGTGTTTTCAGCGAACGCTGGAAAAAATCGAATCGTTACCCAGTCCCCAGTTCAGCCGATATGGCGCGCTCACGAATCTTGCTCAATGCGAATTTTACTTGCACGATACGCATTCCGGTCTTTATTTCGCGGAACTTGCGCTTGAAGAATCACGCTCCGCTTCGGGCAGTGAACAGGTTGATATCTTCAGCCAAATCCTGTTGCACCGCAACACGGTCAGGCTGCTC
>JANYHZ010000019.1 GCA_025362135.1 Betaproteobacteria bacterium | reverse complement strand
GCGAAACGGGAAGTGATCATCGAGTCGATCAAGGACGCGCTTAAAGCGAACCCCGATCACAAGTTCAGTCTGCAATTCGTCACGGCAGAGTGGGAGCAAGTGGTTGATGCCTGGCAATTGGAGAGTTGGGAGGCGTATCGGGATGTGGTTCGGCTTGGTCGCAAAACACGTTTGCCCGAGCCGCAGCGCGTAATGCTTTGGTTGATCTTCGAACAGGTGCGCGCGGCGCTGGCGCGACAAAAGCTGATCACGTATTCCGGTCTCTTCAGCCAATTGACGCCGGTGGTTGCCAAGCTCAAGAACCCGCCCTTCGATTTTGTCGTCATCGACGAGGCGCAGGATATTGGCATTGCCCAGTTGCGCTTTCTTGCGGCGCTCGGGGCGCGGCGCGCGGATAGTTTGTTTTTCGCCGGTGATCTCGGCCAAAGAATCTTCCAGCAACCGTTTTCGTGGAAGGCGCTCGGCGTCGATATTCGCGGGCGCTCTCGCACCTTGCGGGTCAACTACCGCACGTCACACCAGATTCGCATGCAGGCTGATCGCCTGCTCGGGCCGCAAGTATCCGACGTGGATGGCAATACCGACGAACGCGGCGATACGGTGTCCGTCTTCAATGGTCCGCCACCAGCAATTTCTTCGTACCCCACCCAGGCTGCTGAAATTGAGGCAGTTGCTGGCTGGCTGTCGGAGCAGACTCGGTCAGGCGTGGCGGCGCATGAGATCGGCGTGTTCGTCCGATCCGCTGCACAGATCGCGCGGGCGCGTGGCGCTGTCGAGAAAGCGGAATTACCTTTCAGGATTCTTGACGATCATGTCGAGACCGTAAGCGATTTCGTTTCGATCAGCACAATGCATCTGGCGAAGGGCTTGGAGTTTCGCTCGGTTGTGGTGATGGCTTGCGATGACGAGGTCATCCCGTTACAGGAGCGCATTGAGACAGTTGGCGAAGACTCAGATTTGAAGGACGTTTACGAGACAGAGCGACATTTGTTGTACGTCGCGTGTACGCGGGCGCGGGATCATTTGCTGGTGACGAGTGTGGAGCCAGCGTCGGAGTTTCTGGATGATCTGCGGATTTAGTTCTATATGCTGCGGATCGCCAATCCCATTCGCAGACAAGCCCATTTATGTAGATCGCCATTTGGCGCGCCTTCACGGGCACTTTTGCCACGCGAGCCGCGCCAGACATAGACTTTTGTGTATACTCCAGAAAGAGATTTCGCTGCCCGGTTGCGCGGTAGCGGTAGCGGGCGCGAAGCGCAGCAACCTACGCTTGCTGCTAGAATGTGGTTACACGCGTAACCACACCAAGAGAAACTCATGTCCAGCATCGTCGAAAAATATTCGGGCAAGGTCACGCCGGTGGGCAACTCCAAAGGCATACGCCTGGATGCGGCTTTTTTTAAAGCGCACCCCGAATTTGAAGGGGAAGTCCGCGCAACCGTCCTTGCCGACGGACAGGTGTTGCTCTCTGCGCGATCATCGGGACCGAAAGCAAAAGCGGATGAAAAACACGATCCCGTTCTACTTGGTTTTCTCGGCTTTCTGGAAGCACAGATGACTGCACATCCTTCACTGATCACCGCAGCCGATCCCACCCAGCTTGCGCGCATCGGCAAGCTCGTAAAGGGCGTCAAAACCGTTTAACGACAAGACGCGCTGAAAGCACTGCCGTGAAATTCAATGGCTGGCAGATCTACTACTTCCGCACGTTCGCCGCCGCGCTGGACGAACTGGAAGCCGACGTAACTGCGCTGGCCGCAAGCGATCCGCGCGGCTACAAAGCCCATCCCAAAACGCGCTTGCTCGCTTCGGTTTACGTCGCCATCACTGAGCGCGTGCCAGCAAGACCGGATCATCCGGATTTTCGTTTGGGTAAAACGCTTGGCAGTGAATACGGCAACTGGCGGCGCGTGAAGCACGGGCTGCCTGAGCGCTATCGCATGTTCTTTCGTTTCGCGTCAAAGCCGGTCAAGCTGATTGTCTACGTATGGTTCAATGACGAAGAGTCCTTGCGCAAGGCTGGCTCAAAGACGGATGTGTATGAAACTTTCCGTCGGATGCTCGCGCGCGGGGAGGTGCCGAAGAGCATTGATCATTTGTTGTATGAATGCGAAAAGACAGACTGAGCAGGCGCGCGCAAAATTGTCAACAAGAACTAATTGCACGGGCGGTCGTTTTCGTCCGATAATAGCGTCATGACGGGAAACGAATTTATGCGCAAATTGAAAGCCTTTGGCAAAAAGCGCGGTGTGACCGTGACGCTCAATGCATCACGTGGCAAAGGCAGCCATCAAACGCTTTATTTCGGCAGTGCATTTACGATAATTCGCAACCCAAAAGATGAGCTGAAAACAGGTACGTTTCACGCCATGTGTTCCCAGCTCGGTATCAAACCAAATGACTTGTGAGGCACGCGATGGAATTATTTGACTACGCCGTATTGTTGAAGGCCGCCGAAGAAGGCGGCTACATTGTGACCTGTCGCGATTTGCCTTCGTTGATTACGCAAGGCGAGGATAAAGCCGATGCGCTGGTGCAAGCCGCCGATGCGATGGACGAAGTGTTTGCGACTTATATGCTGGACGGCCTTACCTTCCCGACGCCGAGCAAAATGAGGCGCGGGGAATATTCAATCGCCCCTCCCGCCGAAACAATGGCAAAAGCCGCCCTGTACATGGCCATGAGCGAGGCCGGAATCACAAAAGTGCAGCTTGCCAGGCAACTTGGTGTAGATGAAAAAGAAGTGCGCCGCCTGCTTGACCCGCACTATGCCTCGAAGCTGCCACGCATCGCGCAGGCCATACAATTGCTCGGCAGGCGGCTGGTAATCGGGTTGGAAGCCACGAAGTGATGTCGCCGGTGGCGTGGCAGGAATGTTTCAAGGCGAATTGAGCGTGCCTCAATACAAGAACAAATCAAGAGGCAATAGTTAATGCCGCGAATTTTTGACAACATTTCAAACAAATTGCTCGATGCGCTTCGCGGCACGCTCGTCACGTCCACACGGTCCGATTTTTGTATCGGCTATCTGAATCTGCGCGGCTGGCAGGCCATCGACGACATCATCGGCAAGTGGAATCCCGCTGAAGGCCAGATCGCCCGCGTTCTTGTCGGGATGCAGCGGCCACCGCATGAGGACATAAAAGCGCTTTATCAGGCGGTCGAACACGATGACCACGTCGATAACGCGACTGCCCTTAGGCTAAAGCAGAAATTCGCCGCGCACCTGAAAGAGCAAATCACCTTCGGCATTCCGACGGGTCGTGACGAACAGGGATTAAGAACGCTTGCGAAACAGTTGCGGGCTGGCCAAGTCGTCGTGAAGCTGTTTCTGCCGTATCCGCTACACGCCAAGCTCTATTTGCTGTTTCGCAATGACATCAACAATCCCGCTACCGGTTTTATTGGCAGCAGCAACCTCACCATGTCCGGGCTCGCGCGGCAGGGTGAGCTAAACGTCGATGTACTCGATCACGACGCTACCGAAAAATTGGCGAAGTGGTTCGATGATCGCTGGAATGAGCGCTGGTGCCTCGACATATCGGCTGATCTTGCCGACATCATTGAGACAAGCTGGGCGCGCGAAACGCCGATACCGCCGTATCACATCTACCTCAATATGGCCTATCACCTGAGCACCGAGGCGCGTGCGGGCCTGAGCCAATTTCGCTTGCCGCCCCGCTTCGAGGAAGTGTTGTTCGACTTTCAAAAGAGCGCAGTCAAGATCGCTGCTCGCCATTTGTATCGTCGGGGCGGCGTGATGATTGGAGACGTGGTCGGTCTGGGCAAAACCGTGATGGCGACCGCGCTTGCGCGAATGTTCGAGGATGACCTCGGCTACGAGACGCTCATCATTTGCCCAAAAAACCTTGAACCGATGTGGGAAAGTTACCGTACCGAGTACGGGCTGCGCGGTATGGTGATGCCGATTTCCAAAGTGACCAAGGACCTGCCAAAGCTGAAACGCTATCGACTGGTTTTGATCGATGAGAGCCACAATCTGCGCAATCGCGAAGGGCGTCGCTACAAGGCCATCGCCGACTACATTCGCCAATGTGATTCAAAAGTCATTTTGTTAACCGCGACGCCGTATAACAAGACCAAGACCGATCTGTCCAGCCAGCTTCGTTTGTTTATCGATGAATCAACCAACCTCGGTATTCGCCCCGAACATTTCATGCGCGCCATGGGGTTCTCGGATGCGGACTTCGAGAGACGCTATCAATGCCGCGTGAATTCAATTCTCGCCATTGAAAAGAGCGACGAATTCGACGACTGGCGCGAGCTGATCCGGCTGTACATGGTGCGGCGCACTCGTAGCTTCATCATCCAGCATTACACCGAGGCAGACGCCAAAGGTCGTTGCTTCTTCCGCACCAAAGATGGTGAGAAACGCTATTTCCCGACGCGCAAACCGAGATCGCTGGGCTTTGTCGTGGACGATAGCGACCCTGATGATCGTTACGCCCAGCTCTACTCGCCGGAAGTCGTCGACAAGATCAACGCACTGCACGTTCCGCGCTATGGCCTGGGCCTCGACATCTATGTGGATGCCACGGCAGTCAAAACTGCGACGCCAGCAGAGCGCAAGTTTATTGAAAATCTGAGTCGTGCCGGCAAGCGCTTGATGGGTTTTTGCCGAACCAATCTATTCAAGCGCCTCGAATCGAGTGGCTTCTCGTTCATTCAATCGCTGGATCGACACATCCTGCGCAATCAGATTTATCTGTATGCCATCGAGAACGGCCTGGATTTACCCATTGGCACGCTCGATGCCGATCTGCTTGGCGGCGAGCGAATGGATGAAGATGCCGAAGGTTTTGAAGGTGAAACAGAAGACTTACTGGACGGCATCACAGAGGAAATTGACAGTGCCGCCGACGCGACCCACGGAATGGCGCGCGCGACAGCGGCTTACAAGCAATATGCGGGGCCATTCAAGAAGCGCTTCAAATGGATTAGCCCGCGACTTTTCAAAGCAAAGCTCGCGGATCATCTGCGTGAGGATACCGACTCGCTCCTGGCCCTATTGACCAAGCGCGGCGCATGGCAGCCGGATAAAGACCGCAAGCTGGCAGAACTCTTCAAGCTGCTTGGTACGACGCATAACAAGGACAAAGTGCTTGTCTTCACCCAGTTTGCGGATACTGCCCGCTATCTGGGGCGCGAGCTGCGCGCCGCGGGAGTCAAGAGCATGGAAGTCGCGACCGGCGCCACATCAGACCCGTACGCGCTGGCCTGCCGGTTTTCGCCGAAATCCAATAACAAAGACATCGGTAAGGCAGATGAACTGCGCATATTGGTTTGCACCGATGTACTTTCTGAGGGCCAGAATCTTCAGGACTGCGGCGTGGTGGTGAATTTTGACCTGCCCTGGGCCATCATCCGGCTGATTCAACGCGCAGGCCGCGTGGATCGTATCGGCCAGAAAGCGGAAGAAATTTTCTGCTACTCGTTCCTGCCGGCCGAAGGTGTGGAACGGCTAATCAAACTTCGTTCACGCATAAAACAGCGGTTGACTGAAAATGCGGAAGTTGTCGGTACCGACGAAGCTTTCTTCGAGGAAGAAGAAGCCAACACCATCCGCGACCTTTATACCGAACGCTCCGGCGTGCTGGATGACAGCGATGACGAAGTAGACCTTGCTTCATATGCGTGGCAAATCTGGAAGGAGGCCACGCAGGAGAACGCCGAACTGGCAAGGACGGTGGAAGCGTTGCCGCCCGTGGTCTATTCGGCACGAATATTTCAGCTTGACCATACCCGCCTGCCCGCATTGGGTGAAGAGGCCGAGCGCGGCGGCACCTTGGTGTACGTCAAATCGCCAGACGGCAATGATCATCTTGCGTGGGTCGGCAACGATGACCGCACCGTCACAGAATCCCAATACACCATTCTGCGTGCAGCCGAGTGTGGTCCTGATGAGCCTGCACTGCCGCGTGCGGAAAATCATCATGAGCTGGTCGCCGCCGGTTTGCGGCTCGCGCTCGCGAAAGACAAAGCCGTTGGCGGTGGTCTTGGGCGAGCATCCAGCCCGCGTCGGCGCGCCTACGAGCGGCTGAAGAGCTACGCCGAATCGCAGGCCGACACACTTTTTCGCGATGACGAGCTTGAGCGCGCGGTGGACGACATCTATCGAAATCCATTGCTGGAATCCGCAGCGGATTTATTGAACCGGCTCATGCGCGCGGGCGTGAACGATGAAGAGCTGGCGTTGGCGGCGAAGTCGTTGCGTGAAGAGTTGCGATTGACTTATGCGGAGGATGAGGCGGCGTTGCGTGAGCCGAGGGTGGTTTGTTCGATGGGGTTGATCCCGTAATGACTAGGCGCTCGATCCCCACGGCCGAGACGCTGACAGTCGAATTCAAGAGCGACCGCAGTGTACTCAGTGATGACGACCTGATTGAAGCATTGATCTGTCTAGCCAACGCTGAAGGCGGCACCTTGTACCTTGGCGTTGAAAACGACGGCCGCATCACGGGCCTGCATACCAGCCGCCCCGCTGACCTCAGTGGTCTGGTGGCGCTGGTTGCAAATCGCACCGTGCCTCGTCTGCAAGTGGACGTGCAGCAGCTTTTGCAATCGAACATGCGTCTCGCCGCTATTACAGTGCCTTGCAGCCCGGAGATAATTGCTCGATCCGATGGTCTGGTCAAGCGCCGTCGTATCGGCGGTAATGGCCAGCCAGAGTGCGTACCTTTTTTGCCGCACGAATACCCCAGCCGTCGAGCGGACTTTCGCCTGATCGATATGTCTGCAGAGGTAATGGCCGATGCCACGCTGAACGATTTTGACAATCTTCAGCGTGCACGTTTGCGCGCTGTGATTGCCAGCAATCCTCGCAGCGATAAGTCCCTGGTGGGCTTAAGCGATGAGCAACTCGATGGCGCGCTCTCGCTCACTGTGACGCGCAACGGACAGCGCTTCCCAACGTTGCTGGGCCTGCTGTTGATTGGTCGCACCGACAGCTTGCAAAGGCTGGTGCCCACGCACGAGGTGCTGTTTCAAGTGCTTGACGGCACGCGCGTTAAAGTCAACGAAGGCTCACGCGCTGCATTGATCGAGATTGTTGAATGGCTCGATCTACTTTCGCGTGGCGTGAATACCGAACAGGAATTTAACGAAGGCCTGTTCCGCATTGGTGTTGCCCGCGTTGAAGTGGATGCGCTGCGCGAAGCCATTAACAACGCGCTTGTACACCGTGATTACGCCCGGCGTGGACCCGTGCGCGTGTGCTGGCAAAAGCACGACCTCATCATCAGCAATCCTGGTGGTTTTGTAGACGGCGTCAACCTGGGCAACCTGCTCACGACTGAACCCCGCCCGCGCAACCCGGCCTTGGCCGACGCCTTCAAGCGGCTGGGGCTGGTGGATCGTACCGGTCGTGGCGTTGATTTGATTTACACCGGTCTGCTGCGCTTTGGCCGTCCCGCTCCTGACTACTCGCAGTCGATGTCAGATCTGGTCAAAATCAGCATCAGCATCGAGCCTGCTGATCTCGCTTTTGTACGCATGGTGCTGGATGAAGAAGCCCGACAAAACGGACACCTGCCGGTGGAAACGTTATTGGTATTGACGGCGCTACGGGAAAGCAGGCGACTCAGCGGCGAGGCGTTAAGTGCACATTTGCAGTGCACGCCATCTCACACGATCAAACTGCTTGAGCCCCTTGCCGAAAGCGGCCTTATTCAGGCGCACGGTGTCGGGCGTGGCCGTCAGTACACACTAAGTCCGCTGGTTTACAAAAAGTTGGGACAAGGCGTGGCCTACACGCGGCAAGCCGGGTTTGATGAATTGCAACAGGTGGAGTTGATTCGCAACCTGGTGCGCCAGCAAAAGCGCATCAAGCGTGAGGATGTCATTGCGCTATGTCGCCTGAGCCCACGACAAGCGTCGCACAAGCTCGATCAAATGGTCGCGTCCGGGGTGTTGGAGCGGCAGGGGAAAAAGCGGGGCACCTATTACACCCTCGCCGCTTCACAGCTGCCACTTAAGAACACTTAATAACATTGTCATTACACATAACACTTTGAATTTATTGAATTTCTCGCGAAATAAGAACAAATCCCCCCGCAGATATCAACATTAACTCCTCATGGCCATCGATTTCCAGGCATTCCAGAAGCACCTCGGCGAGTTCGACTTCAACGCCCTGTTCGTTGACGTACTCGGCTGGTCGCACCCCGCGCGCAACGCACGCGCGTGGCGGGATGACGACGCCAAAGGCACGAACTTCCGCACTCGCATGGTCGCCGAACTGGCAGGTGTGGCTGTCTTTGAAATCGTCGCCGATGGCGGCTGGCCAAACGAAGCCACCCGCATGGCGATCTGGCGGCATATCAGCCAATCCCATTTTGAGAACCTGCTGATTTTTCTGGATCGCGAAACCAATCCCACGCAAAGCGTGTGGTACTGGGTCAAGCGCATTAAGGATGAGGCCGGTAAGAAAAAGAATCTCCCGCGCCGCCACGAATACTTTCGCGGCCAGCCGGCAGATTTATTCGCTTCGAAATTGCAGGCGATGGTGGTCGAGCTTTCCGAGCTTGATGAAGACGGAAGAATCCCGGTACTCGACGTCGCCCGGCGTATGGAAGCGGCACTCGATGTCGAAAAAACCACCAAGCGATTCTTTACCGCCTATCAGCAACAGCATCTCGCGCTCATCGACTTGATCGAGGGAATAGCGGATGAGCGCGATCGTCGCTGGTACGCGTCGGTACTGCTGAACCGATTGATGTTCGTCTGGTTCATGCAGAAAAAGCGCTTCATCGACAACAGCGATACCGATTACTTATCGCGCCATCTCAAGCAAAGCCAGAAGCGCGGCAAAGATAGATTCTTTAGTGAGTTTCTGAATGCACTGTTCTTCGAGGCGTTTGCAAAACCGGAGGCCAATCGCAGCACCGCCGCGCGCATGCTGACGGGACAAGTGCCGTATTTGAACGGCGGATTATTCCTGCATCACAAGCTGGAGTTAGACGCGGACGATCAACCGCGCATCGGAATCACGCTCAACATTCCTGATGTCGCCTTCGAAGGCATTTTCAAGCTCTTCGCCGGGTTCTCGTGGAATCTGGATGACACGCCGGGTGGCCAGGCGGATGAAATCAATCCGGATGTGCTGGGATACATTTTCGAAAAATACATCAACCAGAAAGCCTTCGGTGCCTATTACACGCGGCCCGAGATCACTAGCTATCTGGCGGATCGAAGCATTCATCAATTAATACTGGAGCGGGTAAAGGAACCCGCCTTCTTTGAGCACCCCGCCGTGGAATTCGACAGCATCGCCGACATGCTCGCGCGCATGGATGCCCGCGTCGCGATCAGACTGGTCAATGAGGTATTGCCGTCGATCACCATCCTCGACCCGGCGGTCGGCTCCGGCGCGTTTCTGGTCGCCGCCCTCAAGACGCTCATCAATGTGTATTACGCCATCGTCGGCCGTGCCAAGCTCGGTGCCAGCGAAGCACTGCAACGCTGGCTGGAAGATATTGAGCGCCAACATGCCAGTGTTCATTACTTCATCAAGCGAAAGATCGTTACCGACAATCTCTACGGTGTCGACATCATGGAGGAGGCTTGCGAGATCGCGAAGCTGCGCCTGTTTCTGGCCATGATTGCCTCGGTGCGCAAGCCTGAAGACCTGGAGCCGCTGCCGAATATCGATTTCAACATTCTGCCGGGCAATTCTCTTGTTGGTCTGATGCGCGTCGATGAACATGAATTCAACGACCATCAACCAGATATGTTCAAGACGCCATATCGTCAGTTGGTTGACGAGAAAAACCGTGCCCTTGCGATCTATCGCGGCACGGCGGTGGATTTCGGCAAGGACGTAAATCTGCGAGAGCTGCGCGACGATATTGACGACGCCATGACCGCCGCCGAGACGGTCATGAATGAATTGCTTCGCGACAAGTTCGAGGCGCTCGGCGTGAAGTTTGAACAAGCCACCTGGGACGACAAAAAGAAAGATCTCGGCAAGCCGCTGAAACGCCGCATCACCCGCGAAGACATCGACGCGCAAACGCCGTTCCATTGGGGTTATGTGTTTGATCGCATCGTGCAGCAAAACGGCGGCTTCGACATTATTTTGGCGAATCCGCCTTGGGAAGTGTTCAAACCCCAAGCCAAGGAGTTCTTTGCCAACCACTCCGCACTCGTCAGCAAAAACAAAATGACGATCAAGGAATTCGAGAAAGAGCAAACCAAGCTACTGAAAGATGTCGAGGTGCGCGAGGCGTGGCTGGCCTATGAGAATCGCTTTCCGCATATGAGCAGCTACTTCCGCGCTGCCCCCGAGTACAGCCATCAAAGTGCAGTGGTCGGCGGTAAGAAAACCGGCTCGGATATCAATCTCTACAAATTGTTTACTGAGCGTTGCTTCCAGCTTGCGCGTCCCGGTGGACACATTGGCATTGTGATTCCCTCCGGCATCTATACCGACCTCGGTGCCAAGGGGCTGCGGGACTTGCTGTTCAACGAAGCCAAAATCGAAGGACTATTCTGCTTTGAAAATCGTAAAGAGATTTTTGAGGGCGTCCATCGCAGTTTCAAATTTGTTGTATTGACCTTTGAGAGACCGCTTGCGCCACGCGTGCAGGAAGCGGGTGAACGCAACGCGAGCGCGCCGCCGGATGATTTGCTGGCGCCGTTACGTGCGGGAGACCTCACGACGCAGAAATTTCCGGCAGCGTTTATGCGGCACGACGTCGCTGAACTGGCGCGCTTCCCTGATGAGGGGGCCTTGTGGCTCGACGTGGAGTTGATTCGCAGACTTTCGCCCGACTCGCATTCGGTGATGGAGTTCAAGGGCGAGCTGGATATTCACATCGCCAAGAAGATGCTCGAGTTTCCCTTGCTGGGGGAGCAGATTGAGGGCGCGTGGAATTTGAAACTCACGCGTGAGTTCGACATGACAAACGACAGCCATCTTTTCAAAACTGCGCCGGGGCCGGGGAGGTTGCCGTTGTATGAGGGGAAGATGATTCACCAGTTTGATTCGGCTTATGCAGAGCCGCGATATTGGGTGGATGCAATGGAGGGAGATGTCGAATTGCGACGCGGCGCGACCCGAAAGCTCAAGCAGCTATTGAAAGCGACAGCGGGGATGCCCATCGAAGAGCTGGAGTCGTTGATTGATGCAAATGCTGTTTGCATCGACAACTCGGCGTATCGGTTGGGCTTTCGCGATATTGCGGCAAGCACCAACGAACGCGCCATGATTTGTAGCCTGCTACCGCCCGGCGTATTCGCTGGAAACACGCTCAACCTGTTGCAACCGTTTGAATTCGAAACGGAGGGCCTGAAGTGGCAACAGCGCGCAACATTGAGTGAATTTGAACAACTCTATCTCTGCGGCGTATTCAATGGGTTCGTCACAGACTGGCTGCTTCGCCAGAAGATCACGTCGCACTTGAACATGTTTTATGTTTTCCAGGTTCCCATTCCGAGGTTGGTAGCCACCGACAAACGCGCGCTGAACGTGGCAGAGCGAACCGCAAAACTCATTTGCACCACCCCCGAATTCGATGCCCTCGCCAAACAAGTCGGCCTGCGCGACCACCGCGACGGCGTCACCGACCCCGCCCAACGCGAGCAGCTACGCGCCGAGCTGGATGGTTTGGTCGCGCATCTGTACGGCCTCACGGAGGACGAGTTTGCGCACATCCTCACCACGTTCCCGCTTGTGGCCGAACCGGTGAAAGTCGCCGCGCGCAATGCCTATCGGGATGTTGAACGGGGGCTGATCAAATGAGCGATGCCAAGCTAACCGCGAAGCGAGGGGGCGTTTTCTCGTAAGGTGAACGGCCATATGAGTTTTTGACGCCGAAAATCCCTCCCGCCTTGCAGGCCGCGTGGCCCGGTGCATCGGGCCACCGTTCCGCAGGCGAGCGGCATGCCGCTCGAAACCCCTGCTCCACCCTCCCTTTAGAAAGGGAGGAGCCGATCGCCCATCACTTCGAATCGCTCGCAACTTCAAAGCGAATGCCTATGGAGCGGGCTTCATGTTTATTATCAGAGGCGGTTGATAATAAACAGGAAATTGGCGAAATATGCCGCAAATTCAATGTGTTAAGGCGAAGGTTATTATCACGTTGCCACTCGCGGAGGCACTTTTACCATTTGCAGCCCGCACCGGGGAACGAGAAAATCGATATCTGATGTGATACCCGCGAAATGCCGCAAAGCGAGCTTGCCCCCAGAATGGACAGAAGCATTACAGGCTCGGCGATGGGCCGTAATCAGCGCAGCGCACGAGGCCCAAACGGTGAGGCTGACCGATGCACGCGCGCATCTGCGAAACGAACTTGCCGCATCGTTAGCGCAGAAGATTGTGGTGGCGCATACATCACCAGCGGGAAAACTTGCCAGGCAAGTGGAGCAGTGGCGTGAAGCGGGGCGAATCATTCACACACTTGGGTAGCACGCGGTCACTTCAAAGCCCCCGCCCAGCTTGCCGTTTCAGCGGAAAGTTCGCCAGAAACCGCGCCAGTGCTAGACTTTGTTGAATTCTCGGAGTCGTCAGTAAGGAGTGCGACATGGTCACCCGCTACGCGACCGATCACCTCGTCGAAACCCAATTCGAGCCGGGTTCGCGCGGTCGTGTACTGAAGAACCTTCTCGGCATTCGCGGCAAACGGCAAATGGATGCGCGGGAAGCGTTACATCTTGATGCGGCAACCGATTGGGCGATCCGCCACGTTGCCGCTAACCAGCGCTTTACCGCCAATGATATTTGTCGTTGGCACAAACAATGGCTGGGCGATTTGTATCCGTGGGCGGGCGAATACCGGCAGGTGAATATCAGCAAGGGCAGTTTCTTGTTTGCGATGTCGGCGCAAGTGCCGCGCCGGATGCGGGAGTTTGAAAGGGACGTGCTGGCGCGCCATTCACCTTGCACTTTCAACAATCCAGACGAGATGCTGGAGGCAACGGCGATCACGCATTGCGAGTTGGTGCTGATCCATCCTTTTCGTGAAGGCAACGGGCGCGTGTCACGTTTGCTCTCGACGCTGATGGCTTTGCAGGCGGGTTTGCCGCTGCTGAATTTTTCCGGTATCACGGGAAAACAGCGCCAAGCGTACTTTGCCGCAGTGCGGGCGGGGATGGGGCGCAACTACGCGCCGATGGTGGAAATTTTCAGGCAGGTGGTCGCGGCCAGCGACTAGCGTTTCTTTGCGGGCAGTTTGCCGGGAGCAGGGGCGAGCGCGCGTTCAGCCGCTTTTTTCACGCCTTCAATGGCGGTCGAGGAAAGTACGTTGGCACGCAAGGCACGCTGGTAGTCCTGCGCATTGCGCAGATGGGCGTTTTGCTGGATTAGCGTTTTCGGTGGCATGGTCACACTATAAAAGAACGGCCTGGTTTGTTCAACCGCGTTCCGGCTTGGCTCATACGTCATGAAATATTGGTGCTCAAAGCCCAACCGTTGTCCATGCCAAAATATTGCACATATAAACCGTGGCAATTGCGGCCACCAAATAACAGGCAACCCATGCATTTCCAAGTATCACTGAAAGACCTTGAGGATATTGAAGGCCGCATTTTAAGCGGCGGAAGCGATGACGAAATCGCTCAGCGCGTGCGTCATGTCTACGAATTCCTTCCGGTAGAAACGATCATTTCCATCGCTGATGGAATTGTGAGTATCGATATTCCAGAGCGTGTGATTGCCAACAAACTCGAAGCCATTCGCCTTCATGAAAAAGCATCGCAACGCGCCAAGTCCGGCGAATACGCCAAAGCCATCAGTATTTGGGAACGTGTTTTTGAAACTCGATCCGACTTACGTGCTCGCGCGGCGAGATCTCGGCATGGCGCTGATGGAAGTGAACAAAATCGCGGAAGCGAAAGAGCACCTCATTGAAGCCGCAACGCTAGATCCAAAGGATAGCTGGTCGTATGTAGTCCTCGGCAATATTCTGGCAAGAAACGAGAGTGATATTGTTGGCGCGACGCGTTTCTATAGAAAGGCTTTGGAAATAAACCCGAAGGATAGTTGGGCGATCAATTCCATGGGCGGCATTGCACTGGAACAGGAGAAATGGGATGAAGCGATTTATTGGTTCGACCAGTCGATTGCGATTAACCCGAAATTCGCAAATCCTTATTACGGCAAATCCCATGCATACGCGGGAAAGGGCGAGCCAGATAAAGCGTTAGCATCGATTGAACAACTCTTCCGCGATGCCGAACTTCAGGATGCAAGGTCTCAGCCGGTATTCAGAGCCGCACGCGACAATTACAAGAACACTCATTTGGCGCTTGCCAAGATTTCACTCAGCGGTGCGAATGATGCGCTTGCGGCCTACAAAGAGTACGTCGAGGATATTTCTGGCTTCCCGGTAAAAGAAGAGCGGAAGGTGATGGATGCGCTACTCGCCGGTCAATCGCAAATGGCGTGGAAGAAGCAACGCAATCACCATGTGGTCATTATCCGGAGTCAATATTCTGAAGAGCTGGTTCCTCATGTGCGCGCGCATGAGTTCACGCATATCGCACTTGAAGCCGAAGCGCGGGCAAAGGGCCGCAACAAATGGTTTGGCACGACGGCAGTGTCGCGGGAGACCGCGTTGCGCTCCATGGCGGGCGACATTAGAAGAATGGAACGGGGGGGCAGCTTTAATAGCCAGAGCAATGCGGAGCTGATTGTTCAAATTTTGAACGGCGCATGCAGGTTTATTTTCAACGCACCCTTGGACATGATTATCGAAGAGCGCATTCGAGACCGGTTGCCAGCGCTCAGGCACAGCCAGTATTGCTCCCTGGTTCAGCTTGCCAGCGAAGCCGAATACATCACGACGCAGAAAGCGGTGCGCGAACACACGCCGAAATTAATTCTTCGCGTAAACGATACGCTCAACACCGTCATGGCATTGTGGTTACGGGACTTCACAAAGGGCGTCGCAGACTTTACCCCGAGCTATCGGAAACTGGATCACTTTGCCCTTGCCGGTAAGCTTTACAGCATTTTCAGTCGCGATCCAAAAATGGATTCCAGCCTGGTGATGAATACGATCTCGTTGATGAATTCGCGGATCAACTGAAGGTTCGGGATTGGTACCAGTGGATTGTTGATCCTAGCGGGATGGATCACGAACCGAAATCCAAACTTGATGCGAATGCTGAAACGACGCCTGTCGGCACGACAAATCCGGAACTGTTTCGATCAAGGGGGTTGGCATCGACCATGTACATCGTCGCAGCAATGGAACGATTCGAAAAGTTACCGAAAAAACAGGTGCAACAAATCGCGTTTGAAATTGGCGTGCTTGGTATGAGTGGACTTGACTACGCGTCGCCGAAAAAAGAGTACCAAC
>JANYHZ010000288.1 GCA_025362135.1 Betaproteobacteria bacterium | reverse complement strand
CAGGCGAAATCAAAATCCCCGGCGCGATTGAACGTCCAGATGATTTCCCCGGTCTTGCCAACCGGAATATGTGCCATGTAGGGTTCGTCGTGCTCCATGGTCGGAAATTTCAGCATCAGCGCGGCGTGTTCGTCGAGCTCCTTCCTGGTACCGATCACAAACTCGTGCAGCATCTTGCCCTCGTTTTTGAGCACGATCTTGATGGTTTCACCCTGCTTGACCTCAATCTTGTCTGGCGTAAAACGCATGTTGTCGCTCATGGTGATACTGACGGTACGTTTGACGGTTTTAGCATCGCCGACTATGCCCCAGGCTTTTTGTTCTTTCTTGACGGCGACTTGTTTCTTTTTGGTGTGATCATCCCCGTGCGCTGAGACTTGAGCGACGAAAGCGGATAGAAGAAAGACAATTAGAAAACGGAGATTGCGTTTCATGTGGATGGTTCCTTTGGGTGAACTGGATTTCAGCAAGTGCACAGGGGTTGGCAATTTTACGGCTTGCGTTTGGTGCGCAGGCGATCAAAAGAATCAATGCCCACCATGCGCTCCCCCGGCTGGTTTCTTCACTGTGACTTCGACTTCTTTTTTCGGGGTTTCCTTGAGAGACATCGACTGCCTGCCCTCCGATTTGAAACGCGCCGGCTCGGTAAGTGCACCCGTCCACTCGAAAGCCTGCGTGCCCTCCGGCTGTTTGTACCAGCCAGGGTCTTTGTAATCCCCCGGCTTCTGGTCACGTCGTACTTTCAGCATGGTAAACATGCCGCCCATCTCCACCGGACCATAAGGACCCGCACCAGTCATCATCGGTAAAGTATTGTCCGGAATCTGCATCTCCATTTCGCCCATGTCGGCCATGCCACGTTCCCCCATCACCATATACTCGGGAATGAGCGACGTGATTTTCGACACAATCTCGCGGTGGTCCACGCCAATCATCGTCGGCACGTTATGGCCCATCGCGTTCATGGTGTGATGCGATTTGTGGCAATGAAACGCCCAGTCGCCTTCTTCGTCAGCCAGGAAATCGACTTGCCGCATTTGGCCAACCGCGACATCGGTGGTGACCTCCGGCCAGCGCGAGCCCTTCGGCGTTGGTCCGCCATCGGTGCCGGACACCACAAACTCATGTCCATGCAAATGAATCGGATGGTTTGTCATCGTCAGATTGCCGATACGAATACGCACCCTGTCACCCTTGCGGACGTTCAAGGTGTCGATCCCCGGGAACGCGCGGCTGTTCCAGGTCCACAGGTTGAAATCGATCATGGTGTTCACTTTCGGCGTGGCACTACCGGGATCAATATCGTAGGCGTTGAGCAGGAAACAAAAATCTCGATCCACCGGGTCAATGAGCGGATGCGACCCCTTTGGATGCGTGACCCAGAAGCCCATCATGCCCATCGCCATTTGTGTCATCTCGTCGGCATGCGGGTGGTACATGAATGTCCCAGGTCGTCGCGCAACGAACTCGTACACAAAGGTCTTGCCAGGATCGATCTGCTTTTGATTCAGCCCGCCAACACCATCCATGCCGTTCGGCAGGCGCTGGCCGTGCCAGTGAATCGTGGTGTGCTCGGGTAATTTGTTGGTGACGAAAAAGCGTACCCGATCACCCTCGACCACTTCAATGGTCGGGCCCGGAGACTGGCCGTTGTAGCCCCACAGATGCGCTTTCATGCCAGGTGCTATTTCACGAATCACCGGCTCAGCGACGAGGTGAAATTCCTTGACGCCTTTATTCATCCGCCAAGGTAGCGTCCAGCCGTTCAGTGTCACCACCGGATTGTAGGGACGACCGTCCTTGGGTACCAGTGGCGGCATGGTATCTGGCGTGGTCTGGATGATAGGCTCCGGCAGTGCCGCCATCGCCACGCGACTAACGGATGCAGCGGCGACAGCGCCGCCGGCGATGCCGAGGCTTTTAAAGAAACGTCTGCGATTGAACATCGAATTCTCCATGATTAGTGGCCCCCGCCCAATTGGGTCGTAATCGCCGCGCGTGCGCCGCTGGCTACCGAAGTACCTGATGGAGTGCCTATCATGGCAATCTGCAGGTCACTTTCCGCCAGCCAGAAGTCGCTCAATGCCTCGATGTAGCTATTCACGCTGGCGATCTGCGAGCGCGCATCGGAAAGGAGATCGAAGACACCGATCAACATCCCGTTGTAGCGCAGAAGATTTTCGTCGGCGATGCGTTTGCGGATGGGAACCACTTCG
>JANYHZ010000262.1 GCA_025362135.1 Betaproteobacteria bacterium | reverse complement strand
TCAACCTCTACCTCTGCGACGCTCGCGCCCGTTGCAATGCAACCCGGTAAATCGGGAACATAGGCAGAGTAATTTTCTTCAGCTTTTTCGATTACCACGGCGTAGCGCATTTTGACCTCATTTTTTCAAACCTGACTGCTTCATGATGCTGCTTATTGTTCCGGGCGCAACATCATCGCTTGGCTTACCCGGTACCGTTACGCGACCTGATTTTACGGGATGTTTGTACTGACGATGACTGCCACGTGTGGCCACGAGATACCAGCCGTCGGACTGTAGCATTCGCCACATATTTCAACGCCATCTCAATCGTCGCGGCAACCTGTTCGGGTGTCTCGATGAAGTGGTACCGCTGTCGCGCATACAGGTGCGATAAGCGACGTGTCTGATTCCTCCCGGATAACAATGGGAGGATGTCTATCCCGCAAACGTCAACCTCGCCTCGGTCCCACCACCCGCGCGTGGCAGTAAATCAAATTTCGCGCCGTGCATGCGCGCAATACGTTCGACAATTGCCAGTCCGAGTCCGGCACCGGACTCGCCACTTCGGGCACCGTCCATTCGGGTAAACGCTTTCTTGAGCCGCTCCACTTCGTGCACCGGGATCCCCGGTCCGCGATCAAACACACTCAGCGCGCTCAGACCGCTTGCGGCATCGCGGTGGGTTTGAATCAGGATATCGCCACGGCCGTGCCGCGCAGCATTGTTGATCAGGTTATCCATCGCGCGCTGCATCGCCACCGGTCGCAGCATCTGCGGCGGCAATTCGGCCAGATCGGTTTTTGCCGCTACCTGCATGCGGGCGGCGCGCTCGACCGCACCGAGAGCCAGTTGCGTCAAATTCATTGGTTGCGCCGGCTCGCTCGATTCATCGCGGGCGAAATCGAGGAACTGGTCAATGACCAGATTAATGTCGTGTATGTCCTGCTCCAGGTCGCCGCGGGTGGCGGGGTCTGCGGGCAACATTTCGATTCCCAGCCGCAGGCGCGAAAGGGGTGTGCGCAGGTCGTGCGAGACACCCGCGAGAAAAGTGGCGCGCTCCTGATCGAGCTGCGTCAGATTTGTACGCATCTGGTTGAATGCGGTCGCGACCGCACGCACTTCCCCCGGGCCCATTTCGGTGACTGGGGGTGGATTTTTTCCCTGTCCCAATGCGCGCGCTGCGTTTGCCAGGGCTTCCAGTGGTCGATTGACGCGCCACATCAGAAATACCGAACCGACCAGCGAGAGAATCGCGCCGAGAACGCCCCAGCCGATCCACGCAAGCGATAGATCCTGCTCGATCACGCGGCTGCGGGGAAACACCACCCAATAGTACGATGTGCCCACCGGCAGTTTGGTGATGAGCGCAGGCGGCGGAACGACTTGCTTACCGTCGGGGGCTAACTGCGGTCGCGGTGGTCGCTGGTAGACGTAAATATCGGCTTCAGGTCCGAACTGTTCGCGCAGCCGTTCGCGAGCGGCACCGATGCCGGGAGAGTCCGGCGCGAGCTCCACCGCCTCCGTGATGCGCTGCGGCGGTATAACGCGAATGCCCCTTTCCTCACGCAGTTTTGCGAGGAATTCGCGATGTTGCGCAGGTGGAATGACCTCAAGTGCTGCGCGAATTGTTTTCAGGTGGCCGATGTATTGCACGGCGATGAGTTGCATGCGCGGAGTTTGGGAGTAATACCGGAACAGCAACACCGACGCGAGTTGGCTCGCGAGCAAGGCCAGTGCAATGACGAGTGCGGTGCGCGCGAGGAGAGATTTTGGTATCAGCGACACAAAACGTCGTTAGCGGAGGAATCAGCGGATGACAAACTGGTCATGCAGTCGGCTAGGCATGCTTTTGCCCATCAGGTACGAACATGTAGCCCAGCCCCCAGACCGTCTGCACAAAACGGGGATTCGATGGGTCCTCGCCAAGCAGTTTGCGTAACCGCGACACTTGCACATCGATCGCGCGGTCGAATGAATCGTGTTCGCGCCCTCGTGCGAGCTCGGTGAGTTTGTCGCGTGATAGCGGCACACGCGCGTGTTCCACCAGAACTTTCAGCAGACTGAATTCGCCCGTCGTCATGGCGAGTGGCTTGCCATCGCGTAGCAGTGCGCGCGTACCGAGATTGAGGCTGAACGGGCCGAACAATACGATCGTGTCGTTTTCGGCCGGTGCTCCTGGCGTCGGCAGCGGTGCCTGGCGCCTCAAAATGGCGTTGATGCGCGCGACCAGCTCGCGGGGATTAAACGGCTTGGAAATATAGTCGTCGGCACCGATTTCAAGGCCGCCGATGCGGTCGACGTCATCGCCCTTGGCGGTCAACATGATGATCGGAATATTGGCCTCCGCAGCAGTCGACCCACGAAGGCGGCGACAGATCGCAAGTCCATCTTCAACCGGCAGCATGATATCGAGCACCACTAAATCGTAGCGATTGCGAGTGAAAGCGCGGTCAAGCGCGATACCATCGGAAACGGTGTCGGCGGCAAAGCCCTGTTCAGTCAGGTAGCGTTTCAACAGATCGCGCAGGCGCAAATCATCATCAACGACAAGGATTCGGTGGCGTGGAGCAGTCTGCGAATGAGGCTGGGGGTTCGTCATAGGCGCATGTTAGTGGGTTGGCAAGGGCGCTGCCTGCAAACAGCGATGCTATTTGTAAGTAAATGTTAACAAAAACAGCACGTACTCCGGGCCGAGGTGATCGCGGTTACATGCAGTTACCAAGCGCAGGCAACCAGAAGGGTTTCTGCGCGTTCTATTGGTTAACCTGTGAATGCCAATTAATGCAAATGCGCTGCAGGCTGGTCCAGTACCCCGACAGTATCAATTGAACCACAATGGAGAACATCATGAAAAAAGTAAATTACGCATTCGTCGCTGTTTTGCTATCTGCAGGGTTCGGCGCTTCCGTTGTATTTGCCCAAACCCCGATCGAGCCACCAAAGGGTGAACGTGGTGATCGTGCGCAGAAAATGCATGAGCGTTTGAAAGCGGCCGACAAAGATGGTGACGGCAAAATCAGCCGCGCGGAAGCAGTCGCACTGCCACGTATTGCCAAACACTTCGACGAGATCGATACCAATAAAGACGGTTTCATCACGAGAGAAGAAATGAAAGCGTTTCACGACAAGCGCGCTGCCAACAAGCCGAAGTAACTCCCTCGAACGCTCGGACGCATCGTCGGTGAGCAATCGTAAGCGTAGTTTTTTGCCAGGCCAATTGAAATGAAACGAGCCTTGCCAATGGTGATGAAATATCTTGCCATTGTCGGACTCTCATGTTTTTTGGCCTTTTTCATCTCGCATACAATCGCCTCAGCACAGGAGGCAAGACAAACGATAACAAACGCAGTAACCAGCGCCGACGGCCAAGTCACCTATAGTTCGCCAGGTGCGTTCAATATAGAGACTTCGCTCGCGTCGTGGATGGATGCTTCCAGGGCACGTGAGGTGCTGGTCAAGCTTTATTTCCCCATAATCAATTCCGCCATGGCACCGGCGACGAAATTCCCGGTCATTCTTTTTTCTCACGGCTTGGGTGGAAGCCGTGAGGGCGGGAAGCGCTGGGCGGCGCACTGGGCCAGCCACGGTTTCGTCGTGGTGGCCATGCAGCACCCCGGCAGCGATGAGTCTCTGTGGAAGGGAATCGCCGCACGCGATATTACAGGCAGCATGAAAGCCGGCATGACATTCGCCAATCTGGGCCTGCGTGTTGGCGATGTGCATTTTGTCATCGATGAGGTCTTCCGACGCACGGCGGTCGGCGAGGCGGCGTTCGAAAATGCAGACTCGAAACGACTCGGCATGTCCGGGCATTCGTTCGGTGCTCAAACGACACTATCGGTCGTGGGGCAGAAACCGCCGCTGTCCGACGGCAAATCAGGATTGGACTCGCGTATTTCGACCGCAGTCGCGTTCGGCCCGAACGCCCGCAATAAAAGCAACCTCGCACGGCAATTTGGCGACATCAAGTTGCCATTTTTCTCCATCACGGGCAGCGACGATGGGAGTATTCTTGACGACGGCACCAGGCCGGAACATCGCCGACTACCCTATGAAAACATGGCAGCAGGCCAAAAATATCTTGCCGTGTTCAATGGCGCCGATCATATGGTGTTCGGCGGTCATACCTTGGGTCAGCGCCGACCTGAAACTGCCCGCGATAAGGGAATTCAGTCTGGCGTCATGGCAGGCACACTCGCCTTCTGGAATGCGACGCTCAAGCACGACGCTGCCGCCAAACGCTGGATCGAGCAGGGCGGTTTTCAGGCTTCAATGGGTAGCAAAGATACTTTCGAGCAGAAATAAAATGAGGGTAACTGAAATGTTAAAGACAATTTTTCCTGCCATCGTTGCATTCAGTTTCGCCACTGGCGCATTGGCACAGGATGTCGCAATAGGATCAGACGGCGCGCGCCATCTACTTGGGCGCAGCGGATTCGCGGCTTCCCAAAGCGATATCCGTTCATTGGCTACGCTCTTTCGTGCGGAAGCTGCGGACCAGTTGATTAAATCGGCCGCCACTTCAACCATCGCCATCACAACACCGCCGACGTGGGTGAACGACAAACCGATCACGCCGGCAGCACGACAGGCGATGTCGCAGGAAGAACGCCAGGCCGAGCAGCGGCGAAACGTGGAGCACGCGTTTGAATTGCGTGAATGGTGGTTCCGTGAAATGTTGACGACGCCTTCGCCATTGGCCGAGAAAATGACACTGTTCTGGCACAGCCACTTTGCGACCAGTCAGCAAAAGGTCCGATTCACACCGCTCATGTATCGCCAGAATGCGACGCTGCGGCGCAATGCGCTGGGCAATTTCGGTACGCTGCTGCGCGAGATGGCGCGCGATCCGGCGATGCTGATTTATCTCGACGGTGCCAACAGCCGCAAGGAGCAGCCCAACGAAAATTTTGCCCGCGAAGTAATGGAACTCTTTACCCTCGGCGAGGGCAATTACAGCGAGCGCGACATCAAGGAAGCCGCGCGCGCCTTTACCGGTTGGAGTATCGACCGTGATTCGGGTGAATTCATGTTCCGGCGAGGTATCCACGACTACGGTAACAAATCGGTGCTGGGCAGGACCGGTAATTTCGATGGCGATCAGGTCATCGACGTGTTGCTAAGCAAACCCGAGACGGCACAGTTCATCACCCGCAAGCTCTGGAAAGAGTTTGTCTCGACAACACCGGATGAGCGTGAGATCGTGAAACTGGCTGCCGGATTTCGCGACAGCGGCTACAACATCGCCAAACTGATGCGCGCCATGCTTTCGTCGGACGCGTTTTACGCGCCGGAGAATCGCGCCGCGCTGATCAAGTCGCCCGTTGAATTCGTGGTGGGCACAATGAAAACATTTGAAATCGAGACGCCAAATCTGCGCCCGTTCGTCATCGCCAGCGCGTTGCTCGGCCAAAACGTCTTCGCGCCGCCAAACGTGAAAGGCTGGCCCGGCGGAGAGGCTTGGATTAACTCGGCCACGCTGTTGGGACGCAAGCAATTGCTCGACCGCCTTTTCAAGAACGAGGACCGGATGGATGTCGCTATGCGTTCCGTCGATGCCATGGCTGCCGCCAACGGTGATGTTGCGCCGCCCGGTCGCGATGCGCGCATGCAACGGCAAATGGAGCGGCAAATGGGCGGTATTCGCTGGAATCTCGACAAATGGGCCAGCGGTTTTGTCGACACGGAGCGTGGCCGCAGTCTCGCGACGGGTTTGCCGGAGATGACGAGAGTTGTGCTGCCCATGGCACCGCTGCGCACGGTTGCCGGCATTGAAAATCCCGCCGATGTGGTGCGGCAGTTGGTGATCGATCCCGCATACCAGCTGAAATAATTGGAGACTGACATGAACCGTCGCAAATTCTTGAGCACTGCTGGAA
>JANYHZ010000236.1 GCA_025362135.1 Betaproteobacteria bacterium | reverse complement strand
CCACACCATTCGTATAAAGCCAGCCGGTGTAATGCACCGAAACTAAATTGCCGCGTTGCGCTTCGGCACCGGTGCCCGCAACAGTATCTTCAAACTGCAAGCCGCTTGGAGTGGTGTTCTTGGACTGCCTTTCGTGACGATCAAGTTTGACGATTAATTTCAGGGCTCAACCTGAATCAGGTGCCATTTTAACCGGTGGCTGGAACAAATGGCCCCGTGCGTTCGACAGCACTCGGGTGAACGTCACCAGCATGCCGGCCGTGGCGCCCCAGATATAGCGCCGTCCAAACGGAATCGCGTAATACTGGCGCATCCGGCCTTTGTACATCGCCGATTCGAGGCGATGGTTTTCCGCCGCAATGAGAAAATCCAGAGGCACTTCAAAACATTCTTCCACTTCCGTTGGGTCCGGTCGGTACTCAACCGGTGGCACTAGCCAGCCCACCACGGGCGTGACGAGATAGCCGGTGCCGGTCGTGTAGCGCGGGAGGCTGCCGATCAATTTGATACGGCTCACATCCACTCCGGTTTCTTCACCTGTTTCCCGCAGTGCCGCGTGTTGGATGGATGCATCGTGGTCTTCCACGCGCCCGCCGGGAAAACTGATTTGGCCGGCGTGATCCGTGAGATGCGCGGTGCGCTGTGTAAACAATACGGTTGGTGCCTCTGGCCGGTCAATCACGAGAATCAGCACTGCGGCGGCCTTAAGCGACTTCTGTGGCGAGGTTTGATTTAGCAGTTCGCCCGATTCACCATCATCAGAAAAACCCGCGTCGCTGTTTTGCCCAACGCTGTGGGGCTGCGCCAGCCAGTTGGCAAGTGTTGCGCAATCAATCCTGCCGACATTGGCAGTCCCGGCCCCGGGCACATCATCTTTTGGTAGCATCGACGCATTATAAACGCGGAGCATTTCAGCCATGATCGTCTACGACTACTTCCGTTCTTCTGCGGCATTTCGGCTGCGCATCGCGCTCAATCTCAAAGGTCTCTCACCCGAACGGCGCTACATTCATCTGGCCAACAACGCTCACCGCACCGACGAGTACCGCGCAATCAATCCGCAGGGGCTGGTGCCTTACATGATCGACGACGACGGCTTTGAATTGTCGCAGTCGCTCGCGATAATCGAGTATCTGGATGAAACCCATCCCGAGCCGCCGATAATTCCCGCCGATCTGAAAGAACGCGCGTTTGCAAGGAGCATCGCGCAGATTATTGCCTGCGATATTCATCCGGTGAACAATAAACGCATCCTTGACAAACTGGTCGACGATTTCCAGGCTGGCGATAGCGTGAAAACGCGCTGGTATTGCGGCTGGATTCACGAAGGCTTTGTTGCCCTGGAAAAAATACTCGAAAAACGAAGGGTGCAAAGTGCCTTTTGTGTCGGCGAGATCCCGACGATTGCCGATATCTGCCTTATTCCGCAGGTCGCCAACGCGAACCGCTTCAAATGCGCGCTCGAAGTTTTCCCGCGCGTCGTTGGCATTTATCAGCACGCAATGAAGCTTTCCGCATTCCATGATGCGCAGCCGTCGAAGCAGCCCGATTTTCCCAGCGCGGAAATATAGCAAACTCTAATACTGGCGGGCATTTCGGAGCAAAATGCTGCCACAGACCGCGCCAGCTCTGGAGCTTCGTAAAATGTTTGAGGCGCTCGGCTCGCGCGAACCTGAACGCACCCCGGGATGGGCAATGCGATTTTCCGCCATGATCTGGAACCTTTTTCACCTCTAACGGTAACTAGGTTAAACCCCCTCAAACCATGCCGTTGACCGACCCAATCCAAGACCTGGCCCTGTTGACCGAAATGCGTAGCGGCAATACCGCCGCGTTTGCACAACTTTACCGACAGCATCAGGGCCCGTTGTACCGGTTCGCCCTGCTGCGCTGCGGCTCGGCGGCAGCGGCGGCAGATATTGTCCAGGAGATTTTTTTGGCGCTGCTTAACAATACGTTGAAGTTCGACCCCAGCCGTGGCGTGCTACAGGGATTCCTGTTCGGCGTGGCGAGAAATTTTCTGTCGAAACAACACGAGGCGAATTGCCGCTACGTGTCGAACAGCCACGCGCCCGATACCGATGACGCATCCGATGAGCTTGCCGACACGGTTGCCGGACCGCTGGAACGGTTGCTCGTCAATGAAGCAGCCGAGAATGTGCGCGTCGCCTTGCAGCAAATCTCGCCGCACTTCCGCGATGTGTTGATTCTCTACGAAATGCACGATCTGTCGTACCTTGAAATCGCACAAATTTGCGACATCGATCTTGGTACCGTGCGCTCCCGGCTGTCGCGCGCCCGCGCCCGGCTGCTGGGTTTGCTTAAAGGCGATTTTGCGCCCAAGTGCGAGCGCAATGCAGAGGGGCAACCACCTCCGGTCACTTGCGCACGACCTACCGAACAAATATCCGGATTCACGCGCGAGGCACACTCATGAGCGATACCAAACCACCTTTCATCAGCCCGCCTGACGCCGCGCTAGATCGCGCGCTCGATACTTTGCGGCGAGAATTTGAGGCCTTGAATACGCCGCGCCACATCGAAACCCGACTGATGACGGCCTTCGCGACCGTCACCGCATCGACACATCCGCTCCAATCAAAAAAATTGCGGATACCAAGTCGTCGCGACGGCTTCTCGCGACTGCTCGGCCAATGGTTTGCACCGGGTGTGGCAATTTCTGCGAGCGTCGCCATGGCCTCATGGATGATGTTATCGCCACTCTCGCAGGCCATCGATGATGTCGGGACCGACACGACCGAAGCGCTTGCCTACGCAAGCGACGCCGTCAATCCCTTCATTGCCTTGCAGTCACTTGAGCGCATCGCAATGGAGCCTACGCCGCGATTGATCGCCGCCAACGTCCCCCGTACTTCCCTGGCCGCGTATGGCGTACCAATCAATCCGGAAATAGCGGGGCAATCGGTCCGCACCGAAATGCTGGTTGCGGCCAATGGTCAACCGCTTGCGATGCGCTTCGTGCCCTGAGTTCGCCGAAATTTTTTAGCTGTTTTTACAAGGAGATCAATCATGAAACCCCGTCCTGACCCATTGCTTGCGATGCTTTTGGTTGCCAATTGCGGCTTGGCAATGGCCAATGTCGATGTGACCGTCGCAAGTGCTTTGCCCGAACGAATTGTCAAGGACGTACAGATCCATGCGTTCACCGACAAGGGAATTCATGTGCCGTCGCCGGATGTCGAGGTTCTGATTTCAAATGCGATGTCAGAGGCATTTTCCAATTCAGCATCGGGACTCGCGTCTTTCCCTCGGAACGCAGTAAAAAACGCGCCGTACAGCGCTGAAGTTATTTCAGAAAAAACCCAGGCGTTGCCCGACGGCAACCTGATCAGCCGTCGTGCCTCGACCTTAACGTATCGTGACAGCGCAGGCCGGACGCGTCAGGAAACGCGCGATACCAATGGCGACGTGTTGTCAATTCATATCAATGATGCCGTTGAAGGTACACGATTCGTGATTTCGCCATCGACAAAAACCGCCACCAAAATTGGCCTCCAAAAAGACCTGCGAAAGCATATCGATGAAATTTCCGGGAAGGCCAGAGCGATGGTCAAGGACGCGAAGAACCAGGTCACCATCCGGTCCGAAAAAAACGGTGATACGGTAGTGGTCAAGCGTTCAGAAGAGTCGACGGCCGACGGCAAGAAGGAAGTACGCGAAGAAGTAAAGGTACGTGTGATACGGGCCGGCGACACGCCACGCGGGCAAACCGAAGCGAACGCATTCAGCTTTTCCAATGGCCAGAACCTTGGTCACGCCATTGGAGAATCGATGCGATTTGGCCCGATCGGCATGTCGTTTCAGGACGGAAAGTGGTCATCAAAGATCAACACTACTGAGTTGGGCGCGCGTGACTTCGAAGGCGTTCGCGCCGAAGGAAAACAACGCAGCTACACCATTCCGGCGGGTGAAGTCGGCAACAAGAATCCCATCACCGTCACATCGGAAACATGGTATTCGCCGGAGCTTCAAGTGACGGTGTATTCAAAGCAGAGTGATCCGCGTTCAGGCGATTCCATTTACCGTCTTGCCAACGTCAAACGTACCGAGCAGCCATTGTCGCTTTTTCGCGTACCCGCCGACTACGCTACGCGGAACGGCCACAACATCGGTGCGCCCGCGTCCAAAGCGGGACCGCCGATCAAGTGATTGCGGCATCGTCAGCTATTGATGTCGCTTGAAAGCCCGGCACCATCGCGCCGGTCGCGCGCGATCTGACGTTTGTTCACACCCCAAATCTGGCGAAACTGCGCAAATTTTTCCCGCCACGTGAGCCCTTCGGAGGCCATCGATTCCATGAAGTTGGCGAGGCGCTTGGAAATCACTACCGTGTACAGCGCCAGTGCCGCCGTAGGTACAAATACGACGAAGAAAATGATGACCTTGAAGGAAATCGGCAAGTCGGAATGGCTGTACAGGTTCATGCCAAGAAATCCGGTCGCGACCGTCCCGACCATGCCGCACGACGATACGACAGTGAGGCGCATTGCGTTGTCGGTCTGCTTGCGCATGCGATCCGCATCCAGATATTCATTGATGTCGCGCGCCTCTTCACGCACCTCCGCATAGAGCGCGACGGAATCGAGTTCGCGACTCCAGTATTTGAAGAAATCGCTTGCCTGGACCTGATTCGAAATTTCATGGAACCAGTAACGATGATTGAAACGCAAAAACACTTCGAGTGTCTGCCGTACATCGCGTTTGAAATTTTTCACCGACTCGAAATCGCGGACGTTCAGTCGCTCCACCGCACGTGAAAAGCGATTCGACAACGACAACAGTGCGGCTTTGTGAAAGTTTGCGATCAATCCGATCTGGTAGAACTGGTGGCGGAATTGGCGCAACAAAATATTGCTGCCCGGACCGACACGGGTGATGGCCGCAAAAGACAGCCCACAAAACAAGTAGCGCGTATCCATGCCTACCGGATTGGTGTTTGTCTCCCAGTAGCGGTCATAGCAATTTTCACGCTCGAAATCAACCAGAAACGGCTCAGCGAATGGCAGGGTGCCGGAGTCGCCCCATTTCGCCGCGAAGCCGATGCGAACCATGTCACCACGAGAGAGTTCGCGTGGATCGTCAAAAGTAAGGTACGACATGGCTGGAATCCGTTTGTTTTCCAGTTGGGTGTAACGCAATCCGGCCCGCGCGCCCGGAGCTGCAGCGGCGTAGGCCGGCTGCATTGGTTGCAAAAGGTATTCCCAATGTTTGGAAATCGGCGTCTGGCGGGAATTGCGCACCAACGACAGGTATCTTGACTGATCGCTGTAATCCGATTCCGCGAGTACCGCCCCGCCCTCGCCCAGAAACGTAACTTTGTCAGGGCTGTGCGCGCCGTGCATGGCCGCATCCCACGCGGGCGCGTAGGGGCGACCGAAGCGATCCATGATGTCCACCACGTCCGGCAATGGCAGATTGTTGCCCGCAATTTCAAGAACGATCAAGGCAACGTCGATATCGTAGAAAAAATACAGCCGTGTACGCAGCACGTCCAGCGTTATCGCGGTTTCATCCGGCCGTAACTGAATTTGCGCGTGCTTGATGTCGTGGCGATTGAATACATGCAGCGAAGATTGGCGACCCGCGCCTTCGTCGCCTACACCATATAGAAATCGTTGCACATATGGCAGAAAATAGACGAATTCTTCGTAGCCAATGACGCAGGTATCGTCGTTGATGAGCAGTGGATCATCGACGTACGTCCACGGCCCGGGATGGCGTTTTAGCGTTTCCCAGTAATGCACGACGCCCGCACTTGCATCGCGTTTCAATGGACGCAACTGCACGGGCCACAACAGGGTGTGATGAAACTCGCGGACGATTTTTTCGGTCATGGGCTAATCTGTTTTTGGCCGGAATTCGGGATCGCCAAACTTCCACAATGAAAACGAGTAAATGTCAGCCAGTTCGCTATTGCGTTGCGAGCGCGTCTTACCTACCCCGTGGCCGGCATCGTAATCCAAACGCAACAACACTGGTTCGGCATTCTTCACCGTGGCCGTAGCTGCCTGCAAACGCGCCGCCATTTTGCTCGATTGCCAGACTTCGACGCGCGGATCGTTCACGCCATGCATCAACAACACCGCCGGATACGCTGTGCCGTATGTGATGTGATCATAGGTACTCATCATCGACAGTGCTTTGAATCCATCTGCGGTTTTCACACTGCCGAATTCGGGAATATTCGGCGGACCATTTGGTGTGAATTCCGCGCGCAACGTATCCAGAAGGCCAACGCTCGGTATGACTACCGCGAACAAATCCGGTCGCTCGGTGAGCGCTCGACCGACCGTAATACCACCTGCACTTCCGCCCTGGATCGCCAGCCTTTCCTTGCGCGTGAATTTCCGCTCCACTACATACTCCGCACAGGCAATCAGATCGCGCCAGGTATTTGGCTTGTTGAGTTTCTGTCCCCCTTTATGCCAAGGGTCGCCGAATTCCCCACCGCCGCGCACGTGACAGGTACCCAGGATGCCCCCCCGCTCGAGCCAGGCCAAGGCAGCCGGATTGAACGCGGGCGACAACGTAATCCCGTATGCACCGTAGCCGCGCAATAGTGTCGGATTGTCGCCGTTGAGTCTGGTACCTTTCTTGTAAATCAACGAGAGCGGTACCTGCACGCCATCCTTTGCAGTAACCATCAGGCGCACTTCATCGATCGCAGAAAAATCGACCGCTGATTTTGGATGTAATGGCAAAGGAACGATGTTTGCCGTGCGCTCTTCGATGTTGACGTAGTGCGGTGCCTCCGTCCAGCCTTCCAGACGCAGGATCGCGCCCGGTCGCCTGGGATGTGTCACCAGCTCACGAATGGCGAGATCGAACGGCAAGCGAACAAATTCGAGCTTCCCTCCGCTAAAAACAGAGTTGCTGAAATTGAGCCGCTGCAAGCGATCCACCCCCGCAAACAGTTCGCGGATATACAGCCCATCCTGTGCAACCGCAAATTCCCGGATCACAGTATCGCCCGCTGCAACGATGGTGGTCGCGGTGGCGATGTCGGGGCGCGCAACCGTCGTGCGTACGATCTTGTTGCGGGGCGCGTTTTTGGCAGTTAACAGATACAGAGCTGTATCGTGTACGGCATAGCTGGTCACAAGGTCTTCGGGATCAGCCACTTTGCGCCAGGTGAGCGGCTGCGAATAGATCGACGCCGCACCCGACACGGGCGCGACATACAAACTGATTTCGTTCAGATCCCCATGGCGAATGGTTCCCAGAAGAAAGCGTCCATCGGGCGTCATCCGCACAGCGGGAATATCGATATCGGCAAAGTCGATCTTCGTCCCACTGACAACGCCCCGGCCAAACACGGCTTCGTCTTTTGCCACCTCGCGTGCCAGCACGTGGCGGTAAACTCGGCTATAAAGATAGCGATTCTTTTTCTCTCCCGGCTTTGCCACAGGCAAGCGGTTGTAAAAAAAAGCCCGGCTGTCATCCCCCCAGCTGCTCTCCTGTGCGAAACCGATACGATCAATTACGACACCAAGATCACGCGCCGCGCTGACCTCGATGATACGCAGCGACGTGTCTTCGGAGCCACCCGCCGCGATGCCAACCAGGACGTGTTTGCCATCCGGTGCCGCGTTAAAGTAATCGAGCGCGAACCGCTGGCCGGAAGTATTGAGCGTCTGTGCGTCGAACAGCACGCGCTCAGGCCCGTTGAACCCATCTCGCACGTATAGTTTGCGCATGCTCTCGCCGGGCGACAGTTTGTAGTAAAAGATACGTGTCGATGCACCGGTGCCCGCGATTTGTACGCTGGTAATCGAAACTCCCGATTCGGAGAGCGTGCTGATTCTGTTCTGCATCGCCGCTCTGCCGGGGATTGCATCCAGCGAGGTGCGGGCAAACTCCGCCTGCGCTTTCATGTACGCAATGACTTCCGCGTTTTTGACGTCCTCAAGATACCGGTACGGATCAACAACGACCTGGCCGAAAAATGTTTCGATCACGTTGCGCACGGCTGCCACTGGGGGGCCGACTGGCCGCACCGGTTCGGGTGCCTGAGGTGCGGGCGCGACAGCCTGCTTGGGGGCCTCCGCCGGGGGCAGTGTTGCGCAGGAGACCAGGAGGCACACGAATACGGCGAGGGGCGCGGTGACCATCCGCACGGGCGGGAAATTCAGCGGAAAATTTTTATTCAATTGCAGGACTCCGGATGATGTTTACGCGGCGAATGCGCTAGACGAAAAGGAAAGCATGCGGCATACAATGGCGTTTCGCTTCTTCTGCGCACCGCAATGGTTACCAGTAATTCTCAACAATGATATGGCCGGGTTCGAGCTTTCGGTTCATGCGAAATCCCCGGCCCTTCAAGAGTCTTCGCATTGTCTCAACCATTTCCGGATTACCGCACAGCATGAATCTCGAACGGGAATCATTGAGTTTGACGCCTGCCGCTACTTCGAGCGCGCCCGATTCCAGCAGCGTATTGATTCGGCCCTGAAGCGCGCCGTGCAGGCTGTCGCGCGTGAGCGTTTTGACAAAATGAAATTTCGCCAGGCCTTCACGTGCGTGATCCGCAGCGAGTTGCTCCAATTCCTCGGTGTACCCCAGATCGTGACGTTCGCGTACCGAAAGCACCACGACAATATTTTCAAAGCGCTTCCACACCTCATCATCGCGCAGCATCGAAACATAGGGTGCCAGGCCGGTACCGGTGGCGAGCAGCCATAAATCCTGCTCACGCCCTGGTTGCTTGAACCGATCCACGGTGAGAAAGCCTTGTGGCATCTGTTCCACCAGCATCGTGTCGCCGACGTTGAAGCGCCCCACGCGAGAAGAGAATTCTCCAGTGGGCACCACCAGCAGAAAGAACTCCAGGAATAATTCATGCGGCGCAGATACGATTGAATAAGCGCGCCAGATCGTCTCGCCGTTCTCTTTGGCCAAACCAATGCGTGCAAACTGGCCAGGCGCAAAAACGTAGCCAGGATCACGCCGCACGCGGAAAGACATTAGCGCGGCATTCCAGCGGTGCACCCATACCACCGGCTCTTTGGTGATCCTTGCTGACGCGGATGATGGCGGGGGTGTCGGCGCGACGGCGGGCGGTGACACGGCGGGGGTGGGGGTGTTCGACATGGTGCGGACTGATTTGCGCCTTCGCTTCGTTTAGCGCTTAGGCGCGGGATTTTGGTAGTCTAGCAAATTGCCTGTCGGGGATGCAGCGTGCCATCGTGCATGCGCTGTGCGCGCCATCGCTCAACGTAGAACGCCATTTTATGCGGTCTCACAGGCATTTATTCGCCAGTAGCCGCTCCAGTATTAGACTTTCAATATCCAACACAGCGCCGCACACCGGCCGTTGCGTTAGCCCCCGCGCCGCAATGCCGGTCTAGACACTTTGCCACCGACGCTGAATGCGGCGCGATCCTGCGCCACGCTTGAGCGTATTTCCGAACTCACCCCGCCGGAAAGCGTGCTGTTTGCCAACACCACATGCACGTTACCGTTGGCCAGCAGCACGCCGCCGATCAATTTCAGTTTTTCATAGTGGATGACGCCGTCGGATACACGCAACTGGCCTGACAGATCGCTGAACTTCGATTGGCCGCCGACACTGCCTGGCGAGCGCATCACCTGCACCAGATCAACGTTACCAATCGTGCCTTCTTTCACGGCAAAGTCGCCCTGAATAATTGGCCTATCGAACAGTGCGCCTACGGTAGCCGCCTCTCCGGAGGCCGTGAATTTGCCATCGAGTTTTCCGGAGAGCGAAACGTCGCGTGTGAATACTTCAGTCAGTTGGGATACCTTGAGTTTCTCTACCGAAAATTCACTGTTGAACGAGACGCCCTGTTTCCACAATATTTTCAGGTTGCCCGACCCGGTACCTTCGAAAAGTTTTGCGTCAACCTGTGGAAACACCATTCCGTCGTCGAACAGCGTGCCTTTGGCACTCAGATTTGCTATGGGCACGGGCGTACCCCACGGAAGATTCATGCCGCGCGCAGAAAATTCGATGGCCCATGGGTCACTAACCGCAGCACCAGGAACCGTCTCGCCGGCGACCGCTTTATTGGGCGCTACATCGACATTCCATTTGCCATCTTTGGCACGTGCAGATGCCCGGACAATTTTCCCCGATTTGTCCAGTTTCAGATCAGCGTCGAACTCATCAAGCGCGACCCCGTTCACGTTTATCTTCACACTGCGCAGGACAATCTTGTCGATTTCGATGCCTTTGCCGCGACCCTCCGCCTCAGCCCACTTGAGTGCGCGCGGCAATGCTTCGGCGGCGATGTTCACTTCGGTCAGTTCGAGTGTATCGATCACGAAGCGGTCGCCGAACAACGTCGTCAGATCCATGTAGAGTCTGCCGCTAACGGCTTTGGCATCTAGCACTTTACCGAGCGACAAATTTTCGATCTTGACGTGTGGGCGAGGGAACAGCGCCACGCGAAGACCGCCTGAAGACACATCATCGTGCAACCAGACGGCGAGCGATTTTTCCAGCCTTGAATTGACCGCGCCAAGCGGGATCACCTGCAACAGCACCACGGCGAGAACGAGTAGCGTGACAACCCCGAGCACCAGCCAGCGCAAAGCCCCGCCCCCCTTTCTCCGACCGCGTTTCCTGGGCGTGGGATTGGCTTCATCCCCCGCTCCCTGCTCGTGTTGTTCGGACAACTCTTTGAGTCGGGCAACCTGCGCTTCGCGCTGACGCTGCTCCGCCTCTTCTTCGGCGCGCGCTTTTTCTTCGGCCTTCTCGCGGCCCTGCCGCTCCACCGCGATGCGCGCTTCGGCATCCTGCTCGATACGTTCGCGCTGCGCCGTCTGTTCAGCCGCTTCGCGCAATGCGACCTCACGTGCGCGCATTTCGGTGAGCGCTTTCTGTTCAGCATCCGCGCGCGCACTCCGTTCCGCGTCGAGTTGTGCCTTACTCTCGCGATCGGATTTTTCGCGCATTTCCTGTTCGATCAACATGCGCGCCTGTGCCTGGATTTTCGCCTCCTGCTCAGCCTGAAGCCTGGCCTTCATTTCGGCTTCCACACGCGCTCGGTCCTCCGCTTCCTCGCGTACTCGTGCCTCAAGGCGTTGGCGATTTTGCGCGTCCAGATGTTTGCGCGTTTCCGCTTCCTTTTCAGCCGCGCGACGGGCATCTTCTTCGGCCTTTAATCGCACCGCGAATTCCGCTGATGCCTTGGCCGCCGTTGCGGCCTGGGCTTCGGCCATCTTGCGTGATTCCGCCTCAACACGCGCACTTTCTTCGCGGATTCGGGCGATCTGGATTTCCATCTCGGCGCGAATGCGGACTTCCTGCTCAGCCAGCATCTTTTTGGCTTCCACTTCGGCATTAGCTTTCGCCTCAACCTCGACACGGGCGAGCATGCTGCGCTCCGACTGCAATTGTTCTTCGAGCATTCGCCGCGCGTCATCGCGCGCTTCGGCCATGATGGCCGCTTCAACTTCTGCGCGCGCACTTTCTTCAACGTCCGATTTCAAGAGGGTTTCCATCTCGGCGCGGACTTTGGCCTCGATCTCTTCCTTCAATTGCTGACGCAGATCGCGCTGGGCAGCTTCGAATTCATGCTGCTGTCTTTTCGCAGCGGCTTCGGCTTGCACGCGCGCCTCGGCGAGCGCACGGGCTTCGGTCTCGGCCCTCGCGCGCGCTTCCGCGAGGGACTGCGCTTCCGCCTCGGCCCTTGCTCGCGCGGCAGAGAGCGCTTTTTGTTGCTGCGCTTCTATTTCGGCCTGCTCGCGTGTCAGGGCCACACGGGCTTCGCTGGCGGTGTCGCGCTGCTTTTTTTCCTCGGCAATCCTGGTATCCAGTTCCCGCCTGGCCGTCTCGGCGGCGGCCTGCGCACGCCTGGCCTCTTCGAGTGCGCGCTCCTCCGCGTCGCGCCGTGCCTTCGCCTCCACATCGAGACGGGCTCGCAACTGCGCCTCGCGCTCGGTACG
>JANYHZ010000193.1 GCA_025362135.1 Betaproteobacteria bacterium | reverse complement strand
TGACTCGAGACCACTCGCTGTTACAAGAACAGATTGATTCCGGGCTTATCTCGAAAGAAGATGCACGTTCATCGCACAACAAGAATCTGGTGACTCGTGCGGTAGGCATTGATCCGGAAGTCGAAGCTGAAGTACATAGTTATGACGTGCAGGTGGATGATATTTTCCTGCTTTGTTCCGACGGTCTGAACGATATGATCGAGGACGAGGAAATTCAGATGACTTTGATCGCATTGCGATCAAATCTGGAGTTAACCGCACAGCAGTTGGTGCAGGCGGCCAACGACGCCGGTGGACGCGACAATGTATCTGTAATGCTGGTGCGTATTGTGAAGAGTTTTGAAGTAGAGAGAGGCTTTTGGGCGACCGTAAAGTCATGGTTTCGGTGATGCAGAATGAATGGGCTGTCGGTAGACGTTAATAGACAACGCGCTGCAATGAGAGCAATCTCGGCGGCAAAAGTACGATTGAAAGAACTTTTTTAGGGTTAAGGCTATGGCAAAACTGATCTTGAGTGTCGACGGCACGGTATTGAAGGAGATCACGCTCAGTAAAGAGCGGACCACACTCGGCCGAAAACCGCACAATGACATTCCGGTGGACAATCTGGCGGTATCCGGCGAGCACGCTGCCATCATTACTATCCTGAATGATTCCTTCATCGAGGATCTCAATTCGACGAACGGTACGCTGGTTAATGGCAAACCCATAAAGAAACATTTTTTGCAAAACAACGACGTGATCGAGATCGGCAAACACAAGCTCAAATATTTCAATGACGCCCCAGTCGCATCCTCGGCCGGAGATTTTGAGAAGACGATGATCATCAGGAAGCCCGTTGCGGCTACGCCTACCGCAACAGTTGCACCGCCGCCAGCGCACGTTCCATCGCCTCCACTCGCTCCCGCGCAAGGCGCTGGCGCCAGTCTTTCCGATACGCAAACCAACATGAAACCGATGGTGCCGACCGCGAGCCCGGTGCCGGTTTCAGCCCCCGCACCGACCGCATCGGCACCGCAAGCACACGACCCGAACAGCCCCGCGCGCGATTCGGCAATTCAAGTGCTTTCAGGCGCAGCGGCCGGACGCACGCTGGATCTCACCAAGAACCTGACGACGATTGGCAAACCCGGTATCCAGGTAGCCGTGATTACGCGCCGCCCGACTGGTTTTTTTATCACGCACGTTGAAGGTGCCGTGTTCCCAACCATCAACGGCGTCGCGCTGGGCGGGCAGGCCAGACAACTTGCCGATCACGATCTGATCGAAATTGCTGGCATAAAAATGGAATTTTTTTACAAGCCATAGCAAGTCGATTGTTGGCTAATCCGGTTGTGTACGTTAGCCCGGCAACCATGTTGCCAAAAGCAGTGCCGGATCGCATGTTGACCCGCTGAAGATGGCAACGCTCGCCTCCGCCGCGTGTGCGTTTTAGCACATCTTTTTTGACCTGCGAAGCGCATAATTATGGTAGTGCAACAGGAATTGAACTCCTGTGCGTTGCTGATCAACACAGAGGCCGAAACGATTCGGAACGGCCCGGCCGCAAGGGGACGGAAAAGTTATGCGAATAAAGGTTCTGGGTTGTAGTGGCGGCATCGGAGGGGACCTCCGCACCACGGGCATGCTGGTCGATGAGGATATTCTCATCGATGCGGGTACCGGTGTTGGCGACTTGTTGATCGAGCAATTGGTCAAGATAGATCACGTATTCGTGACGCACTCGCACCTCGACCACGTAACGAGCATTCCTTTTCTTGTTGATACGGTGTGTTGGATGCGGGATCGACCCCTTACGGTGTACAGCACCGCCGCGACGATTCAAATCCTCAAAGAACATCTTTTCAACTGGAAAATATGGCCAGACTTTTCCCAGATTCCCGATGCGGAAAAACCGGTGATGGTCTATCGGGAAATCCTGGTCGGTGAGACGATCGATCTCGATGGTCGCAAATTCACTGCGATCCCGGCAGTCCACACGGTTCCCGCAGTTGGCTATCTGCTGGACAGCGGGCAGGCGACCCTCATCTTCAGTGGCGATACAACCCACAACGACGCGCTGTGGGACATCGCCAACCGGGCTTACAACCTGAAATATTTGATCATCGAAACTGCCTTCCCGAACAAGGAGCGTGAGATCGCAATCGCGTCTAAACATCTCTGTCCGAGCATGTTGGCTGAGGAACTGTCGAAGCTCACGCGGCCTGTTGAAGTATTCGTGACGCACCTCAAGCCTGGCGAGATTTACCTCACCATGAGCGAGATTGGGCGAAATGCGGGAAAATGGCGTCCTAGAATGCTGGAGAACGGTATGGAACTGACGATATAGTCATTCACAACAAGAACGAAGTTGTCTGTCGTGCACAAAACATCAGGAAAGTCGGGGTTATGAAATGAGTGCCGTGTTGGAACCGAAAGCCAGTGGTCCCGCAAATGTTGCGGATATGTCGTCGAAGCTGGCGTTCTCGAAAAAGCTCCAGGCGGTTACCAATCGTATCCATTCAACGACCAACATCGACGAAATCATGCTCGATGTAACGCGGGACATTTGTCAGCTCTTTGATGCGGATCGCTTGACGATTTACACGCTGTCTGAAGACACCCAGTCTATCGTTTCCAAGGTCAAATCGGGTCTCAACTCTTTCAAGGACATCAAACTGCCGCTTTCGGAGAGCTCGATAGCAGGGTGCAGTGCGCTCAACAAGCGCTTCATGAATATCAAAGACGTGTATGACGATACTGAGCTAAAGAGTT
>JANYHZ010000186.1 GCA_025362135.1 Betaproteobacteria bacterium | reverse complement strand
TGTGTGTGGCGGCACTTCGCCGACGAACGTCCGGTAGGGCGTGTGGAATGAGACCACTGGCATCGCAACCCCCAACGAGGAGCCGTCCGCTTCATTCCGGGCGCCGCGCCCGCTGGTCAGGCTCCGGAAAGGACGTTGGTTTCGCAGTCGCCCCGACTGCGGCGTTCTTCGCGGAGGAGCCCATGGCAATCGGCGGGCTGATCTCTGCCACGCTGCTCGAAGGGAGAAGAGCAGGCTGCTTCACAACACGAAGGGCAGTACGACCCGAATGCGAGCGTGGGTCGCACCCGATGCCCCCCCGGGAACTCCGGAGCGCTCGGCGCAGAGACTTCGGCCAACCCCTGCTGGACGACGCTCACAAACCCGACGCAGAAGCATCTGGACGAGGCCGAAGAGCACCAGAAGCATGCGGCGGGTCATCGCGCCGGCTCTGCGTCCTTACAGCAAGCCGAGAATCAGGCCTGCGTCGGGATTCTACCCGACGACCGCGACATGAGCCCGTTCGACCACACCGAGGACATCGCGAGCGTCGCGCCGTTGACCATCCGCGAGGGGTGTGAACGATCACCGAGATCCGCGTGAAGTTGGACGGTGACGGCGATGTCGATCAATTCGTAGTCGTCGTTGATCGAGTCGGCGCGGTGCTCGTGTTTGACCTCGATGTTGGAATCAGGTCCTTCGAGGGGGTCCGGGGGAGACTGAAAAGTTGTGGGCAAGCTGTGGAGACGTAGAAGCCCACGCGCCCAAAAAACGAAAGGCCACCCAGCGACAACTGGATGACCTCTCTGGCGAACTCGCTTGGGTGTGGTCAAGCGGTCGCGTTGAACGCGGAAGTACCCCACGCCCGAGCGCAACGCCAGAAAGCGGCGCGCCTGGTGTGGAGTGGATGGTATCCGTTCGGCGAAGGCCGTTCGTGACAGCGAAGATCAGGCGGCTGCAGCCGGCTTGATGATGCCGAGCGCGGCCTGACGAAAGACGTTGAGATCGAGCTGCCGCTGCACGTCAGGGCGCTCGAGAGTCTTCGACCAACACGCGGGCGCGAGGTCGAGCACCTGCTGTACCGGCCAGTTGGGCAGCAGGCAGAGCAGATCGCGCAGGTATCCGATGGGCTCGATGTTGTGCATCTGGCAGCTGGCAAGCAGCGTCACCAGCGTTGCGTTCACCTGGCCGCCCTCGTCGCTTCCGAGGAAGAGCCAGTTCTTGCGTCCCAAGGCCTGACGCCGCAGAGCGTTCTCGGAGATGTTGTTGTGAATGGGCAGGCGGCCGTCGGTCAGGAAGCGACACAGCGCCTCGCGCTGATTGCGCGCGTAGCGGATCGCCTTCGAGATGGGCGTTTCGTCGAGCACCTTCATCGACTCTTCGTTGCACCACCGGAAGAAGGCTTCGACGACGGGCTTCGATTTCTCCTGCCGCAGGCGCAGTCGTTCGTCTGGCGTGAGCTGCGCCCACTCGCGCTCGTGTCGGAACAAAGTCTGGATTAGCGCCAGCATGTGACGCGCCCGCGGAGCATCGGACTCCAGCGATTTGTACCCGTATCGTCTCGCATGGGCCCAGCACGCGACCTCGATCGCGATGCCGTCGTCGTAGAGATGCTCGTAGACCGAGTGCGCGTCGGCGACGAGAAAGCCGCGGTAGTTGCCGAGCAGCGCGTCGACCGCCTTGCCGTTGTGCTTCGGCGTGTACCGGAAGAGGACGTGCCTGGCCGGCGCCACCACCACGAAGAAGTGCCCGAGGCGGCACTTCTCCGGTTCCTGGACCAGCACTCCCGTCGCGTCGGTGCAGAGGTAGGGCGAGTTTTCCTGCGCGTCGCAGAACATCGCCTCCACGAGCGGCGATGCCAACTCGGCCACGGCCGCATGCCAGCCGCACATCGTGCTGCGTGCCAGCGGCAGCCCTTCGCGTCCGTAGACGCGCTCGAGGCGGTGCAGCGGCAGGTGGTCCTGCCAACGTCGGACGATGGTGTCCGCGAGGAGACCAGGGCCGGCCAGCGCGCGCGGAATCGGAAGCTCGAGAGCGCTCGCCTGCAGCACCGGCGTCGATTCGCCTTCCTTGAGCGCGTCGACCTTCACCTACCAGACATACTTCGGCCGCACGGTGCGGACGACGACCAGCGACGCACGCCGGTGCTCGACGGTCTCGGTCACGTCCTCGCCAATCCTGTCGAAGGCGTCGAGGCCTGCGCGCTGTACGTCCGGCGGCAGCACCTCGACGTGGATGCGCGGCAAACTGTCGGGCAGCGGCTTGCGCCCGGTCGGCTTGACCCGCTCATGTGCTTCCACCTGCGTGCTGGCGGTCGGTGGTTCCTCGGCCGCCTGCCCCGTCAGCATCGAAAGCAGTTCCAGCGTCGTCTGCTCGCCGCCTTCAGCGAAGCGCTCGCGCTTCTGCCCGACGAGCCCGGCCTCGAGCTTGCGGTACGCCTCGAGCATCGACACGTACAGCTGCTTGTACTCGTCGCGCTCCGACTCCAGCGACCTCAGCCGCCCCGCCAGCTCCTC
>JANYHZ010000137.1 GCA_025362135.1 Betaproteobacteria bacterium | reverse complement strand
GATCCATCGCCCGCCCCAACAGCCAAAAACTTTGCGACTCAGGAAACAACCCTGCGTCTGTCAATTGTCGCGAGAGACTCTTGAGTGATGCGCCTTGTTTCACCGTGAATTCAAACGGTTTTTGAGGAAGGGGCAGAGGATGGTTGGCGTAGAAACAAAACCAGCCAGCAACGGCAAGTATTGCGGTAAATACCAACCCAGACAAGGAGAAAAAAAGTCGTTTCATCATTCCGGGGACAGCGCTTCCCGTGCTGCGCTAGACAAATTTCTTGATCACCAGCGTGCCATTGGTGCCGCCAAATCCGAATGAGTTGGAAAGCGCCACATCAATTTTCATTTCCCGCGCGGCATTGGCGCAGTAATCAAGATCACACTCGGGATCCTGATTGAAAATATTGATCGTGGGCGGAGAAATCTGATGGTGTATTGCCAACGCCGTGAAAACGGCTTCGATTCCGCCTGCCGCACCCAGCAAATGGCCCGTCATGGACTTGGTCGAATTGACGACCATCTTGTACGCATGCCCACCAAACACCGCCTTCATGGCCTCGGTTTCATTTTTGTCGCCGAGCGGCGTAGAAGTGCCGTGGGCGTTGATGTAGTCCACCTGTTCCGCATTCACGCGAGCATTTTTCAACGCGTTCAGCATTCCCCGACGCGGTCCATCCATACTTGGCGCAGTGATATGGTGCGCATCCGCACTCATCCCCATCCCCGCCAATTCACCATAGATTCGTGCCCCGCGAGCGGTGGCGTGTTCGAGCGATTCGAGCACAAGAATACCTGCACCCTCACCTAACACGAATCCGTCGCGATCAATGTCCCATGGTCGGCTGGCGGTCTCGGGCGAATCATTGCGTTCGGAAAGCGCCTTCACCGCGCAAAATCCGCCGATACCCGAAAGGCACACGGTCGCCTCCGAACCACCGGCAATCATCACGTCGGCATCGCCGTATTCGATAAAGCGGGCGGCATCACCGATGCAATGTGTCGAAGTCGTACAGGCGGATACCATCGACACGTTAGGACCCTTGAATCCGTAAAGAATCGAAATCATGCCTGCGACCATATTCACGATGGAACCGGGCACAAAAAATGGGGAAATGCGGCGCGGCCCCTTGGCGATCATTTCGCGGATATTATCCTCAATCATTGGCAATCCACCGATGCCTGAGCCGACATTCACACCGATTCGCTCGGCATTTTGCTCGGTGACCTGCAAACCGGCGTCGTCCATTGCCATCCTGGTGGCGGCAATGCCGAAATGGATAAACGTATCCATGCGCCTGACTTCCTTGGGCGACATCCAGTCTGCGGGGTTGAAATTCTTTACCTCGCCAGCAAAACGCGTCGGCAGCGCACTCGCGTCAAAATGCGTGATTGGGCCGATCCCTCCGCGGCCATTGATTGTGTTGTCCCAAGCTTCGGCGATGCCGTTGCCCACCGGCGAGACAATTCCAAGACCCGTGATGACAACGCGTCGCTTTGGCATGATTCGAAAAGATGATTTTTGGGAATGCGGCGGGACGACGAAAATGTCAACTAAAATCAACGACTGAGTCGACGGCCCCAGTAAGACGAATTATTTCTTCAAATTCGCATTGATGAAATCGATGGCCTGCTGCACATTGGTAATTTTTTCCGCAGCCTCATCAGGAATCTCGGTCTCGAACTCTTCTTCGAGCGCCATGACGAGCTCGACGTTATCGAGCGAATCTGCACCGAGATCCTCGACGAACGACGATTCGTTCTTGATGTCGGCCTCGGCAACGCCGAGTTGTTCCGCCACAATTTTTCTGACGCGAGCTTCGATATTGTCCATTTGCTGCTTCCTCCAACAGGGGTGTGAAATTAAACTGCGCTATTTTACCAAATACTGGGTACGTAAACTTGTGCGTCTTCAGCGTCTCAATCCATGTGCATGCCGCCGTTGACGTGAATGGTATTACCCGTCACATAGGCTGCGCCCGGTGCCGACAGATAGAGCACCGCTTCGGCCACGTCATTGGGCGTACCAAGACGGCCAAGCGGAATATTTTCTATCAACTTCGCCACGTGAACATCCGCGAGCGCCTTGGTCATATCCGTCTCAATAAAACCCGGGGCCACACAATTGACGGTGATATTGCGGCTCCCCACTTCACGCGCCAGAGCCTTGGTAAATCCGACAAGGCCGGCTTTGGCCGCAACGTAGTTGACCTGGCCGGCGTTGCCCATTGCACCAACGACCGAGCCAATGCTGATGATACGGCCACTGCGCGCCTTCATCATCGACTTGATAACGGCACGCGACAAGCGGAAAACAGATGTCAGGTCAGTGTCGATGACCGTCTGCCAGTCGTCGTCTTTCATGCGCATAAGCAAGGTGTCGCGGGTAATGCCGGCGTTGTTTACCAGAATCGTAACCGCACCGAACCTGGCCTCAATGTCTTTCACAACAGCATCGCACTGCGCGCTGTCCGAAACATTGAGGACTGACCCTGCGCCATTCCAGCCGGCATCAGCAATCCGCTGATGAATTGCGACCGCCCCTGCTTCGGTTGTCGCGGTGCCAATGACACTCGCCCCGGCCTCAGCCAGCGACCGCAGAATCGCCGCGCCGATTCCACGCGAGGCACCAGTGATAAGGGCGATTTGACCTTCCAACAATTCCATGTGCGTGCTCCTCTTAACGGGTCGCGTCGATTGCAGCAACCAACGTAGTGGTGTCTGATACAGCGCGGCAGTCCAGGCTGGCGTCGATGCGCTTATTGAGCCCGGTGAGCACTTTGCCTGGTACGCATTCAACGACGGCGGTTGCGCCGCCAAGTGCAATCGCCTGAATGGTTTCGGTCCAGCGCACGGGTCGATAAAGTTGTTCGACCAATGCCTTTTTTATGCGATCCGAAACTGCAAATACGGAAACATCTGCATTCTGTATGACGGGTATGACGGGTACACTGCAATTGACCGTTTTCAAAGCAATGGCCAATTTCACTGCGGCGGGTTTCATTAACGCGCAATGGGACGGCACACTCATCGGCAGCATCAATGTTCGCTTTGCGCCGCGCGCTTTGGCGAGCATCATGCCGCGCTCGACTGCAGTTCGGTGGCCGGCAATGACGATCTGCCCAGGCGAATTCAAATTGACCGCCTCAAGTACTTCACCCTTGGCCGCTTCCACACAGACAGCACGCACTTGTTCCGCGTCGAGCCCGAGCACGGCGGCAATTCCGCCTGTGCCCTCGGGCACCGCATCCTGCATCGCTTGCGCGCGCAGCCTGACCAGCGGCAGCGCGTCGGCGAAGCTTAGTGCGCCCGCCGCAACAAGTGCGGTGTACTCCCCAACACTATGACCCGCGAAGAACGTAGGCGCGCGCCCACCCATTTCCTGCCACGCACGAAATGTTGCGACTCCTGCACTGAGCATAAGCGGTTGCGTATTGACCGTCTGGTTCTGGATTTCGACCGGACCTTCCACGGCCAGCTTCCAGATGTCAAACTTTAGAATGTCAGAGGCTTCTTCAAAGGTACGCTGCACAACAGGCATGACAGCAAAACCCGCCATCATTCCCACTGACTGTGATCCCTGTCCGGCAAAAGCAATGGCGAACCTGATCATCGCCGCATTACCATTTCAGCATCGCTGCACCCCAGGCAAACCCGCCGCCGAGTGCCGCGAGCAGTATGCTGTCACCCACCCGGATCTTACCCTCGCGAACGGTCGCATCAAGCGCAAGTGGAATTGACGCGGCCGACGTATTTCCGTGGCGGTCTACCATCATCACAACTTTTTCGTCAGGCAGGTCGAGCTTCCTCGCCGCATGCGCGATGATGCGTTCATTGGCTTGATGACAAATAAACCAGTCGATCTCATCCGGCTTCATGGCGTTGGCACGGAGCGCCTCCCAAGCGACTTCCTCGAACGCCTTCACAGCAAATTTGTATACCGCGCTACCTTGCATTTGTAACATCGGGGAACCACGTACCTTGCCGTTTTCTACTGTCCCCGGCGTGCATAGCGCATGGCGATATGAACCGTCAGTGTGAAGATGCGTTGAAAGTATCCCTGGCGCATCCGAAGCCTTTAGAATCACGGCACCTGCACCATCACCAAACAGGACGCAGGTGCCTCGATCCTGCCAATTCATGATGCGGGAAAATACTTCTGATCCCACAACAAGTGCGCATTTTGCAGCGCCGCTACGAATGAATTTATCGGCAGTCGCCAAGCCAAATATAAAACCCGCGCAAACTGCCTGAATATCGAATGCAACGCTATGCTTAATGCCGAGTTTGTCCTGGAGTATGCAAGCAGTTGCCGGGAATACCATATCAGGCGTTGAGGTGGCGACGATAATGAGATCAATGTCTATTGCGTTGACGCCCGCAGCGAAGATGGCGCGCCGTGACGCGATCAGCGCCAGATCGCTTGCATCTTGATCGGCAGCGGCATAGTGGCGCTCGCGTATCCCGGTTCGGGAAACGATCCACTCATCGTTGGTATCGACAATTTTCGCGAGGTCGTGATTAGTGACCACTCGATCCGGCAGATAACTTCCTGTACCGGCAATGCGAGAATGAATCATCGTTGCAAGCCTGCTGTGCTGGCGATCATGTTATTACTTGCCTGAGGTGCCAGCAGGCCATCCGCATGCAAGCGTTCAATTTCGGTGGAGATCAAGCCGAGCAGACCATGCTCCACCTCAGATGCGGCGCGATCAAGCGCATGTGAAAACGAAATCATATCCGCTGAACCGTGGCTCTTGACTACGACACCTTTCAGCCCCAGCAAAGCGGCACCGTTGTATCGTCTGTGATCCATGCGGTGTCGAAAGCGTTTGATCACTGGGAGGGAAATCACGGCCGCGAGTTTGCTGTAAATGCCGTTTTCGTACTCTGCCTTCAGAAAATCGCCCATCATCTTTGCCATTCCCTCGGACGTTTTTAGCATGACGTTGCCGACGAAACCGTCGCACACGACCACATCCGTCGTACCTTTGTAAATGTCGGTACCCTCAACATTCCCATAAAAATTAAGGTGGCTCGCTTTAAGGAGTTCGCCAGCGGCCTTGACACTGTCATTACCCTTGATATCCTCGGAGCCAATATTCAACAGCCCCACGCTGGGATTTTGTTTTCCTTCCACCGCAGTGCAAAGCATGGCGCCCATGATTGCGAATTGTAGAAGATGTTGCGGCGTAGACGCAGCATTCGCACCCAGATCGAGCGCGTATACAACGCCGTGCCGCGTTGGGAGTGCCGCGCAGATCGCGGGGCGGTCGATGCCCGGCAATGTCTTCAGCACAAACTTGGCTGTACCCATGAGCGCACCCGTGTTCCCTGCTGAAACGCACGCCTGCGCCTCTCCCGATTTTACTAGGTCGATCGCGACACGCATGGACGAATTTTTTTTGTTGCGGATGGCAGAGCGAATATCTTCGTCCATACCCACCACGTCCGGCGCTTCCAGAATGCGTAGACGCGCTAATTCCGAACCAAAGGCATGGCCATCGCTGGCTCGTTTCAATTCCAAGTCAATGACATCCCGTTTGCCAACAGCAATTACCCGCCGATCCGTTGCCTTGGCGAGAAAATTCAGTGCGGCCGGAATAGTGACCGATGGGCCGTGGTCGCCTCCCATCGCATCGATTGCGATCGTTGTCTGCATTGTTGTTGTAGGGCCTATCGCCTCCTGCGATTCACCCTTGCAGTTTACTTTTGTTCTTGCTTAGTCGCACATGGCTGGCGGCAAAAAAAGCATACAGATTGAAAATTTTGCTGCCCACGCACGGCACAGCAACGGCTCCGCCATCGTCTGATTGCCAAAGCGTACGGTCCAATCCGAGCGGCTATTTCTTGCCGTCCGATTATTCGTCGGCTTTAGTCTTGAGCACCTTACGCCCACGGTAGTAGCCAGACGGGCTGATGTGGTGACGCAAGTGCGCTTCGCCTGTTGTCGGTTCCACGGCCAACGCCGGGTTGGTTAAAAAATCATGTGCGCGATGCATGCCGCGTTTGGATGGTGATTTCTTGTTCTGTTGGACTGCCATGATGTTTCTCCTTAATCAAAAACTCAAAATTCAAATCTTGTTACTTTTTCTTCAACTCAGCCAATCTGGCGAAAGGCGAGATCTTTTTGCCATCGGTTACGGGCGCCTTGGATACTGGTGCCGAATTTGCCAATTTGACTCTGCCACCTACTGCGCGCCCGCCACATAAATCGACCATTTCGCTACGTTTGACTGCCTGTACGGGGAGGCTCAACAGAATCTCTTCTTCGACCCGTTCCGCGACGTGCATGTTGGCAGCGCAAACAATGTAATCCTCATTTTCGGACTCCATCTCCAACGGCGGCAGCCCGGATTCGTCGTCGACGAGAATGAGCGAGCTGTTGATATCCAGAGTGTGGCTGACTGCAGTTAGTGTCACCGGGTCGAAGAGCAAAATCCAACCATAAATTATACACTTAACTCGACGCTCTTGACCACCCGCCAGATCGACCGCCAAATTACCCGCCATCGAATAATTGATTTCGCCATCCTCACCCGCAAGAAATTCGGCGAGTCCGGTTAATTCTTGCGGAAGAAATTTGCCGACAATGGACTGTTTCAGCCGCGTAAAACGGTCAATATTTATGGTTAAGGCCACGTTTGCAACGCCGGGTTTGTCGTTTCGCATGATATGATTTTGTCGCGAAAATGTCAAAAAGTCATTGATTTTGAAGAAAAAAATAATTTTAGGGTCTTCCTCCCCATACCGTGCGCAGTTGTTAGCCCGACTTGGCATTGAATTTGTCTCGGCTAACGCCGACGTTAGCGAGGTGCCACTCGAAGGTGAATTGCCGGCGGCGACTGCGCTGAGGCTGGCCATTACCAAGGCGCGAAGTCTGAAACACAAGTTCCCAAACGCGTTGGTGATTGGGGCGGACCAAGTTGCGGATTTGGCGGGTGTTGCCATCGGTAAGCCGGGCACACGACCGCAAGCGGTCAAACAACTTCAACAAATGAGCGGACAAACGCTGCTCTTTCATAGCGGCATTGCCCTGCTTGACGTCGCGTCGGGACGCATCCAGAGCCGCATTGTTGCGACAACGGTACGATTTCGCGAGTTTTCTAAGCGGGAAATCGAAAACTATCTGGACCGCGAAAACGCGCTCGATTGCGCTGGAAGCGCCAAGTCAGAAGGATTGGGTGTTGCGCTCATCGCATCGATGCAGAGCGAAGATCCAACCGCGCTCATCGGCTTGCCGTTGATTGCGTTGATCGACATGCTGCAGGTCGAAGGCGTTTCGGTGTTGACATGAAAAACGGTACCCTTTACCTGATTCCAAGTAACCTTTCAGACCCGTTTTCGCCGACACAGATCCTGCCGTCGGGTGTTATTGCGACCGCGAGCAGCCTGAATCACTATGTCGCCGAAAATGCGAAGACCGCACGAGCATTCCTGAAAACGCTTGGCGTCAAAAGACCAATTCTGGAAATATCCATTCTGGAACTGAATAATCAGACGCGCGAAGGCGATTTGGCGGAGATGCTCGCGCCGTTGCTGGCAGGACAAAATGTCGGCTTGGTATCCGAAGCCGGTGCGCCCGGTGTAGCAGATCCGGGTGCGCTCATTGTCGCTTTGGCGCACCAACATGGGATCGCGGTAGTGCCGTTGGTCGGCCCTTCATCAATACTGCTCGGATTGATGGCATCGGGTCTGAACGGCCAGACTTTTGCATTTCACGGTTATCTTCCGCAGGATAAAACTGCGCGAGTCAATGCGATTGTCGAATTGGAACTGGAGTCGCGCCGCCGCAACATGACCCAACTCTTCATAGAAACGCCATACCGAAATCAAGCAATGTACGCAGATTTACTCTTGACACTTGCACCATCGACACGTCTTTGTATTGCGCGTGACCTTACCGGCAACCGCGAACACGTGCAGACGAAATGCGTTAGCGCGTGGCGAATACAAACTCTGGCGATGGAAAGACTGCCCACCTTGTTTCTGTTCCTGGCCAGAGCGGCGGAACGCGGCCCGCCCTCGCAAAAGCGTCTCAGGTAGCAGACGCGGCGTGAGAATAATCAAATACGGATGTCGCCGCGAGCAATGGAGCCAAATCGTCGGCTGACATCGGCACGCTGAAGTAGAAGCCCTGCCCGACGCGACAACCCTTCGCTCTTAGCAACGTAAGTTGCCCGGCTGTCTCGATGCCTTCCGCAATAACCTCCAGATCAAGGCTCTTGGCCATGCTGATGATTGCCACCACGATGGCGGTGTCGTTGGGGTCGATTGTGATGTCCCGGACGAAGCTCTGGTCAATTTTTAGTTTACTGATCGGCAGGCGCTTCAGGTAGGAGAGACTCGAATAGCCGGTGCCAAAATCATCAACCGCCAGCTGAATGCCCATGCCGGAAATTTCATTTAGCCGTGAAATGCTGCCTTCTCCCTGTCGCATGACCTGGCTCTCGGTAATTTCCAGCTCAAGCAGCGAAGGGTCAAGCTTCGTTTCATCGAGCACGCTTGCCAGCAGTTCTACAAAACGCTTGTCCGCGAGTTGGCGTGCGGAAAGGTTGATCGCAATACGGCGGCGCGGCATGCCGGCGTCCAGCCATTTTTTCGCCTGCAGACAGGCCTCTCTCAGCACCCATTCGCCGATGTCATTGATCAATCCCGTTTCTTCCGCAAGCGGGATGAATTCACTCGGCATGATGGTGCCGCTGTGAGACGAAGCCCAGCGCACCAGCGCTTCCAGCGCGACAATTTCGCCGGAATTGAGGTCAATTTGCGGCTGGTAAACTAATGAAAAATCACCGTTCTTTACTGCCGCGCGCAAGTTCGATTCCATCGCGGCTCGGCGTTTCACAGCGATGTTCATCTGCGACGTAAAGAATTGGTAGGTGTTTTTGCCCTGCGCCTTGCCATGGAACATCGCTGTGTCCGCATTTTTGAGCAAGGTCGGCGCGTCGTGACCGTCATCGGGAAAAAGTGCGATGCCGATCGAACCGGATACGTGTTGGTCAGCGCCCCCCACCGAAAATGCTGCGCGTAGCGCATCGAGAATTTTTTGCGCGACACGGGTCGCGCCCAAGTGCCCTTCCAATTGATCGAGTAGCACAATGAATTCATCTCCGCCCTGCCGCGCAATGGTGTCGTGGGCGCGCACGCAGTCCGTGAGCCGTGTCGCTACTTGCCGCAGCAATTCATCTCCCACGTCGTGCCCAAGCGTGTCGTTGATATTCTTGAAGTTATCGATATCGATAAACATCACCGCAAAACGTTTTGTGGAGCGCTCCGCGCGACCGATAGCCTGCGAAATGCGATCCTGCATCAGCGAACGGTTCGGAAGGTTCGTCAAGGCATCGTGATACGCCAGATGCTGGATACGTTGCTGGATGGCCTTGCGATCTGTCACATCGCGGGTGTTGACAATAATGCCGCGTACTTCCGGGATATCGAGGCAATTTTTACCGATTGATTCCAGTGTGCGCCAAGCACCGGCCTTCGTCCTGACACGAAACTCGATCGGCTGCGTCATTTGACCCCGCACGATGAGTTCATGAAACATGCTGCGCATGGCTTCGACATCATCGCGGTGAATCAGATCGAACTGGCTGCGACCGATCATCTCATGCGGGTCGTGACCGAGCAGATGCGTCACCGATGGGCTTTGGTAGAGAATGATGCCTCGCGCGTCGAGTACCGTTACGATGTCCATCGCACTCTCGGTGAGCGCCTTGAAACGACCTTCCGAAGCCTCAAGCGCCTGGGTGACCTGTTTGAAATCGGTGAAATCGGTCAGCACACCGATGATCCCCGCCGGACTTCCGTCGGTGTTCGTGAAGCGGCTGATGTGCCGGATGATGTGGCGCTTGTTACCGTTCCCGTCGGCGATGACATCTTCTGCGGCAATAGTCCTTCCGCTGATCAACAATTCTGCGTCTTCCAGTTCCGCCGAAATCGCATGCGCCGGTGAAAGCAGATCTGCGGGAGTACTGCCGATCCAGTCTTCGCGGCGCTTGGAAAAAAATGTTTCCCAGGCGCGATTGAAGCCCAGATAGCGTCCATTGGCCCCCTTATAAAATATCGGCGACGGAATAACTTCCAAAAGTTCACGCATGAAGCGTAACTGTTGGTCCAGGGCACGCGTCGTGCGTGTGGCGTCGGTAATATCCGACGCAGTCACCAATATGCCGACCACTTCATTCTGCGCGCCACGCAACGGCGCAGCAGACAAGCTGATTTCGCGGGCATCCTTGTCGTCCCCGGTCCAGGTGATCTCGACGTTGTGCACAGTTTCGCCGCGCAGTACCCGCAGCCGGATATCTGCTGCCGCTTCCTTTGAGGTCATCCAGATCGGGGACGGCTTCCCAAGTACGGCCGATTCTTTCATGTCGAAGATTCTTTCGGCCGCAGGGTTCCACAATGTCACGACACCGTTCGGCGTCACGGAATAAATCGCCAGGGGAGACGTCTTGACAATGGCATTCAGAGACTCGTTGAGTGCGGTCAGCGTTGCTTGCGCGGCGTGGTAGTTCGACACATCCTCGACCGAACCCAATGCATAGACTGGCATACCAGCGGCATCGCGGACCACGACCCCCGAGCGCTTTGCCCAGAGAATCGAGCCATCTTTCCGGATGTAGCGCTTTTCGCGATTGACCGTCAACGGCAAACCCTTCGAAACGATGGCGTGTAGCATCGCCTCGTCGGCAGGTTGGTCATCCGGATGCGTGATGTCGATAAAGCGTTTGCCGGTTAGTTCCTCAGCGGAATAGCCCAACATCTCACAAAATCGACGGTTCACCACCAGAAAGCGCCCTTCCGTATCGACTTGCGTGAGGCCGATCCCAACCAAATCAAATGCCTCCCGAAATTTGCGTTCGCTGGCGGAAAGTTCAACGTCACGGCTGCGCACGGATCTCGCCATTGCACGGATGCTGAGACTCAATTGCTCAAGTTCCAGAAATTCGTGTCGCACCTGAATCGTATCGGCGAGATCGGGAAATTCTTTCCGGCGCAGCTCGTCCGTCAGCCGACGCAACGGCTCACTGATTCGGCGCGCGAAGATCAAGCCCAACAGGCCGGCGACAATAACCGCACCGAAACCCCACAGCAGCAATTCTCGACGCAGTCCGTTCTCAACTTCGGGCGGCAAGCCGGCATCGCTCAGAATCCTGGCGGTAATGACACCCATCATCAACGCCACTGCAAGTGTCATCGCAGAAAAACCCGCAACAATACGCAGTTTCAAGCTGGTGCCGCGTCCCGCGGTTGGGGGCAATTGGCTGGCCGAAGTGGATGGCGCTGGATTCGAAGACACGACCGACGGTTCGCTCGAGCGAAGAACCGCTTTGTCGGTCGCGAGTGTTGATGCTGTTTCAGGTTTGCCGTTACGCGCCATGGGAGCTTGCATTCGTCATTCGGCGCATGATCTGAAGTGGGCCGAGCCGTTGTTGCGCCGACCTAACGAAAGCTATGGCGGCCAACGACCGTGCCCGAAAATAAATTATTCCAAAAGGAATCCGCTGCGGTTGTACCCAGCCGCCGTGTAAGGGTTTCGGAAAACGAGTCCTCTTCGGTGAAGTCGACAATCTGTTCGGCTTTGATGATATCCCTCGCCACGTAGTCAAGTCCGCCAAAGCCATCAGCCAACCCATTGGCGACACTTTTTTCTCCCGACCACACCAGTCCAGAGAACATTTCTGGTGTTTCCTTGAGGCGCTTGCCACGTCCGTCTTTTACCACCTTGATGAACTGCTGATGAATTTCGTCCACCATCTGTTTCGCATATTTTTGCTGTTCGGGATTGACCGCTGAAAATGGATCGAGAAATCCCTTATTCTCACCGGCCGTGATAATTCGGCGCTCGACGCCAAGTTTTTCCATCGCCCCGGTAAATCCGAAGCCATCCATCAAAACGCCGATCGACCCAACGATCGAGGCTTTATCGACATAAATTTTGTCGGCCGCCGCCGCGACGTAGTAACCACCGGACGCGCAAATGTCCTGCACCACGACGTAAAGCGGGATGTCCTTGTGCTTGGCGCGCAAGCGCTTGATCTCGTCATTGATATATCCAGCCTGAACCGGACTGCCACCCGGGCTGTTGATACGCAGCACCACGCCCAAGGTGTTTTTATCCTTAAATGCGTGCTGAAGAGCGCCAATGACTTTATCGGCAGATGCTTTGGACTCGCTCGAAATCACGCCTTTCAGTTCTACCAGCGCCGTGTGCTTTTCGAGCGAGGAACCATCGCGCTTACCGCCAACCCAACCCAGAATCGCGAACAGCAGCAGAAAAAGCAGTAGCAACCATGCGATGCCGAGTCCGACCCTCCAGCGCCGCGACAGTCGTTGTTCGGTGAGCGCTTCAAAGGCCAGCTTTTCAAGCACGCCTCGTTCCCACGACGCCGACTTTATGTCCGACGGTTGTTGGCTATTCTCGTTCATGACTCACGTTTTTCATTGCCAGGTGTATGCAATATCGACGCTGGGCACGAAAGCACAACGTCAGTTCCCGATACTTTGATCGCCAGCGGTCTCAAGTGTGCACCGTGACAGGGTCCACCCACGCACAACCCGCTATCCGGCTCGAAGAGCGCGCCGTGGGTAGCGCAGATCAAGTATAAGCCAGTTTCCTCAAACACCTGCCCTGCTTGCCAGTCGAGTTCAGTGCCTTGGTGAGGACACGAATTCACATAGGCGTAGACCACACCGTTAAATGCGATCGCGAAACAAGGCAAGTCACGTGCGGGCTCGGAAAGCGCGATGGTGAACTTCACCGCAAGGCTTCCTTCGACAAGTTCGTCGATGCGGCAGATTACGCGTTCTGTTTCAGCCACGCGGCTAACTCGTTCACGGTGCCGACTGTATTGATTGAAGCCCTTGTAGCCAGCAAGTCCGCAGGATGTGCCCCGTAGGTGACCGCAATCGCGGCGACACCGGCATTATTGGCAAGATCTAGGTCATGCACGGTATCGCCGATCATCAGCGTACGCTCTGGCGGCACGGCAGCGAAATCCATGAGCTTCAGTAACATATCCGGGTGGGGCTTCGCGAAGCCTTCGTCTGCGCAGCGCGAATAATGAAACGCTGACTTGAGCCCGGTATGGGCGAAGGCGCGTTCGAGTCCGGCGCGCGGCTTGCCCGTCGCGACCGCCAGAAATCGTGCGGGGTGGTCGAGCTCGGCGAGCAACTCGCGAATGCCCCCATACAGCGGTGCCTCATGATCACGGGCGACGAAGTGTTGTCGATAGGCCAGCGCGAATGCCGTTTGCGCGGCTTGATCGAGGTCCGGAAACAACTGCGCGGTGGACTCGCGAATCCCCAGTCCAATAATCGACTTTGCTGCATCCGTCGATGGAATCGGCAGGCAGCGATCACGCGCCGCCAATTGAATGCACTCGGCGATCAGGCCGGTTGAATCCATGATGGTGCCGTCCCAGTCAAACACGATAAGTTCGTACCGTTTCGGGCTCATCAGCCTATCCCTCGCGAACATGGGAGAGATAGCGCGCCAAGTCCGCCGACAGCGGCGCTTCAATGACCACCCTCTCACCGTTAACGGGATGCGAAAACGCCATTAACCGGGCGTGCAGGAACATGCGTTTCAAACCGCCGTGTTTTACGGCTGCCACGTATTTGTTCAATGCAAAATCACCGTACTTATCGTCGCCGATAATTGGAAACCCGAGATGCGCCAGATGCACGCGGATTTGATGGGTACGTCCGGTTCTGATTTCGCAATCGAGCAGCGTGGCGCCCGGCAAGATTTCCGTTCTGGTGACAATGGTGTGCGATTCCTGGCCATCGTCTTCATCCACGGATACGCGGCGCTCACCGGCAGCCGTCACATACTTGGCGAGTTTCACGCGAACGTGACGGCGATCATCGGGCCACGCTCCCGTCACCAACGCCGCATAGTGTTTCTCGATTCGATCAGCGGTGTCGCCCCGCAATTTGGCGTGCAACGCCGTCAACGCACTGCGCTTTTTGGCGATCAGCAGCACACCCGACGTTTCCCGGTCAATACGATGAACCAGTTCCAGAAATTTTGCTTCGGGCCGCAACGCGCGTAGCGCCTCGATTACGCCAAAACTGATGCCGCTGCCGCCATGTACCGCCAGCCCTGCTGGCTTGTCGATCGCAAATAGCGCATCGTCCTCATACAGCACACTCAAAGAGGGACGCGCCTTTCCGGCAGAAAATACCTGCGAAGCCGCACCAATGCTGGGACTTTCTTTTTTTTCCGCTGTTTTCACCGGCGGCACGCGAACCAGGTCGCCTTCCACCAAACGGTAATCCGCTGCAACCCGGCCCTTGTTGACGCGGACCTCGCCCGAACGCACGATGCGGTACACGTGGCTTTTCGGAACCCCTTTCAAAAGCGTGAGCAGAAAATTGTCCACGCGCTGACCAACAGACGCTTCGTCGATGGTCACGATACTGGCTGCGGCAAATGGTCCATCGACTGCCTTGCCACCAGCAATTCCGGTACCGGAGGATGATTTGTTACCCGCAGATGCCATCTTAGGATATACTTTTATCTCGTTGATTTAGAAGCGAGTCCGCCGTTTCCACCGACCCGCTGTGCAGTAACCTGGTTCGCTTCATTGTGAATTTTGTTCGCTCAGCCCGCTGGAACCGAGCTCCCGAAAAATCACCATTTTGTTCTCTCGATCCGCTTTCCCGCGCAGTTTTGAAAAACCTACTGCCAGCGTTTGTCGGAGCGCCGTTCAAAACGGAAAACGGGCGGTCGTTTTCGCTCACCGCTGAGCAGGGTCTTCACCATCTGGTCTAAAGATCCCTACTCAAACAAGTAGCGATACTAAACGATTTGCGCGCACCGTCCGCGAAGCGGGTAGCAGCACCGGGTGGCGAGAAGATGAACAGGTGGGCGTTTTGGTGGCACCATTTTGGTCCGCAAAAACTGCTCCAAGGTAACAAGGCAGTCAGGCACGCTCCAACGTGAGCATGCCGACAATAAAACAGCACCGCAGATTTTTGGCTCGCAGCGCAAGATGACAAATGTTCCCCACCAATATCGACACTCGATACCGTACGGTCCAATGACCTTGCGCGGTGCGGCACGTCATCTTTATCGTTGCATTTAGCCGGCTAACGCGCTGTTTGTCGCCTCGGTCTGTGCGCCCATGGCGCGCATGACCTGCCGGGTTCGTCTTCGCCCTCGCCTGTCGCTGAATTTGCGCGAGAAGGAAGACTTATGAAACGTATGCTATTCAACGCAACGCAGGCAGAAGAACTGCGCGTTGCCATCGTAGACGGGCAAAAACTCGTTGACCTCGATATCGAACACGCTGGCCAGGAGCAGCGTAAAAGCAATATCTACAAAGCCAAAGTCACCCGTGTCGAGCCATCGCTCGAAGCAGTATTCGTTGACTACGGTGCGGAACGCCACGGCTTCCTGCCCTTCAAGGAACTGACCCGCGAATACGTACAGGGCGAAGATGGCGAAGGCACGCGCGGCAAGATTGCGCAAAATTTGCGCGTGGGCCAGGAACTGCTTGTCCAGGTTGAAAAAGACGAGCGCGGCAACAAAGGCGCTGCACTAACTACCTACGTATCGCTCGCAGGTCGCTATCTGGTACTGATGCCAAACAACCCACGCGGCGGTGGCGTTTCGCGACGCGTCGAAGGTGAAGAGCGAGCCGAGTTGCGTGAAACGCTTGACCAACTCAATGTCCCCGAAGGAATGAGCGTTATCGCGCGCACTGCAGGTATCGGTCGCTCCGCAGAAGAGTTGCAGTGGGATCTGGGTTACCTGATGCAATTGTGGGAAGCCATCGATGGTGCCGCCAAAGATGTTAAAGCACCTGAATTGATCTATCTGGAATCGAGCCTCGTGGTGCGCGCGATCCGTGACCTGTTCCAGCCTGACGTCGGTGAAATCCTTATCGACACGCCGGAAATTTTCGAGCAGGCGCAGTCGTTCATGTCGACCGTGATGCCAGCCAACGTCCACAAGGTGAAGCTGTATCACGACGACGTGCCGCTGTTTTCTCGCTTTCAAATCGAGCACCAGATCGAGACCGCCTACCGTCGCGATGTCACGTTGCCTTCTGGCGGTGCCATTGTCATCGACCATACCGAAGCGTTGGTGTCGATCGACGTCAACTCGGCGCGTGCGACCAAAGGCCACGATATTGAAGAAACCGCATTCCGCACCAATTGCGAAGCGGCCGATGAAATTGCCCGCCAATTGCGCCTGCGCGATTTGGGTGGCCTGGTCGTTATCGACTTCATCGACATGGAGTCGACGAAGAATCAGCGTGAAGTGGAAAACCGCCTGCGCGACGCGTTGCGCTACGACCGCGCAAGAGTCCAGACCGGAAAAATATCCCGCTTCGGCCTGCTTGAACTTTCACGCCAGCGCTTGCAGCCCGCGCTTTCCGAATCGAGCTACATCCCCTGCCCGCGTTGCCACGGTCTTGGCCATATTCGCGATACCGCTTCATCCGCATTGCATATACTGCGCATCATTCAGGAAGAGGCAATGAAGGAAGGCACCGGCGCCGTTCATGCGCAGGTACCGGTCGATGTCGCCACTTTTCTGCTGAACGAAAAACGCCAGGACATCCACAAGATGGAGATGCGTTTCAAGGTAAATGTTTTGCTGATTCCAAACATTCATCTGGAAACGCCAAACTACGAAGTTGAGCGCCTGCGTTCTGACTCCGAGAAGCTCGATTTGGTGACGCCGAGTTACCAGATGGTCAATCGCCCGGTCGAGGAAGTCGCTTCCGCAAAAGCCGCAGAACTGGAGTCCAAGCCGGCCCGCCCGGAACCGATCGTCAAGGGCATTACACCGACGCAACCCGCGCCAATTGCCGCCGAACCCCGACCGCGCGCCGCGACGGGAACTGTGTCTCCAGCGACCGAAGTGAAACCGTCCCTGTGGAAACGATTCGCCGGCTTGTTCAGTTCAGAGCCGACGCCGAAACCGGAATCAGCAGCACCTGTCCAAGCGAGACCGGCGCGCGAAAGTCGGGACGGTCGTGGTGGTGAGCGTGCTCGCCGCGATGTACGCGACGGCGACCGCAAGCGTGGCGAGCGCAAAGACCGCAATGCCGGACAATCCGGCCCGCAAGGTCAGGAACGTGGACCGCGCGCTGAACGCAATGAGCGCAGTCGTCCGAACGAAGCGCGCGACCAACGCGCAGACAAAGCCGCCGAGACGACGACAACCGTAAGCGCCGGGCAAGAGCAGGCACCACAAGCACAAAAACCGCGCCAGCAACAGCAGCCAAGAGCTGCGCTTGAAGCCAAGCCAGTCGCACTCGGTGAAGAAGGCGAAGGTCGCGGACGCCGCCGCCGCGGTCGCGGTGGCCGCGGAGGCCGTGACGGTCCGCGTGACGGTCATGCGTCGCGTGCGGAGCAGAACGGGCCAGCGTCGGATGCTGCGGTTTCTGCGGACCCATCGCTGTTGTTCGCAACAGAATCCGCGCACATGCCAAATACCGAGAATATCGCCGCAGTGGCTGTCACCGAAATGGCCGCAGCACCAATCGCAATTGGTGCTGGCGTGATCGATCATGCGCCTGCACGTTTACCTGTCGAAGCAGCGCCGAGTGTCGCGCAAGAACATGCGCCGGTACCGGTAACGATGGTGTCAGCAGAAGCGGTATCGATTCCCACGACAACGCCAATGCAGGCCACGCCAGCCCATACGTCCTCTGGCATCGAAACAGCCGCCTCTGCCGCGACGGTCCCGGTTGACCAGATCGACGACACGACTTCACTGCGCTCGACACCACGTCCGGCACGACGTCGCAATCGCGATGCGGCACCCAGCGAGCCGCTGGTATTTATCGAGACTGTGGCAGCGCCTTACACAACATCCATCCTACCCGTGGAGGCAGAATCACAACGTCGTCGCACTCCGCGCCCTCGCGGGCCGCGCATCATCCAAAGTGAGCCTTTGCTTTTCGTAGAGACAAAAAATCCTGGCGCCGACGGCGGTGACGTTAACAGCGTGAGTTAGATAGCAATGCCCGCGCACGAAGCCCCGTTCAGTCGTTTGATTGAGCGGGGTTTTTTGCGTGCGCCGTCCATTCTGTGCGTTCGGCTATGATTGTCCCAGACAGAGTATTTTGGAACTTCCCATTGGAGAGGCCATGTCAAACGAAAAAAAATCGATAGATTTTTACTTCGACTTTTCTTCGCCGTATGGATACCTTGCGTCCACACGGATCAACGCGCTGGCCGCACGTCATCAACGTCACGTCACCTGGCGGCCTGTGCTGCTCGGGCCGATGTTCAAGGCGGCGGGCACCGCGCCTTTGGTCAGCGTGCCGCTGAAAGGGCCCTACTCTGTGCGGGATTTTCTGCGCACTGCGCGCCTGCTGAAAATTCCGTACACGCAACCGGCCACTTTCCCTATCGGCACCCAGAATGCCGCGCGCGCCTTCTACTGGCTGTCGGATCGCGACGAAACGAGCGCGCAGCGGTTTGCGCAAGCGTGTTACGCGACTTATTTTGAGCAAGGCATCGATATTTCTTCGGCGGATAAAATTGCCGACATCGCCGCTGCCTTGGGCGAAGATCGCGCCAGCATATTGGCCGCCGTCGCCGATCCCGTCGTCAAAGAACGCCTGAAAAATGAAGTGGAAGCCGCGTTGACAAAGGGCGTATTCGGCTCACCTTTCATCATCGTCGACGGGGAACCATTCTGGGGCAATGATCGGCTGGAGCAGGTAGATGCATGGCTCGCGACCGGCGGTTTTTGAGGAGACAAGAATGTTCATTGAAAACATCGGCCAAGTGGCCATCAATGTCAAGGTTCTATCACGCGCCAAGGCATTTTATAGGGACATGCTGGGCCTGCAGCACCTGTTCGATGCGGGTCCGCATATGACTTTTTTCGATTGCGGCGGCATTCGCCTGCTGCTTGAAACCGCACGCGACCCGCAATTCGACCATCCCTCTTCAATTATCTATTTCCGCGTCACAGACATTGAAGCAAGCTTCCAGGCGATGACCGCAAAGGGTCTGGACTTCGAACAGAATCCTTCCCTTATTGCGCCTATGCCCGATCACGATTTGTGGATGGCGTTTTTCCGCGACTCGGAAAACAATCTACTCGCGCTGATGAGCGAAGTCAGACACAGTTAGAATTATTGATCGCTAGCACCGGCGCGGCTCTCAAGCCGTTTTCGCCCTACAGGCCGCTCTGAATGGCGTTCTGCCCGACGAAATTGCATGACGCTTAATCCCAAGGGTTTTGTCGACGATGTTCGCCTAACTTCCTTAGCGAAATACATCTGGCTTGCCCAGAGCCGGAATCAGTTCCACGATGCCGCCTGCAAAAATCTCTACTGCCAACGCAGCGAGCAACAATCCCATGATCCGCGTGGCCACATTCAGCGTAGTCGTGCTCATGCGCCTCCCGACACGGATGGCGATGCGCAACGCGATCCACGTGACAATGGCCACGCCCACGGCTGTCACACAAACAGCGAGTAAATGCCAGACCACCTTCTTCTCGCTTGCGTAGATGATGATGGTGGACATTGCACCGGGTCCCGCAAGCAGCGGTATGCCCAAAGGAACAACCGCAATGCTCGCCTTGTCCTCTGCTTCCTCCGCTTCTTCGGGTGTTTGCTTGTCTCGCGCCGGCATCGCCTGCATCATTGCCAACGCATTCAACATGATCAGGATGGCACCGCCCACCTTGAAACTGGCGATCGAAATCCCGAACAGTTCAAGAACGCGTTCGCCCAGCAGGGTGGAAATCAACAGTACCGCAGCAACAGTTTGCGCGGCGATTCCGGCGATTCGCATCCGCTCGCTATCCGACTGTGAAGCCGTCATCGCCACGAACACCGGCATGATGCCAAGCGGATTGACGATGACGATCATGGCGACAAAAATTTTTACATATGCGACCAGGGAAAGCGCGCCTTCGAACATGCTAATCCTTGAATGGCGAACGGCTATTTCGAATCGTACGCATGCGCCGCTGCGCAATCAGGTGGTCAATCAATCCCCGGCAGCCCTGTTCAATCAGATCCAGCACCAGCGCAAAGTCTTTTGTCTTGCCTTGATACGGATCGGGCACTTCGCGTCTCTCGCCGGTGCCGGCAAAGTCGAGCAGCAGCTTGATTTTTCCTGACAGGTGTTCAGGGCAGAACGCTTTTAGATGACGAACATTTTCTTCATCCATCGCGATGACATGGTCGAAGCGCACAAAGTCACTGGCAACAACTTCCCTTGCGCGTAACGCGGTCAAATCGTAACCACGTTTTGCGGCAAGCACGGTCGCCCGCGGGTCAGGCGGGAGGCCTGCATGAAAACCATGCGTGCCTGCCGAATCAATATCCAATTTGCCGGACAGCCCGCTCTCGATCGCCAGCTTGCGAAATACGCCTTCGGCCGTCGGTGAGCGGCAAATATTTCCCATGCAAACAAAAAGTATCTTCATTTCTGACTCATCGGCGAACAAAATGTCGATGCCTATTCTACGCACACGGCGGTAGCAGCCAACAGCCGTAACATCGTCATCAATAAATATCGAATGCGACTAGCAAAACACCAGCGGATCCACGCCGCTACAGGCCGCTGCCATCAGCCCCGCCGACCATCAACAGTTTGTTACGCAGCATCCTGAGCTCATCGCGTATCCTTGCGGCTTGTTCAAATTCCAGATTTCGCGCCGCATCGACCATCTCGCGTTCAAGCCGTTTAATGGTCGTTTCCAATTGCTTGACAGACAGCACATCGTACTTCTGGCGATCCTGCGCCGCCTTTTTCTCCGTGGCCAATTCTGCGCGCCTGTCATCCAGATCGTAGACACCATCGATCATGTCTTTAATCCCTTTCGAAACGGATCTGGGTACGATGCCATTTTTCTTGTTGAATGCGATCTGCGTTGCGCGCCTTCGATTCGTCTCACCGATCGCGTTGCGCATGGAGTTGGTCTCCTTGTCCGCGTAGAGGATGGCGGTGCCATTGATGTGGCGGGCAGCGCGGCCAATCGTCTGAATCAATGATCGCGTGCTGCGCAGGAACCCTTCCTTGTCGGCATCGAGAATCGCCACCAGCGACACCTCGGGAATATCCAACCCCTCGCGCAATAAATTGATGCCGACCAGCACATCGAACAGGCCCGCTCTCAAATCGCGAATGATTTGCACGCGTTCGACGGTATCGATGTCCGAATGCAGATAGCGCACCTTGACGCCATTCTCGGCAAGGTAGTCGGTCAAGTCCTCGGCCATGCGCTTGGTGAGCGTGGTCACCAACACGCGCTCCTGATTGACCACGCGCTTGTTCACTTCGGACAACAAATCATCGACCTGCGTGGACGCGGGACGCACGTGCAGGATTGGGTCAACAAGACCGGTTGGCCGAACCAGTTGCTCGACAACCTGCCCGGTGTGCGCGGCCTCGTAGTCGGCGGGTGTGGCGGAAACGAATACGGTTTGTCGCATCATCGCCTCGAATTCGTCAAAACGAAGCGGACGGTTATCCATCGCCGACGGCAGACGAAATCCATAATCGACCAGGTTCTCTTTGCGCGCCCGGTCACCCTTGTACATGCCGCCAACCTGTGGCACGGTGACGTGGCTTTCATCGATCACCATGAGCGCATTCTTCGGCAGATAGTCCACCAGTGTCGGCGGCGGCTCGCCCGCTTTGCGCCCGCTCATGTGTCGCGAATAATTTTCGATGCCTTTGCAAAAACCAATTTCGTTGAGCATCTCCAGATCGAAAGTCGTGCGTTGCTGTATCCGCTGCGCTTCAAGCAATTTGTTTTCGCCTGAAAAGTATTCAATGCGTTCGCGTAGTTCCGTTTTGATACCCTCGAGCGCGTTCAAGACCGTGCTGCGCGGAGTGACGTAATGACTCTTGGCGTAGACGGTGAAGCGCGGCAATGTGTGGATCGTGTGCCCGGTCAGCGGATCAAATAAGGTCAGCGCATCAACCTCATCATCGAACATGGAAATCCGCAGTGCGGCATCGGCACTTTCTGCCGGATAGACATCGATCGAGTCACCGCGCACGCGAAACGTCCCGCGCTTGAAATCGATCTCGGAACGCGCATATTGCATCGCGATCAACTGGCGAATCATGTCTTGCGGGGAAATTCTGTCGCCGGTGCGCACGATCATGCGCATGGCGTAGTAGTCCGCCGGATCACCGATGCCATAAATGCACGACACGGTGGCGACGATGATCGCGTCCGGCCGCTCCAGCAATGACTTGGTGGCCGAAAGACGCATTTGCTCGATGTGTTCGTTGATGGCAGAGTCTTTTTCGATGAACAAATCGCGGGAAGGCACGTACGCCTCGGGCTGATAGTAGTCGTAGTAGGAGACGAAATACTCGACCGCGTTCTCCGGGAAAAATTCTTTCATTTCCGCATACAACTGTGCAGCCAGTGTTTTATTCGGTGCCATCACCAGCGCGGGTCGGCCGAGCTGTGCAATCACATTCGCCATCGTATAAGTCTTGCCCGAACCCGTAACGCCGAGCAGCGTCTGAAACGCCAGGCCATCGTTGATGCCCTCGACGAGCTTGGCGATTGCCTGCGGCTGATCACCCGCCGGTGGAAACGGCTGGTTCAGTTTGTAGGGGCTATCGGGGAAAGTCAGGATTGGCATAGCAACGGTCTTCGATTGGTGTACTTTGCTAGCGTGTGCAGAAGGCAATCAAAAATTTTAGCAGCGCAGCACTTCGCAACAACAATTTATTTGTGTTTTGAATGGCTCACACCAGAGATCGTTCAACAAAACTCCAGCATGGGCGGGCCTTATGACACGTTTTTGCCCCGTAAGGCGCGCCCATGCTTGAGTTTGACTTTTTTTCTTCTGTTTTTCTCAGAAGCTCAGTTGCACGCCGGCCTTCACGCCGCGCCCCGGCAATGGTGCGAGTGCGCGAATCGTGTCGATCGATGAGGCATTGAATGCTTTGCGGTCGCCAAGGTTATTGGCCTTCAGAAAAAACAGTGCGGATGCACCGGATAGTTTGACGGTGTACAAAATCGCGGCATTCAGCATCGTATAACTCGCGGTCTGACCAAGCAGGTCGATAACGGGTACGCGATTCTGTTTCGCGGAGTGCTCAATTTCGCCTCGCAACGCCCACGGACCCTCTGCAAACGATGCGGCGGTACTCAACCGCAGCGGCGCAATACGCGGCAGTGGTTCCGCATTCGTCAAGTCTTGCGCACGCGTGAGATCGGCCTTCATTTCCCAATCAAGCGTATAGGGTTTGTCGATCAGGCGAAATTTCGCTTCTGCCTCAAAACCGGTGAGACGCGCCTTCACGCCCTGATAACGAAATTCCGGCAGGATGCGCGCCTCGCAAGCGGATGCGACCGACCTGCCGTTCCCACAATCGGCAACACCCGAATTACCCGCGGCATCCCGAACAATCCCCGTGCGGCGCAGCGCAATGAAATTGTCGAACCGATTCGCAAATACACCGAGCCGTGCCGAGGATTTACCGCCCGTGCCCCACTTCCACTGCACACCGAGATCCAGCGCTGCGGATTTTTCCCGCTGCAGACGGACGTCCCCCGCTTCGTACGCCGCCGTGGCGATGTGCGGACCGTCGGCGTAAAGCTCGTAAAACGCCGGGCCACGTTGGCTGCGGGCAAAATTGCCGGTGATGCTGGTCGTCGCATCCAGCTTGTACAGCACCCCCAGCGAAAGGCTGTTCAGGTCAAACGTCTTTTCGGATGCGCCGCCAAACCGCGCGATGCCACTGGTACCCACGCCTGCCGATTGCACGCGGTTCTGTTCGAGGCGTGCGCCAAGCGAAAACTTCCAGGCATCGGCAGAAAATTCCTCATAGGCAAAGACAGCCTGATTTCGCGTTCTCGTATCAGGCACGAAGGCCTCATTGCCGAGGGCCGCAAATTCGAAATTCTCACCCTGCACGCCAATCACGCCCGACATTGCGCCGAGCCTGGCATGACGCACTTCGATGCGAAAGTCACTGCCCTTGTTGGTGAATTGGGTGCCGACCACGCTGCCTTCAAGTTCGACGTGCTTGTAATCGGTACGACCGCCACGAACGCTGACGCTCTCTACTACCGGTCCCAGCTTGTCGAGCTGGCCTTCAAATGTCGTGCGCGACTGTTTCATGTCGATGGTGACATCTGCTTCGGCGACCGTACCATAGCGTGAGCGATATTCAGACTGCGACACGCCGGCATAGCCGCCGTCAAATGTGAATGAGCCGCCGATTGCGCCGCCCTCACTGCGACTTGCGGAATTGATGATGCGGTTACCCAACCCTGCCGACGCAGGCACCCTGTAATTACCGGTATCGCGATGAAATCCATCGGCATGCAGCGCGAATTGACCATTGCCGCCCTCCATCAATACCGAGGTGCCGCGCTCATTTTCAGCGCCGCCAACGCGGCCCTCGACCGTGCCGCCGAAGCCCTTGATCGCTTCGTGCGGAATGCGGTTGTCGATAATATTGACGACGCCGCCGATCGCGGTGCCGCCGTACAACAGCGCAGCGGGCCCGCGCAAAACCTCGACACGCTCAATGGCCAATGGATCGATGGCCGAATTGTGATCAGGGCTGACATTGGACGCATCGAACGACGCACCAGAATTACTGAGGATGCGAACACGATCGCCGTCCAGCCCGCGGATGACGGGGCGACCCGCATTCGGACCGAAGAATGAATTTGAGACGCCGGGCATGCCGTTGAGCGTTTCACCCAGCGTCGTGCCGCGCTTCAAAACCAGCTCGGGACCGGCCAGCACGGATGCAGGCACGATCACATCGGCGTCTTTCAGCGGATTGCCGGTAACGACCATTTCGTCCAGTTTCTTTGGTTCAACCGCAGCCAGTACGGCATTCGATTGCGCAACCGCATGAGCGGTAACCAGTAGCGCAGGCGTCAGCGCAAAAAAATAATTCTTGACCTTCATGGGAAATCCGTTCGCAAAAGCACAGTGGGAAGGTCACCGCGCAATGATGCGTGGGACCAGCCGTGGACAATCAGTGCTTTAGTGACGCGGCGGTGCGCGGGCGAGGAATGGCCTGAATGGCGTTGCGAGGGGCGCGGATGGAAGACAGCCGAAAATTCCGGTTGATGTCGGCAAAACGGCGGACACGTGCGGCAAACTGTTGCCGGAATGGCTATCGAGCGCAAACGCTGCATTCCAGTCATCGCAGCCTGATCCTTGTTCGTGCCCGAACAGACTGGAATATCGATTACCTGCAGTAGTGCCGGTCAATAAAACAGCTGTTGCGTCTGACGCGCGCGCGACTTGCCCGTGCGCGACCGCGTGCAAAGGCACGATCAACAACGAACTTACCTGCGCGACGAGCAGCAACAACGCCACCAGCCGTGCACGAAACGAGCGGCTATATTTGCTTGAATGGCGGAAGTAACTATTGAACATGAAGATAGATGGCCGGTAAACGACACTGCTCTCTATTGCAACAGTGTAGCATGAAGCATAACTTTCCCTTGCGGATCACGAATCGCGAGTCACCGACGCCCTGTTGACGGCGGCAATGGGGCGTGATTGCGAGTATCCCGAAAATTCCGCGTCTATCAAAATGCGGGCAAATTTGACCGGATTGCCCATCGCAACCTGGCAGATGTCGACCGCGGATTGCTTCTCTGCTCCTCGGGCGCTGGCCGTAGTGGCTCAGGCGCGATGCTGGAATAAATGCCCGACTGCAGGGATTTCTGAAATGCTTGTTCAACTCTCGAATCTTCACCGGAATGGAAGGTCAGGATTGCGGCACGTGCACCGGGCTTCATGCACCACGGCAACACATCCAAAAAGCGGTCTAGCGCGCCAAATTCATCGTTGACACCGATGCGCAGCGCCTGAAACGTGCGAGCCAGGGTTCTTTTATGTTCCTTGATGTCCGGAAATCTGCTGAGCGCAGCACGAACGGCATCCGCCAATTGTCGCGTGGTGATGATCGGAGACGTGCACTTTTTTATTTCCTGCGCGATCGCTTCAGCATGAGGTTCATCGGCATTTTTCGTCAGCAGTTCAGCCAGACTTTTCTCCGTCATCGACTGCAGGAGCGTTGATGCGGGCGAGCCACGCATCGGGTTCAGGCGCAGATCGAGCGGCCCGTCATTTTTGTACGAAAAGCCGCGTGCCGGATCGTCAAGCTGCATTGAAGACACACCCAGATCGGCCACGATGCAATCAAAGCCGCCGCCCGCTTCCGGCAGCAGTTGGGCAATGCCGGCAAAATTCATTTTACGGATGACCAGCACATCTTTTGCGAAGCCGAGTTTGCGCAAACGGGCCTCAGTTCGTGGCAACTCAATCGAATCCACATCGACGGCAAAGTGCCTGCCACCGGGCAATAGCAGGGGGATAATCGCTTCCGTGTGGCCACCAAAACCCAGCGTCGCATCGAGCGATGTTTCACCGGGACGGGGATGCAGAATGCTGATGATTTCGTTCACGCAGATCGATCGATGCATCCCAGCCGGGGTCTGTCCCCGCGCGATGACTTTTTCCACATCCGCAGCAAACTTTTGCGGGTCCAGCTCCTTGTATTTCTCTTCGAACTTGCGAGGGTGGGTGCCGCGATAGCGTTTACGACGAACGTGGGGCGGTGGTGTTTCGATTGACATACGCAATTCCCGTGGTAAGGAGCGGAAACCCTGCAGCACCCACAAGTGTATCTCTGACCGTGGTCGTGTCCGTCAATCGGCTATTTCGTGCCCGGCGCCCACAAAAAAGCCGGAACCGGCGTCAGTACCGGCATCCGGCTGGGCGGCATGTTGAACGCGGGAGTCAGCTACCGATATCGTTCAACCAAAACCAGACGTACCGACATACAAATCCATGCGCTGGGATTTCGGTGCGCAGATATCAGACGAACTGTTATTGCGCGAAATCACGCTACTACCTTTCGCGCGGCGACGCGTGCCTAGGCGGCAGGTTTTCTGCCAGGACTCTTCGGTGGAATATATCCCGCGACCCGACAGAGCATGCCTTCAATTTTCTTGCCCTGATTGAACTGCGTGACGCTACACCGGGAAATTTCTCCCTGGGCAGACAGGTCGGTCAGCATGTCCCGTACTTTTGCCAGCGACATTCCGGTCGCTGCCGCGATCTCTGAATCGAGTCGTTGACCATTCTTTTTGAGGTATTGCATGATTTCGTTCATTGGAAATGCTCCACATTGACCCGGAAAAACTACGCACCACAAGAATCGTGGCTGAAAGGCGAAGGGCTTAGCGGAGGCTAAGCCCTTGAATTGATGGCTCCCCGACCTGGGCTCGAACCAGGGACCTGCGGATTAACAGTCCGTCGCTCTACCAGCTGAGCTATCAGGGAATTGCCGTTTGAGCGATCATTACCTGTTTCAAACGAGACTGCGATTTTAACCTTTTTTAGCGTGCATGGTCAACGCCGAAGTTGCTTTTTGCATTATGTCTGCGTTGACGCGACGTATACTGATTTCATGCCTCCCCCTCATCCGCGCCTGTACTCTGTTCGTGGCTATGCTCTCGCTGGAGCGATGCTCACGCTTGCCCTGTTGGCGATGCCGGCCATAGCGGCACCGGAAGCCAATTCCGCATTACTGGAAAGCGGCAAGAAACTGGTCGCTGAAGCGAAGTGCGAGGCCTGTCACGCGACCAAGCACGGTGGCGACGGCACGGGCATTTATTTGCGAGCGGATCGCCGCGTGACGACGAAGAGTAAATTGCTCCCGCAGGTGTCTCGATGCAACACGGAACTGAATTTAGGGCTGTTTCCCGAAGACGAAGCGGCGATTGCTGCCTACTTGAACGCCTCGCACTATAAGTTCCAAGACTAATCTGCGGGCAGCGCACGCATGACCGAACATCCGATTATTCGCTGGACCGAAGCGGGCCTGGCGCACTCGGCGCGCTGGCGCTCAGAGAAAGGTGCTGCGCCGCATAAGCGCGTGGTGATTGCCGACGAACAACTATCCGCCGACGCGGCCTATCGCATGGCATGCGAGGGTACGGCCTTGCTATGGCGCGGCGATTTCCAGAATGCACGCCAGATGCTACAAGCGATGGCGCGGCGGGCCGACGAAAAAGCCCGCAAGGCGCGTAAATCCGCCGTTGTCCATGCGGTCGATAAACCTGCCTCCATACCAGCAGAATCCGCGTCGAAATTACCGACCGAGGCGTTTCACCTGCACCGCCTCGCGCAATCTCAGCGCGCACGCACACTCGGTATGCTGCTGCTGCCATTGGCGGGCGATTACACGATACCGCTGCGACGGGCACCGGATCTGCAACGCGCCTGCGTGGAGGCTTACGGCCCGCCGGGCGGCGATGCTGCAGCGGGAGACTCGCTGGTGTCAATGCGCGAGCTGCTGGGCCTCATCGGGGCGCACGAGTGGCGCAAGAAAGGTGTAGAAGTTCCAGCGCTCGAAGACCGCATTCATCCGCATTACGGTGTGTTCGCCCCGGTGCGTGGCGAATACGTCGATCTGGTGGCTAACGCACCTATGCCGTCGCAAAATTCAGCGCATTCCGGCAGTGAAGTGTTACCGCTAGCCTTCGATATCGGCACCGGAACCGGCGTGCTCGCGGCGGTGCTGGCTCGGCGTGGTGTCAGCCGAATCATCGCCACCGATAACGACGTGCGCGCGCTGGCATGCGCGAGCGATAACATCAGGCGGCTAAAGTACGCGGCGCAAGTGCAAGTGGTGCAGGCGGATCTTTTCCCGGCGGGACGTGCCCCGCTCATCGTGTGCAACCCACCGTGGATTCCGGCGCGGCCCAGTTCCCCGATCGAGAGCGCCATTTTTGACCCGGATAGTCGCATGTTGCGCGGATTTATCGCCGGATTGGCTGCACACCTTGAACCGGGCGGAGAAGGCTGGCTGATCCTTTCAGACATTGCAGAGCACCTGGGGCTGCGATCACGCGCGCAATTACTGGAATATTTTGCGCAAGGGGGCCTGATTGTCATCGACCGGTTGGACGCGCGACCAACTCATCCGCGGGTATCCGACCCCGCCGATCCATTGCATTCGGCGCGCGCCGCAGAAGTGACTTCGCTTTGGCGGCTTGGCTTGAAAAACGGCAAACTCTAGCACCCGCGGACATCTCCGGCCTTTTTGTGCCTGCGAACCCCGCCAATGCTCGTGTTTCAACTTTTTACTCGGCGCTTTCATCGTTTCTTCCACCGTGACTCCCTCAAAGTCTGAAGTCAATTTATCTCTGGCCTCCTGACCAATTCTGCAAAAACCCCGGGAATGTCGAATACTCCGTTTTTTCGCCAAACGGGTTTCCTTACAGTGGAGCCATCAACCACGGAGGAAA
>JANYHZ010000081.1 GCA_025362135.1 Betaproteobacteria bacterium | reverse complement strand
AAAGCCTTTCAGTTTGCCATCGATGCCGATCTGGCTGAAGGGCGGATAAGCGCCTTCAACGCCAATCTTGATCTTTCTGCCCTCTTGCGCGAATACGGTCGTCGCCGAGGCCAACAGCGCAAGCAGGGTAAATACCAGGGGGTTTTTCATGTTCGTAATCTCTCAAATTCAATTTGGAATGGCTGCAATTTACCAGTTTGCCCCAGAACGCCCTGATTGGTATGCACGATAGAGCGGTTTGCTCATCTGCACGGGGCGTACGTCGAGGTAGATGTTGGTCACCGCGTAGTCTTCTCCGCCGAAACTGGACGTGAAATAACCGAGACTGTCACGCCCTTTACGGAAACGAAACTCAAAGCCCAGATCCGGCTTGCCATCTTTGCCATCGGTCGCGCTGAAGGCCAGACCGGTGACTTCCCTTTGCTTATTGTCGATCAGATTGGACATCAGGTGAACGACCACGGTATCGCCGAGCACGTCGGGATAAAACGCATTCATGGTGAAGTAGGGCACAAAGTTTTTGTCGTTGGGATCGAGCTTTTTACCGGTCAGCTTTTCTACTGACGGTGTGGTCGTGCGTGTTTTCAAATTGTAGCGGTCACCGTGATCGAGATAGGACAACCGGGCACCACGCAGGTTGAATTCCTTTAAGCCCCGGTCGGTGGTGGCTTCGGTGAGGTCTGCGATCAACGCGCCCTTGAATCCGATTACTTCCACTTCGTCTCCGCGCACGATTGCGGCAGTGTTTTCGTCCACGCCCAGGCCCAGCTTGTAACCGTTTTGCAGCATCACCGGCAGCATGCGACCGAAGCGACCGCGCTTGAGAAAATGTTGATCCACAAAGAGCTCCGGGCCCACGAAGCCGAGTCCGCGGCTGATTTCCCGGCCATCCCTGGCGCCGAATTTCAGTACCGTCAACACATCCTGCGTATCACGAATCATGGTTGTACTCATGATCGCTGCACCTGCGCTAGTGCCCGCCACCACACCGCCTTTGTTGAACACCGCCCAGATCGCTTCCAGCATTGGCGTGGGTTTGCCGTCGGGTAACGTCAGTGTGTCTGTTATTCGTTCTTGTGCGCCGCCGGAGAAAAATATTCCTGTGCTGGCGTTGACTTTGGCAATCAGCGCCGGATCGTTGACGGCTACCCGGACATCGGGCGACTTCAATTTTGCCGTTACCGGAATGTGCTCGGCGATTGCACCATGTCTGGCGAGTGCGGCGACGATGGACGCTGCGGTTTTGTCGGGGGTACCAGACGCCGTCGCGAAGACTGCATAGCGCGCGCCCTTGCCACCCGCTAGCTGCACCAGTCGCGACCAGACTTCGTCATTGTCGTATTTCAACGCGCCACCGATCGGCACGGCGATGCCTTGCGCGAGACTGGTCTGCGTTGCCGCGCCGATAAGGAGCGCGGCCAGGAATCGAATCAGGGCGTTTCGTCGGATCATTTTTGGATGCGGCGTCTTGATGGAAATGGCGTGTCTGGTAGCGAGGAGCAAGGATGCAAAAACGGCGGTAGTCAGCGACAGTGGCAGCAGTGTGACATAGCTTCCCGCCGCTGTTGACGATGACGCCATGAAACTGTAACTACCTGTCGCATTCGCATAATCGTACGTCGGCCGACTTCGGCGAAACCATCGCCGCGACACGGTGCCGGCACATGCCTGTGTCGGTTTTGCGGCAGTGGGTTTTCAACTTTGCGACGCGAAGTTGCAGCGTTGCGACTGAATTGCCCTTACCCCCTTTTGTTTGCGTGACGACTCCATACACTGCAATCCAGTGATTCGTACAAACAAGTTTGATCCCGCTTTCGCAATCGTCCTTTCCGTCAATAACCGGGTGCTCGTCCGTAACACCCTCGCAGTCAATTCAGGGAGTGCCGTCAGAATGAATCAGATCAAACAAAGCCCACCGGGAATCCCTTCGTTACCGCTGGATGCGTCACCGTTTACGCCTTGCGCCATGGCGGTGGCTGCCGCTCTCCTGGCGTTGACCACTGTTGGCGCAAACGCACAAACGACCGAGCCGGCACCGCCGATCGCACAGAAAGTGGATAAGATCGAGATTACCGGGTCATCCATAAAACGCATCGAAGGCGAGACAGCGTTGCCGGTTCAAGTGATTACGCGCGAGGAAATTGTCCGCGGCGGTTCGACAAATGCGGCAGAGCTTTTGACCAAGATATCGGCAAACGCTGCCGCGCTCACCGATGGTGCCAGCTTTTCGGATATTGCCGGCCAGCGCGGTTTCTCGGGCGCAAACCTGCGCGGCATCGGTGTGTCGTCCACGCTGATTCTGCTCAACGGTCGCCGCATGGCCAACTTCGCGTCCCCGGGCGGTGCTTCCGGCGTTGACCTCAACGCTATTCCGACCGCGGCCATTGAACGCGTGGAAGTGTTGAAAGACGGCGCATCCGCGATCTATGGCACTGATGCGATTTCGGGGGTGATCAACTTCATCACGCGTCGCGACTACCAGGGTGTTGACCTCTCGGCCTATGTGAGCGACACCAGGGACGGGGGTGCAGGCAAAAAGATTTTTACCGTTTCTGGCGGTGTAGGTGATCTGAACAAGGACAAGTTCAATGTCTTTGGCGTGCTCGACTATCAGGACAGCAAAACACTCCGCTCCACCCAGCGCCCCGGCGTCGGTGGCAGCTTCATACCAGAGATTAATCTCGACGTGGGCTCCAGCAACACCAACCCGGCCAACTTTCGCCGTCTGAATGCGTCCGGTAACGCGACAGGATCGCGTTTCAATCCGAGTGTGCCCGCGTGCAACCCGCCGGCCACGATTTATTCGCCGAATAGTTTCGTCGGTGCCCGGGCCTGCTTCAACGACTACATGCAGGACACCGAAATTTTCCCGGCATCGGCGCGCAAGTCGGCTCTGGCACGCGGTCAATATGCACTCTCGAATGACCACACGCTCTTTGCAGAGCTCACGCATACCCAGACAGACACCAACTATCGCATCAGCCCGTTGACAGTAACCAACCTCAACTATCCTGCCAACGGCCGGTTTTACCCGACCGCCACCGCGACACTAGCCGGCACGACCGGCGCGCTGCGGCTCAACTGGCGCCTGTCCGATGCCGGTGGACGTACCAACGACGTAGAAGCAACCTCGGAGCGTTTTTTAATCGGCGCAAAGGGGCTGTTCGCAGGCTGGGATTACGACACCGCATTCAATTACAGCACCAGCGAAGTCAACGACCGGTATGTAGATGGCTACGTGCTCAATACGCCATTCAATACCGCGTTCGCCACCGGCAACATCAATCCGTTTGGCCCGCAGGACGCTGCTGGTCAGGCGCTGATCAATGCCACCAAAATCAGCGATAACGCACGCGCCTCCAAAGGCACCACCAAGTCGTTCGACCTGCGGGGGTCACGCGCAATGTTCAGCCTGGCCGGTGGCGACGCCGCACTCGCGCTGGGTCTGGAATCGCGTCGCGAATCGTCCAACTTCACTCCCTCGGCATTGCTGTTGTCCGGTCAGATTCGCGGCGAAGGGTCCGCCGAGCCCTTCAGCGGTGGCCGCACCGTTAACGCCGGCTTTGCAGAATTGATATTGCCATTCACGCGGACTGTCGAAGTGCAGCTCGCATTGCGCCACGACCGCTATGACGACGTCGGCTCCACCACCAACCCGAAAATCGGCATCCGCTGGAACCCCGCCAAAGAATTGCTGGTGCGTTCTTCGTACGGTACCGGTTTTCGGGCACCGTCACTGGCTGACCTGTATTCGCCCACGCGCATTGGCCAAACCAACGGTATCTACAATGATCCCCTCGGCTGCATTCGTGTTGGCAACATCAACAACACGACCAACCCTGACTACTGTGGCCTGCAACCCGACAAACTCCGCGGCGGCTCAAAAAATCTGAAGCCGGAAGAGTCCAAACAATTCTCGTTGGGGCTGGTGTTCGAACCGGGCAAACTGGTCTCGACATCGGTCGACTACTGGAAACTGGAGAAGACCGAAACCATCGCCGCACCCGAAGGTGTGTATTTCTCTGACCCGGTGTTTTACGCGCCCTTCATCACGCGAGCGGCGGCAGATCCCACGTTACCAGGCATCCCGGGCCGCATCACGCAGATCGATTCGCGTTTACGCAATCTTGGCACGCTTAAAACCAGTGGTTTCGACCTCGGCTTCGATCTGCGCCTTCCGCCAACTGCCTGGGGCAAGTTCAGCGTGGGCGTGACGGGAACGTACGTGCTGGATTACAAGGTGCAGGATGGACCTGGCCGCCCATATGTAGATGGCGTCGGCCGCTTCGCCAACGATCAAGTGGTGCAACGGTGGCGTCATGTCGCGTCGTTTAATTACGACCATGGACCTTTCAGTGCAACGCTGCAGCAGACCTTCTATCGAGGTTACACCGACCAAAATCCGAATCCGGATGGCTCGGTGCGGCGCGTTGAAGACTACCAATTGTGGGATCTTTCCGGTGCTTATCGTGGCTTCACGAATCTGACCGTGCGCGCCGGCATGAAAAACATTCTCGATACCAAGCCGCCGCGCTCGAACCAGGTCTATAGCTTCCTCGCCGGCTACGATCCGAACTACACCGATCCGCGCGGCCGAGCGTACTACCTGTCACTGGCGTACTCGTTCAGGTAATTTTTTCCCAGCCGCTCATATAGGCGGAAAGTCTTTAGCTCCTCACTGTTGGAACCGACCCCCGCCTGCGCAACTTGGCGGGGGTTTTCATTTGCCAAACGTGAAGGCCTAGCACCGGCGCGGCTCGCAGGCGTAAAATGGCTGTATCTCCGCGCCTTTGCTTGCGTTTCGATTTTACGAAGGCGTTTAGTATCATTTCCATTCGCCCGCCTACTACATCCCATGACCTCCACCCTCGTCTTTATTTGCATCGCCGTCGCGGTGCTGATCACCTCATTTATTTCCGGCATCCTCGGCATGGCCGGCGGCATGATTTTGATGGGTGTGCTACTGGCGCTGCTGCCGCTGCCCGCAGCGATGATGCTGCATGGCATTACGCAGATGGCATCGAATGGGTGGCGTGCATGGCTGTGGCGTGTGCATGTGAATTGGCGTGTGTTTCGCGGTTATGCACTCGGTGCCCTGTTGGCGCTAACGGCGTTTATCGCCGTGCAGATTGTGGTCAGCAAACCGGTTGCCTATATCCTGCTGGGGCTAACGCCGTTCGTGAGCTTCGCATTGCCTGAGCGCCTGGCACTGAACGTGGATCATCGCGGATACCCGTTTTTTTGCGGCGCAATCTGCACGGGCCTGCAGTTACTCGCGGGCGTCTCGGGGCCGCTGCTGGATGTATTTTTCGTCCAATCGAAGCTGGATCGGCGTGGCGTGGTCGCGACCAAGGCGATGTCGCAGACGCTCGGTCACTTCATCAAGATTGTTTACTTTGGTGGAATCGCAGCGATGACGGCAGCAAGCGGCGGCGTGGCCGCCGGATTGACGCTGCCGTTGATGGCTGCATGCGTTGTGCTTGCGTTCACCGGAACGTCGCTTTCAAAGCGCGTACTGGAGAAAATGTCTGACGCCAATTTCCGGCGCTGGACGCAATGGACGGTGATGACGATGGGCGTCATTTATCTCGCAAGCGGCCTGTGGTTGCTGACGGGGCCGGCGCGTTAGATGGCACCCGACTTCTTCAGCAGTTTGTTCAGCGCCTGCGCTATTTGTGCGTAACCCTTGGCGTTGGGATGCACCAGATCGGATTTAAGTTCGTTGTCACGCAGGATGGATTTCAACGCTTCATCGTTGAACGGAATGCCAAATTCTTTTGCAATCTCCGCATAGAACTCCGGCGGTGATAGTGACAAACCCGGCTTGGGCGTTGCGATCAAAACGACAGCGATGCCCTTGTCCCTGGCCAGCTTGATCATTGCGCGCAAATTGGCTGCCGCGGTGGTCTCGCTTTGCTTCTGAAGGAAATCGTTGCCGCCGTGGCAAAGCAGCAGCAACTTTGGTTGAACTTCCTCGAGCACCTCGGGCAATCGCGCGAGGCCATCGGCACTGATTTCTCCCGGCACCCCGGCGTTGACTACCTTGCGGTTGATCAACGATTGTAATTGCGCGGGATACGATTCGCCCGGTGATGCGCCGGTGCCGAAGGTCAGGCTATCGCCGAAAGCCAGCACCACGTCACTACTGCCGAGTGCGGGTACTTGCGGGCCTTTGCCACAGCCTGCAAGGAAGGTCGCAAGCAGCAGTAGTCTGAAAATTACGGGCAGAGATTTCATGACGATAGCTTAGCGCAGAAATCCGCCTAGGTGGAAGGCGAAGAGTGCCGCAGCGAGGATCGAATTGTCATTGGAAGTCGTGCAGAAAATAGCATCCCGACCTTTCCTACTAGAATCACCCACCCGTGTTTCCCGTGAGCCAGCAATGCACCCGTTCAAAACAAAATCGCTGCATGCCGCCGTTTTAGCCGCACTTGCCGCGCTCGGTGTTGCAGCTCCCGCACAAGCTGTCCACATCAACCCGGACGGTCTCGGGCAAGTCCTTATTTACCCCTACTACACGGTGCGCAACGATAACGTAACCGCGCTGTCGATCATCAATACGACGACGCTGACGAAAGCGGTGAAAGTCCGTTTCCTCGAAGGCAAGAATAGTCGTGAGGTGATGGACTTTAATCTATTCCTTTCGCCGGCAGATGTATGGACCGGCGTGGTGCTGCCGACGGCCGATGGCACGCGGATTGAGACGGGCGACAACTCCTGCGTGACGCCGAGCGATCTGTTCGGCAATGCCGCTGGCGTGATTCGCGCGGATGGCTTTGGCTTGCCGCTCAATTCGTTCAAGAATTTTCTGTACACCGGGATAAGAACCGATAACCCAACATTCAATACCCTTGACCGCACCCGCGAGGGCTACATCGAAGTGGTCGAGATGGGCATCGTTGTTGATGCCACGTTGGCCGGATTTATCAAGCACAACGCGGCGGGCGTACCGGCCAACTGTGCCGCGCTGGATGGGTATGACGCCTTGTCAGGTTCCGCTGCGCCATCGATCAAGTTTCCGGGCAATTACCTGGCGTCTCCGGGGGGCGGGCTCACCGGCCGCGCCAGTATTTTCAATTCTCCCTATGGCATCAACTACACGTATGACGCCACCGCGCTTGATGGCTGGTGGGCACCCATCGCGCCGGCACCGGGCAACGTGCCCTATTCGGCTGCAGGTGTCGCCACACCCGCGATTGCCCTGCAAGCGGGTATTGATACGGTGAGCTACGTGATGATCCCCGGGACGCCTGGCGGCGTGGTACGCGCGGTCTGGGCGAGCCCGCGCGAAGCGGTGTCGGCGGTGTTCATGCGGGATTTGATCGTCAACGAATTCGTGACCGACGCGGGCACGTTATCGCGGAGCGATTGGGTTGTCACGATGCCGACCAAGCGCGATCACATCGGCGTGGGTTTTGGTACCAGCAATCGACCATTTAGCAACGGTTTCGCCGACACAACCGCGACAGGCGCATGTGATGCTTACGTGCTGGGCATTTACAACCGCGAAGAAGGCACCATCAGCACTCCAGCGGGCGTAATCCTTCCCGCGACCCGCCCGCCTGGCTTAACGATACCGGGGCAAGTTCTTTGCTGGGAAGCGAATGTGGTCGAGTTTGGCGGCACTGGATTATTGGGCTCCAGAAATAACTTCCGCTTGCAAGGTGCAGCGGATGGGTTTGCCGCCGTTGGTGCGACTACCACAGGTACCGCCAACACAACTTTCAGCCGACGCGGCGTGCAAGGCCCGAATGGCTGGACATTCATGGCGTTCGGTGCCACGGGACAAGCAATTCAGACACAGCAAAGCATCACGCCACTGAGCGCAACATTGAATGGCGTCGTGATCAACGGCACCCATTACGGACTGCCGGTGATTGGTGCGATGTTTCACAACTACACCAACACCGGCGTGGCATCGTCATACGGCGGCGTGATTCCGCACAAATACACGCGCAATATTCATCTGGGTCAGCCATGATGAGGGGAACTTCTAAAAACCCCCGTTCGTGCTCGTCGAAGCACATGTGGGCTAACCGATTGATTCATTGTGGCCCGTTCAACCCTTCGACGGGCTCAGGGCGAACGGGAATGAGGTTTCGAGAAGTTCTCTGAGGTGAAACACCAGCACCGGCGCGGTCACTGGCGGCATTTCGCCCTGCGATGCCCACCCATGCTGGGGTTTGTGTGCAAAATGCAAATTCAAACTCGCATTGTGTCAAGCTAGGCTCAATTTCAAGCGGACCCAATATGTATATCAGCCTGTTCGACATGTTCAAGATCGGTATCGGTCCCTCCAGCTCACACACCGTGGGGCCGATGCGGGCGGCGCGACGTTTTCTGGTCGAGTTACCCGAAGCAGACTTCGCGCGCATTCACCGCGTTGAGGTCGAGCTCTACGGCTCGCTCGCACACACCGGCCACGGCCACGGCACCGACATGGCGATCATGCTTGGTTTGGAGGGAGAGTTACCCGACCACGTCGATACCGCGACGGTGCCGCAACGCGTTCACGCCATTCGCGCGTCGCGCGAGATTTCGTTGCTCGGTAAAACACGTTTGCACTTCGATCCCGACCGAGAACTGATTTTTAATCGCGTCGATTTATTGCCAGTGCATTCGAACGGTATGCGCTACGCCGCGTTTGATCGTGAGGGCAAGTTGATTGCCGAGCGCGAAATGTATTCCATCGGCGGTGGCTTCGTGGTCGATACCGATGAAGCGTTTGTCGGCAGTCCGCGCGGCGTCGAAAGCAGAGTGCCGTATCACTTTGAGACGATGGCTGAATTGCTGGCGCTGGCTAAGGCGGCGGACAAACCGCTGCACGAAATGCTGATGGAAAATGAAATCGCCTTGCACGGCGAAGCGGCCACGCGTGAATTCATGGCGCGGCTGAAGATGGTGATGTTCGAGTGTATGGATCGCGGCATGACGACAGATGGGATGCTTCCCGGCGGGCTCAAAGTCACTCGCCGCGCCAAGGCCATCGCCGAACGTCTCAACAAGACCGACGCACACGTCAGCGAAGGCGCGATGAATTGGGTAAGTGTGTATGCAATTGCGGTGAATGAGGAAAATGCCGCGGGTGGCCGCGTGGTAACGGCACCGACCAATGGCGCTGCCGGTGTGGTGCCGGCGGTGCTGCGTTACCTCAATGATTTTCGCGATGCCGATGAAGCGGCAATTGAGCGTTTCTTCCTGGCCGCCACGGCGATCGGCGCATTGTGCAAACGCAATGCTTCCATCTCCGGTGCAGAAGTGGGTTGTCAGGGTGAAGTCGGCTCAGCGGCGGCGATGGCAGCGGCAGGGCTTGCCGCCGCATTGGGCGCGAGCAACGAGCAAATTGAAAACGCCGCCGAGATCGCCCTCGAACATCACCTCGGCATGACCTGCGACCCCATCGGCGGCCTCGTACAGATTCCGTGCATCGAACGCAATGCCATGGGTGCGGTGAAAGCGATCAACGCGTGCTCGCTGGCGATGCTGGGCGATGGCTCGCATATGGTGAGTCTGGATCAGGTGATTGAGACCATGCGGCGAACCGGTGCGGATATGCAGACGAAATATAAAGAGACATCGCTGGGGGGATTGGCGATTACGGTGTCGGTGCGGCAGGTGGAGTGTTAAGGTAGATATGAAAGTTTCGATGTCTCGTTAAAACTAGACTGACCTCGCCGTATTCTCAATAGTCCGTAGGTTGGGTTAGGCGAAGCCGTAACCCAACAAGCATCGCCCAAAAATTACACCGAACGTTGGGTTACGCGGCTTTGTCGCTAACCCAACCTGCGCGACTATGTGCACTACAATCCGGTCAAGCATGGATTGGTTCGGCTCGTGAAGGACTGGCCGTACTCTTCGTTTCATCGCCGTGTCGAAAATGGATTGCTGGATGTGAATTGGGGCGGCGGTGATATCGAGAGCACTGGCGCGTTTGGTGAACGTTGACGCCGTGGGCATGCTGCGCGTAGCCTGTCCTGAGCCAGCCGAAGGGCCCACTCTACGATTGCTTAGGAGAGAAACATGGAAAAAGAAGAGTACCTGTCCCTGCAGCACAGCGAATCGGTGGTCGCACAGATGGCGGCGACGATATTCTCGTCTTTGATTGCGCGGGATACGTCGTACGCATCCAACGAAGACGAACTGATCGAAAAATCGGTTGCGCTCGCCATCAAACTCGCAAAACGAGCCGACACGATGATCAAGAGCGATGAAGAGTGGGTGAAGAAGAATACGGACTCAGCATTTCTGTCGGGCTGACACGGGACCTCACGCGGTTGACATTCGGCACCGCCGATCACCTCACTTTTGCGCCACAATGCGCAATTGTGTAAACCATCAAATCGCTCTCAAGCCGGTCAAAGAAGAGCAGTCTTCGCGCTCCTCAGAGGAAACAATCATGACATTCGCTGCGCTCACTGGCTGGGGCAAATGCCTTCCGCCCGCCATCCTGACCAACGCCGACCTTGGCACCTTTCTGCCTACCGACGACGCCTGGATCACCAGTCGTACTGGCATGAAGGAGCGGCGCATCTCGCACGTCTCCGGACTCGAAATGTCTTACGTCGCGGCGGCGCGGGCGCTGGCATGTGCCGGTCTGCAGGCGGAAGAACTCGATTTCATTATCTACGGCAGTTGTAGCGCCGATGAACTGGTGCCCAATTCTGCTTCCGGCTTGCAGGTGAAACTGGGTGCACACAAAGCGGCGGCGATGGATTTAAATACCGCGTGTACCAGTTTTCTGTACGGCATGTCCACCGCGACCGCGTTCATCAAATCGGGCGCGGCGAAAAAAGTGCTGGTCATCGGCGTTGAGCACATATCCAAATTCATGGACTGGCAGAACCGCAATGTGTCGGTGTTGTTTGGCGATGGCGCGGCGGCATGTGTATTCGAAGCCACAGAAAATGAGGAGGGCGTGATCGCCGAAAAGCTGCAATGCTTTGCCGATGCGCGCCAGACTTTGCGCGTGCGCGGCAAAGGCGCCATCTACGCCAACATCGGCGTACACCAGGGCGAT
>JANYHZ010000061.1 GCA_025362135.1 Betaproteobacteria bacterium | reverse complement strand
TAGCCCACATGTGCTTCGACGAGCACGAACGGGGGTTTTTAGAAGTTCCCCGGAGCATAAACTCCTGAACGGGGGCGGTCTTTCAGGCATTTGTCGCCGGAAAAGCGCGCCAGTGCTGGTGTTTCTATGATTTGCCGCGCGATTTCCTGCCAAAAGTGCACTGGCGCACATCGCGTTTGCAACCCCTACCCGCTATAATTTCAGGCTAACTTTCGAGCCGCGCATGCCAACTTTCATCGATAACAAAACCGCCGTCACCAAACTGTTCCAGGAAGCCGTGTTCACTGCCTATCCTGCGCTCAAGGACGAGGCAGCGCCATTCGTTATCGAACTCGAAAAACCGAAGAATCCGGATCACGGCCACTTTGCCGTCAACGGCGCTTTGCAGCTTGCGAGGAAGCTCGGAATCAAGCCGCGCGATATTGCGCTGGCCATCGTCGCCGCATTGCGCCCTTCGGCATTGCTGGCAAGCCCCCCGGAAATCGCCGGGCCCGGTTTCATCAATATTCGCCTTTCATCAGAAGCGCAATCGCGGGTGGTCGAAACGGTGCTTGCCGCGGCAGAGGAATTCGGCAAGGGTAATGACGGCAACGGCCAGAAGGTAATGGTCGAGTTCGTTTCCGCCAATCCCACCGGACCTTTGCATGTTGGCCACGGTCGCGGCGCTGCGATCGGCGACACGATTTCACGACTGCTCGAAACGCAAGGCTGGCAAGTCAGCCGGGAGTTTTATTACAACGACGCCGGTGCGCAAATCCATAATCTGGCGTTGTCGGTGCAGGCGCGCGTACGCGAAAAAGCTGGCGGTGAAGCGCCGTTTCCGGAAGGCGGCTATCGCGGCGAGTACATCGTGGAAATCGCAACGCGGTATGCGGAAGCGTTTCCGAATGATGCGCGGGGCGATGATCTGTTGGCGATGCAGAAATTTGCCGTTGCCGCATTGCGCCACGAGCAGGATCTCGATTTGAAGGCATTTGATGTTCAATTCGATGTCTTTTACCTCGAGTCCTCGCTGTATACCGACGGCCTTGTGGAGAAGACGGTCGCGCATCTAGTCAAGATGGGCCACACCTACGAATTGGACGGCGCGCTTTGGCTCAAAACCACGGATTACGGCGACGACAAAGATCGCGTCATGCGAAAGTCGGACTGTAGCTATACCTACTTTGTGCCTGATGTCGCGTATCACGTTACCAAATGGGAGCGCGGCTTTACGCGCGCCATTACCGAGCTCGGTGCCGACCATCATGGTTCGCTCGCGCGCATGCACGCGGGCCTGCAGGCGATGGCCATGGGCGTGCCAAAGGGGTATCCCGATTACGTGTTGCATCAGATGATTACGGTGATGCGTGGCGGCACCGAGATGAAGATTTCCAAGCGCGCCGGCAGCTATGTCACGTTGCGCGATCTGATCGATGAAGTCGGCCGCGATGCGACACGTTATTTCTTTGTGATGCGCAAATCCGATTCCCAGTTGACGTTTGATATCGATCTCGCCAAGAGCCGGTCCGAAGACAATCCGGTTTACTACGTCCAGTATGCCCACGCACGGATTTGCAGTGTGCTTAACCAGTGGGGCGGCGATGCCGCCGCGCTCAAGTTTGTCGATTTATCGCCGCTGACGAACAAGTACGAATCCGATCTGTTACGCGCACTGGCTGATTTTCCTGACATTCTTCGTGCCGCCGCGCGCGAACTCTCGCCACACCTCGTGTGCGTTTACCTGGGTGAACTCGCCGCCAGGTTGCATAGCTACTACAATGCCGAGAAGTTTCTGGTTGAGGACGAGCGGTTGAAGCTGGCGCGGTTGTCGCTAATTCTCGCGACCAGGCAAGTTCTCAAAAACGGTTTGGCTGTGGTGGGCGTTTCAGCGCCGGAGAAAATGTAAATATGCAGGCTAAAGAGCTTAAACCCGCTGCGCCAAGATCTTCCGGCGAGGTCGGCAGGGCGGCAAAAAAAACGGGCATGCCACCGATGCTGACGGGCATCGTCATCGGTCTTTTGCTGGGCATCATGCTGGCACTTGCGGTTGCCGTCTGGCTCAATCGTGCCAATACGCCGTTTCTCGACAAGTCCCCACCCGTAAGCGCGCTGCCGACGATTGCCGCCCGACCCGTTTTGCCGCCGGTGGTGAGAAACGAAAAGATCGAAGCTGAAAAGCCGCGCTTCGAGTTTTACCAGATTCTTCCGGGTGACAAGGTCGGCAGCGCCTCAGAGCGGCCCTCCGCAGGCGTTCCGACCAATGCCAAATCATCGCCGCCTGCCCCATCCGAGCAGAGAAGCACGACAAGACCGGATAGCGTCGTGCCCAGAGAGGCGACAAAATCAGGCGGCGGCGAGACGGTTTATTTGCAGGCCGGTGCCTTCCAGAGTGAGACGGATGCGGAAAACCTCAAGGCCAAGATCGCATTTTCAGGTTTTGAGGCAAGTGTCCGCTCGGTCAACTTGCCGGACAAAGGCACGTTATACAGGGTGCGTCTGGGGCCATATAAAAGTTCGGACGAAGTGAACAGAATCAAGGCGACACTGTCTCAAAACGGAATCAGTGCGGCGGTCGTAAAGGCGGCGGATTAGCAGCAGGCCGCACCCTTCAACATTTACTTAACAGGAAATCCAAGATGTCCAAGTGGCCAACAAAAATCAGCGTGCTGTTGTTTACGGTACTTGCCTTCACCGCAGCGCACGCGCAGCAACGCGTGACACCGCTCAATCCACCACAACCCGTTGAGAACGACGGAAAGGTGGAAGTGCTGGAATTCTTTGCCTACGGCTGTATTCACTGCGCCAATCTGGAGCCTTCGCTCGAGGCCTGGGCAAAGAAACAGCCTGCGGATGTGAAGGTCAAGCGCATTCCGTCGCCGGTGCCAATTATGGGCATCGACAGCACAGTCATCTACTATTCGCTTGAAGCGCTGGGCCAGCTTGACCGCCTGCACGCCAAGATATTCAATGCCGCACACCTTGAAAAAGTCATTCTTGGCAACCCGTCAGCGTTAAACAAGTGGCTTGAAAAAAATGGTGTTGACCCGAAGAAATATGAAGAAGTGCAAAGATCTTTCTCGGTTGTAACGAAAGCGAACCGCGCCCGCAAAATGGTTGAGGACTACAAAATAAACGCGACACCCACGATTGTTGTGAATGGGCGCTATTCGGTTGAGCAGGGCAACGGCGGTTCGGAGGCGATGTTTGCGAACGTCGATCAACTCGTCGGTCAGGCGCGTGCAACGCTGAAAGTTTCGGCCGCACCAGCGCCGACGGGTTTGTCAGCTTCAGTACCGGCCAAACTGGAAATTAAAAAAGCGGTAGCGGCGAAATAGACTACAAATTTCGTTCTCTCAATAACGCGGGCGTTGTCCCGCGTTTTTTGTTTGTTGCAGAAAGTCCCGGGTGAGTTGCCGCTGGCGAATTGCGTAAAATAGCTGATGAACAACATTTTCATCACGGGGGCTTCCTCCGGCATCGGCGAATCGATAGCGCGACTGTATGCCCGTCAAGGCGCGCAACTGGGTCTGGTTGCGCGGCGCGCAGAATTTCTGGAGCGTATTGCCGATGAACTGGAGCCCCGTCCAGCAGTGTATGCGCTGGATGTGCGCGATGCGGACGCGCTTAAAGCCGCGGCGACCGACTTCATCAATCGATTTGGTGTACCGGATATCGTGATCGCCAATGCCGGCGTATCCCGCGGCACGCTGACGGAAATGCCGGATGACCTGAAGATTTTTCAGGAAGTATTCGACATCAACGTGATGGGGATGGTGAACACCTTTCACGCCTTTGTTGAGCCAATGAAGCAGCAGAAGCGGGGTACGCTCGTCGGCATTGCCAGTGTTGCCGGATTTCGCGGCATTCCAGGCGGCGGCGCTTACTCGGCATCCAAGGCGGCCGCCATCAGTTATTGCGAATCGTTGCGCGTCGAATTGCGCGGTGAAGGCATCGCGGTCGTCACCATTTGCCCCGGCTATATCAAAACGCCGATGACGGCAGTGAACAAATTCAAGATGCCATTTTTGATCGATGTAGATGAGGCGGTTGTGCGATTTGCGCGTGCCATTGAGGCGAAGACAACATTCACGGTTGTGCCATGGACGATGGGCATCGCCGCGCGAATTTTGCGCGTGCTACCGAACTGGCTATATGACCGTGTTTTCTCCCGAATGCCGCGAAAACCCAGATAGTTTTTCGCCAAAATACATCACCTCGCCACCCCATGCGCAATGGGCACCACTCAACTTAACCTAAAAACAAAATGACCGCTCGTTATCAAATCCAGGAAAATATCGCCGTCATCACCATCGAAAACCCACCGATCAATAGCATGGGACTGGCGACCCGCCGGGGCATTGAGGCGGCACTGAAACTCGCGATAGCTGATGCGGGAGTGCGGGCCATCGTGATCACCGGTGCCAACGGCGTGATGACGGGGGGCGCGGACATTCGTGAATTCGGCAAGCCCGTGGCAATGCAGTCGCCAACACTGCATGATTTGATCCGCATGTTCGAGGCCAGCGCCAAGCCGGTGATCGCCGCGATCAATGGCGTGTGCATGGGTGGGGGGATGGAAATCTCGCTCGGCTGCCATTACCGTGTTGCTGCCGGCGGCGTGATGATCGGGCTTCCGGAAGTCAAGATCGGCATATTGCCGGGCGCAGGTGGTACACAGCGGTTGCCGCGCGCGGCGGGCGTGGAATTGGCGCTCAACATGATCGTATCAGGCGAACCGGTGAAATCCGAAGTTCTCGCGAACACGAAGTTCCTCGATAGATTGATCGAGGGTGATTTCATGTCGGGTGTACTCGCGTTTGCGAGGCAAGTCATCGATGACGGTGCAAAGTTGCCTCGCGTTCGGGACATAAAGATCGAAATGCCAAACGCGGCGGTGTTTTTTACCGAGACACGGGCAAGCGTCGCGGCCAGCAGCAAACATTTCCCGGCACCGCTGAAATGCGTCGATGCGGTCGAGGCTGCGGTGCTGCGCGATATTGACGATGGTCTCGCTTATGAATTCCAGCTGTTTTCTGAATTGGTTACGACGCCCGAATCAGCCGCGCTGCGCCACGCCTTCTTCGCCGAGCGCGCCGCATCAAAAATTGCCGATATTGCCGACACCACGCCCACCAGACCAATCGAGACGGTTGCCGTCATCGGTGCAGGCACCATGGGCGGCGGCATCAGCATGAATTTTCTGAATGCGGGGATTGCCGTCACGATGCTGGAAACAAAGCAGGAAGCACTTGAGAGAGGCGTCGCCACCATCCGGAAAAATTACGAGAACACCGTCAGACGTGGCAAGCTCACGCAGGAAAAATTGGATCAGCGCATGGCGCTGCTCAATACTACCCTCAACTATGACGATATCAGCGATGCCGACCTCGTCATCGAGGCGGTATTCGAAGACATCCGCGTAAAAGAGCAGGTATTCACCAAGTTGGATAGCGTCATGAAACCCGGCGCGATCCTTGCCAGCAACACCTCGACACTCGATCTGAACCGCATTGCGAACTTCACCAGACGCCCGCAGGATGTTGTTGGGCTGCACTTTTTCAGCCCAGCAAATGTGATGAAGTTGTTGGAGGTTGTGCGAGGTAGTGAGACATCGAAGGACGTGTTGGCGACGGTGATGAAACTTGCCAAAAAAATAAAGAAGACGGCGGTGGTTTCGGGTGTGTGCGACGGCTTTATCGGCAATCGCATGATCGAGCAGTATTCGCGTCAGGCCATGTTCATGCTTGATGAGGGGGCGTCGGTGGAACAGATCGACGGCGCGATCGAAGCTTTTGGGTTCGCGATGGGCCCTTTCCGCATGGGCGATTTGGCGGGAAATGATATCGGCTGGCATATTCGGCAGCGCCGTTACATCGAGCGCCCGGAGATGGCTTATTCAAGGGTGGGAGACCGCTTGTGCGAATTGGGGCGCTTCGGTCAGAAGACGGGCGCAGGCTGGTACGACTATAAGCCCGGTGACCGCACCGCGTATCCTTCATCGGTCGTTGCTGCGGCGCTCAACGACTACCGGCGCACGATTGGCATCGCGCCCAGAAGCATAGGCGACGAGGAAATCTGCCAGCGCCTGGTGTACGCCTTGGTCAATGAGGGCGCGAATATTTTGGCTGAGGGTATCGCGCAGCGCGCGTCAGATATTGATGTCATTTATCTGACCGGCTATGGTTTTCCACTTTGGCGCGGTGGGCCGATGCACTATGCCGAAACCGTCGGCCTTGACAAGGTCGTCCAATCGATTAACGGATTTGCAAACAATCCGTACGCAGACCCCGCATTCTGGAGTCCAGCTTCCACACTTCAGGCACACGCAAAGTCCGGCAAAGGATTCGATGCAAAATGAGCAAGATCCTTTCGCAACGCGATCTCGAATTTCTGCTCTATGAATGGCTGGATGCCCAATCACTGACGGCGCGTCCACGCTACACGGACCATTCCCGCGAAACGTTCGACGCAGCAATTGAAACCAGCCGCCAAATCGCCACCGACCTGTTCGCGCCGCACAATAAAAAAAGCGATGCCAACGAGCCGGTTGTGGTCACCGATGCGAATGGCGCGCGTGTACAGCTCATCCCCGAAATCAAACGAGCTGTCGATGCCTACAGCGCGGCAGGGTTGATCGCAGCAGGACAGGATTTTGAACTCGGTGGCATGCAGCTCCCGTGCGTAATCGAAAAAGCCTGCATGGCGTGGTTTATGGGTGCCAATGTTGCGACGGCGGCCTACCCGTTTCTCACGACGGGAAATGCGAATCTGTTGCTGGCGCACGGCACTGAAGAGCAGATCAATACCTACGCCCGTCCGCTGCTGGCGGGGCGTTTTCTGGGCACGATGTGTCTCTCCGAGCCGCAGGCAGGATCGAGTCTGTCTGACATCAAAACCCGGGCAGAACCCGACACCGACGGCGCTTATCGTCTCACCGGCAACAAGATGTGGATTTCTGCGGGAGAGCACGAGCTGACCGAAAACATTATTCATCTGGTGCTGGCGAAAATCCCCGGGCCGGATGGCAAGCTGATTGCCGGCGTTAAAGGTATCTCTCTATTTATCGTACCGAAGTTTCTGGTCAATCCGGACGGAACATTGGGTGAGCGCAACGATGTGGCGCTCGCCGGTTTGAATCACAAAATGGGTTATCGCGGCACCACCAACTGCCTGCTTAATTTTGGTGAAGGCAAGTTCACGCCGCAGGGAAAGGCCGGTGCCATCGGCTATTTGGTCGGAGAAAAGCACAAGGGCCTGGCTTGCATGTTCCACATGATGAACAAGGCGCGTATTGGCGTAGGTTTGGGTGCCACCATGTTGGGCTATACCGGTTACCTGCACGCGCTCGACTACGCGCGCAATCGCCCGCAGGGTCGTGCTGTTTCTGCGAAAGACCCCTCGTCCCCGCAGGTGCCCATCATCGAACACGCCGATGTGCGTCGCATGCTGCTGGCGCAAAAAGCCTACGTTGAGGGGGCACTTGCGCTCAATCTCTACTGCGCACGGCTGGTCGATGAAGAAAAAACCGGCGCGGATGAAAACAGCCGTCGCGAAGCATTGCTGCTGCTGGATATCCTTACCCCCATCGCCAAGAGCTGGCCATCGCAATGGTGCCTGGAGGCCAATAGCCTGGCGATCCAGGTGCACGGTGGTTACGGCTATACGCGCGATTACAACGTCGAACAGTTTTATCGCGACAACCGCCTCAATCCCATTCACGAAGGCACCCACGGCATTCAGGGGCTGGATTTATTGGGACGCAAAGTGGTGATGCAGGACGGTGCTGCATTCAAACTGCTGGTATCGCGGATTGAAACAACGTTGCACAAGGCGGATGAGGATGGCGATCTGACCGAATGGGCGGGCGATGTATTTGCGATGCTCGATCATCTGGTCGAGGCAACGCGCGACTTGCATGCGGCTGACAATGTAGAAAAAACACTCGCCAATGCCTCCGTCTATCTGGAGGCCTTCGGACATGTCGTGATGGCCTGGATCTGGATTGAGCAGGCTCTGGTCGCGACGCGTTCTGGAAACCAGTATGAAGATTTCTATCGCGGCAAACTAAAGGCTTGCCAATATTTCATCCAGTGGGAATTGCCGAAAGTACGTCCGATGCTCAACCTGCTGGAATCACTCGACACCACCACGTTGGAGATGAAAGACAACTGGTTTTAATCACTGCCCAAAGCTCAAATCATGCCAGCCAAAAATTCCACCACGCGTTTTTCCTCCCGCATCGATGATTACGTCAAGTATCGCCCGCATTATCCGGTCGAAATCATCGACCTGCTCGCGTCGAAATGTGAACTGACACCGGAGAGTGTCATTGCTGACATCGGTTCCGGCACCGGCATCCTCACGCAGCTTTTTCTGGACAATGGCAACCCGGTTATCGGTGTAGAGCCCAACAAGGAAATGCGTGAAGCGGGTGAGGCGTATCTGGCCGAGTATGCGCGCTTCAATAGCGTCGATGGCACGTCGGAAGCAACCCGCCTGCCAGCCAAGAGTGCGGATTTCATCATCGTCGGCCAGGCGTTTCATTGGTTCGATCAAGTCAAAACCCGCGCCGAATTTCAGCGCGTCGCGAAAGACGACGGCTGGGTGGTGCTGGTGTGGAATGACCGGCGCGTGGATTCGACGCCATTCCTGCGCGACTACGAAGCATTGCTGCAGGAGTTTGACACCGACTACAACGAGATCAATCACAAAAACGTGCAGGACAAAACGGTATTCGTCGCGTTCTTTGGCGCACCACCGAATCACGCCGTATTCGACAATATTCAACGCTTTGATTTTGCGAGTCTGATGGGACGGCTCAATTCTGCATCGTACATGCCTGGTCGCGATGCGCCCCGCCATGCAGCGCTGTCAGAGCGCGCAAAAGAGATTTTTGATGTGCACCAGACGGATGGGGAAGTCGCGTTTGAGTACGACACGCGGGTGTATTACGGTCGAATGACGTAGCCTGCAAAAAAACTTAAAACACTAGTACCGGCGCTCCTTTCAAGGCGAAATGTCGCCATGAACCGCGCGGATGCTAGGATTTTATGATTAATAGCGTCCCGTCAGCCCCAGCGACACAAACGGCGGCTCCCGACCGTTCAGTTTTTCGAGCATGATGAGTTCGTCGTCGTTGTGATTGACGAAGCCTGCTTTCTCCACCGTCATGACGCCGCCACGATCATCGAGCCATACGGGGGTTTCATGGTGCGTGGTCTTGAGCAGCTTCGGCTGAGTCATACCAATACCACTCACCGCGGCCTCGCCGTAGCAAAGGCAAAAGTAAGTGCGGCCATCCTGAATTTCGAGGTAGCAGCCGGTACCACGAATGCCAACAGTCGCGTGCGGAACCTTGATGAGCAGTTCCTCTTCAATCCGCGACGCAAACACCGCGAGCACTTTTCCGGTGGTCACGAGCACGCCCTCCAGCAGCCCCGGTTTGGTTTTGCTTTCCTGAAAGGTGACGCTGGTACTGTCGCGCAGCAGGAAGCCATCCTTGCCGAGAACCAGCACCGCCGCGCCGCCTTTGCCAGTCGATACTTTATCGCCCGGCTTCACCGGCGTACCGACTTTGGCCGCAAGCCCATTCACCAATACGCTGCCGGTGAGTGAATTGATACCCTTTAATACCGGCACATCGCCTTTGGCCAGCGCTTCCTGAATTAATCCTGAAATACCGGCGGGACCGAGCAGACCGAGCGCAGCGAGTTGTTGCAGTCGAGCGCGGCGCGCGGCAATGGAAGGAATGGTGTGCATGGAACTCTTTCTGTCGAAGGGGGACGCTGCATTATCTTACTCGCGGAATTCACGACCGGATTCATTTCTTAAGGAACAACAAATCCCATACGCCGTGCCCTTTGGCCAATCCTTTGCGCTCAAAGCTGGAAGAACCGCGATAGTGCGGTCGTGGTGCGAACCCGTTGACAGCATCGGGCGTGTTTTCCAAGGCAGGTTCGCCCGCCAGAACCTCAAGCATGTGATGGGCATAGTCTTCCCAGTCGGTCGCCAAATGCAGGTAGCCGCCCGAATGCAGTTTGCGACCCAGCAACCTCACGAACGCCGGTTGGATAAGGCGCCGCTTGTGATGGCGCTTCTTCGGCCAGGGATCGGGAAAGAAAATATGAACTCCCGCAAGTGAATCATCCGGGACCATATTTGTCAGCACGTCGACTGCGTCGTGCTGAATGATGCGCAGGTTGTCGAGGTTGTTTTCACCAATCAGTTTCAACAATGCACCAACACCTGGCGTGTGAACTTCGATGCCGATGAAATTCCTGTCCGCGAGCGTTCGCGCGATCGCAGCCGTGGCTTCCCCCATGCCGAAACCGATCTCGATGATCAACGGCGCGTGGCGACAAAATATTGTTGCTGCATTTAACGGCTCGGCATGAATAAACGGCAGCAGAAATGTCGGCCCCAGCGTGTCGACAGCGCGCATCTGCGCGGGCGACATGCGCCCCTGCCGCAGCACAAAGCTGCGAATGGGTCGATGTGCTGCGGGCAGAGCAGAAAAGTTCGTTTCGTCTTCCATGCGGAAATTATACGGTGTGCCCCGTGGGCGCTCGGTACAATGCAGGCATGAAAAAAATGACGCTCAAAAGTGGTCGCGAAAAATCCTTGTTGCGTCGGCATCCCTGGATTTTTTCTGGCGCGGTGAATTCGATTGAGGCGGGCACCGTTTCAGGCGATGTCGTGCGCGTCCAGGCAGAAGACGGACGCTTCCTCGCGTACGCGGCCTTCAGTGAGAAGTCCCAGATCATTGCGAGGGCGTTGTCATTCGATGAGCGCGACACAATCGACGAGGCGTTCTATCGGCGTCAAATCAAAACGGCGATTGTGCGTCGCACGTCGATTTTTCACCAGTCAGACGCGGCGCGTCTGATCCATGCCGAATCCGACGGACTGCCGGGACTGATAGCCGACCGCTATGGCGAGGTCATCGTCATGCAGTTGCTCACGGCAGGCATCGACCCGCAGAGAGAATTGTTAGCGAGGCTGTTGCGGGACGAAACCGGCGTCAGCACGATTTATGAGCGGTCGGATGCAGATGTGCGTGACCTCGAAGGCCTCGTGGCACGAAACGGTTTGATCGCCGGCAATCCAGTGGCCGCTGAAACGGTCATCACTGAAAATGGATTGAAAATCGCCGTCGATATCGCCCACGGCCACAAGACCGGTTTTTATCTCGATCAGCGCGACAATCGCGCGCTGACGAAATCGCTCGCCGACAACGCCGATGTGCTGAACTGCTTTTGTTATACAGGTGCCATGACCGTGGCGGCACTCGCAGGCGGTGCCAGGTCGGTATTTTCCATCGACAGTTCCGGTCCGTCGCTGCAAATGGCGGCGCGCAACGTCGAACTCAATGGTCTGGATGCCGCTCGCGCGGAGTGGCTCGATGGCGATGTATTTTTGGCCTTGCGCAAACTGCGCGATCAGGCGAAAAGTTTTGATCTCATCATCCTCGACCCGCCAAAATTTGCGCCCACCGCACACCATGCCGAGAAAGCCTCGCGTGCCTATAAAGACATTAACCTGCTCGCCCTGAAGTTGCTCAGGCCGGGCGGCCACTTGATGACGTTCTCGTGCTCCGGCGGGATCAGTGCCGACCTTTTCCAGAAAATCGTGGCGGGTGCGGCGCTGGACGCACAAATCGATGCACAGATTGTTCAACGGCTGGGACCCGGTGCGGATCATCCCGTTGCGTTGCATTTTCCTGAAGGGGACTACCTGAAAGGGCTGCTGTTGCGGCGCTGACCGGGAAAATAGCCTGACTGTCCACCATTGTCCCGTTTGACAGACCCACGCCGCCGCCTTATTGTGTGCTACCGGGGAACCTTTTAACGAATTATCGGTAAAACGATAGGTGCGAAAAAGGAAAAAACCATGCGAACCATAACAGTCTTTGTAATCAGTGCTCTTGGAATCACCGTCAGTGCGCCAACTCGTGCGCAGTACTATGGCGGATTGACGCTCAATGCAGTGCGCGGCACGCTCCCTGCAGACGCGGGCAACTTGTTGTTCGGGGCGCGGTTTTTTAGCTCGGCCGATGCAATCGCGAACCGCGGCGGCGACCTGAAATTTGGCTACCGTTTTTCGTCGCACCTGTTGTCGCACCTCGCCTTGGTCGGGCAATATACCGAGGCTCCGCGATGGGGCAGTCAACGAATTTCGTTTGACGGGTCACGAGCAATGCAGAAAACATCTTCGTATGGCCTTGACCTGGTGAGTACATTGCCCGTATTTGAGCGACTCTCATTGACCGGTAGCGCCGGGCTTGCACGGGTGCGGGCGGACAGCGTCTTCGGTGGCGCAGTACCGATTGGATTGTTCAACAACAATGATGGTAAATATACATCGGCGGGCAGGCTGGGCTTGGGCGTGCAATACGACTTCAATCGCAGTTTGGGTTTCAGGTTCGGTGTCGAACGCTATCGCAACCTGAACGGAAGCGCGACCAGTGGCAGCAACCTGGATGCGGACACGTTTGCATTCGGCGTTCGCATCCGGTTCTAGTGTCCGGCCTTCGACGGCAAAAGCCGCCTGCGAAGGCGGCTTTTATTTTGTCCCGATCAGGTCCCCGACCGGGGAACTAGGCGTCGCCTGATAAATTTTCTTTGGCATTCGCCCAGCCAAAAATGCCTCGCGCCCGGCTTCCACTGCTTTCTTCATGGCGCTGGCCATTAATATCGGATTCGATGCCTTGGCAATCGCGGTATTCATCAACACACCGTCGCAGCCCAACTCCATCGCAATCGCTGCATCGGACGCCGTACCGATGCCGGCATCAACCAATACCGGCACGTTGGCGCGGTCGATAATAATTTGCAAATTCCACGGATTCAAAATGCCCATGCCCGAGCCGATTAACGAAGCCAACGGCATGACGGCAACGCAGCCGATTTCCTCAAGCACCTTGGCCTGGATCGGATCATCCGAGCAATACACCATCACCTGAAAACCATCCGCGACCAACTCCTTCGCCGCGATGATGGTCTCGGGCATATTGGGGAAAAGCGTTGCATCGTCGCTTAGCACCTCGAGCTTTACCAATGGATGGCCGTCAAGAAGTTCGCGTGCCAGTCGACACGTGCGCACCGCTTCCTGCGCGGTGTAGCAGCCTGCCGTATTGGGCAGAATGGTAAATTTTGAAGGTGGCAACACGCCCAGCAAATTCGGCTCGTTGGGGTTTTGCCCAATATTGACGCGGCGGATTGCGACCGTGACGATTTCCGCGCCGGAGGCTTCAATGGCCGCGCTGGTTTCGGCGAAATCGCGGTACTTTCCGGTGCCGACAAGCAATCGCGAGCGATAGGCGCGGCCCCCGATCAGGAAAGTATCGGCATGATTTTCTGGGCCGACCATTAGCCACCGCCGACAGCAACGACCACTTCAAGCTTGTCGCCATCCTGCAGGCGTGTCGTTGCATGACTGCCCTTCGGAACGATTTCACCGTTAAGTTCGATCGCAAAGCGCTTGCCCGAAAGTGGCAGTGTATTCACCAATGCGGCTAAGTTGAAGTCGGCAGGAAACTGTTTTTGCTCACCATTAATTTGAAGCGTTAACATGACAAACCTTTGACGAGACAGCGCCTTCGAAACGTGTGCAGGTGAAAATTCTAGCACGCACCTCTGGCGCGATGATTGACGCAACCCAAGAGTAAACCGCCGATGAGCATCGACGCACCACCCAAGCGCACTCCAGCTGCATTGATCACGCTGATACTTGTTTGGCTCTTCGGCCTGTTCTGGTCAGGGTGGGCGCCACACGACCGCATCACCTGGTGGCTGGAAGTCTTCCCGTGTTTCATTGCGCTGGTATTGATGTGGCAATCGCGCGCGTCTTTCGAACTGACGACGATGGTCTATTTATTGATTGCCATTCACGGACTGATTCTGATGCTCGGTGGTGCCTACACCTACGCACATGTACCACTGGGCTTCTGGATGCAGGAGTGGTTCGGGTTCACCAGAAATAACTACGACAAAATCGGCCACTTTGCGCAAGGATTCGTACCGGCGATGGTTGCGCGCGAATTGCTGATACGCAAATTCGCCATTACGCGCTGTAGATTGGTGGCATTTCTGAGTATCGCAATTTGCCTCGGATTTTCGGCCTTTTACGAATTGATCGAATGGTGGAGCGCATTGATCATGGGCCAGGGCGCGGACGAATTTCTTGGTACCCAGGGTGACCCTTGGGACACACAATCAGATATGTTTTTCGCGCTGATTGGGGCAATCTGCGCGCTGCTGTCACTGGCGCGCTGGCATGACCGGCAGATGATGGCAATTACATCTGCTTGAACAGGTGCGCATATGCGCGGCTGACTTGCAACTCGGCCTTGCTGTCTTTGAGTTTCAACATTGTCTTGCCCATGACATCGCGCGTGGTTGCAGCGATGCGGTTCACGTTGACGATGGTCGAACGATGAATCTGCCAGAATTCGTCCGGGTCAAGTTCTGCCTGCAGCTCCGAGAGCGGGGTACGAATGAGTGATTCGCCTTCTCTGGTATAGACGCTTACATATTTGTCCTGTGCCTGAAAGTAGAAAACGTCATCCACCGGGATCTGCCGCACTGTGTCGCCGACGGAAGCGCGTATCCAGCGCAGATGCGCGCTCCTGTTCGCGGGCAGGACGGTGGCGAATTGTTTGAGGATGGCAGCAACATCGCCAGGTATTTCCGCCTTGGAGACCTTCGACTTGAGACGCTCGATTGTCCTTGTAAGCCGATCGTCCGTCACCGGCTTTAACAGATAATCCGCTGCTTGCTGGTCAAAAGCCTCGACCGCGTATTGGTCGTATGCGGTAACAAATACGACGTGGGTTTTGGCATCAAGACGCGACGCAACCTCAAGCCCGGTGAGGCCAGGCATACGAATATCCAGAAACACGATGGTGGGGCTTTCGTCATCCACCAGTCGCAACGCCTCAAGGCCATTCTTAGCGATACCGACGATGGCAAGTTCTGGCCATAACGCGGCAAGTCGATCATTGAGATAGTTGGCCAGGTGCTGTTCGTCATCAGCAATGATTGCAGTTAAGTTGGTTGTCATGCGTTCTCTGGTTGGTAGCTTCGTTAATCACTCCTGTGCCCGTTCGGGCTTGGGCGCTCACGGGCGCGTCCCATGGGACGCGAATTCCCCGTTCACGTGTCATCGGCAATGATTGCAGTTAAGTTGGTTGTCATAGCGGCCTTTGTTTTTGTGGTCATCGATCACGCGATACTCTCGCTCGCCCCTTTGGCAAAGTAGGAAGTAGTACCGCGTTGTGAGCACGATTCAACTGCGTCATCCGTAATTGCTAAAAAGACACTAGCATTGGTGCGGCGTATGGCGAAGTTTCGTCCCAAACGCCGCGCCAGTGCTAGACTTTTAAGTCTCAGTGCTATACGGAATACTAACCACCACCTTGGTTCCGCCAGGCTGATTTTCTTCAATCAACACGCTGCCTCGTGTGCCGTAAAGTTTTCCAATCCGTTCGCGCACATTCTTTAAACCGATTCCGTTCGACAGTTTGTTGCTAAATCCTAAACCAGTATCGACGATGGAAATTCGCACGCTATCATCATTGCGCGCGGCGGTGAGCGTAATGCCACCGCCCTCCAGCTTTGGCTCAAGCCCGTGCTTGACGGCATTTTCAATCAGCGGTTGCAGCAGCATTGGCGGCACCGTCGCGTTGCGCAACTCGTCAGGCAAATCGAGATGCACATACAAGCGCTCGCCCATGCGAATTTTCAGGATCGAGAGAAAGTTTTTCATCATCTCAAACTCAACGCCGAGCGTCGTGTGCTGCTCGCGAGTCGCGGCGAGCGTGGCACGCAGGTAGGCGATGAAATCCTCCAGCATGCGCTTGGCGTCGTCGGGCTGGGTGTGAATCAGGCTCGTCACATTGGCCAAGGTATTGAATAAAAAATGCGGCTCGATCTGCGCTTGCAAGGCGCGCAGGTTGGCTTCTGCTGCGGCTCGCTCGAAAGTTGCCACGCGCTCCTGCTCTTCAGCGAGCACAATCTGCGCGGTGAGCTCCTCGCTGCGGCGCGTCCACATGGTCGCCAGCACCGAGGAAATCACCAGCGAAATAATGAAGCTGGTAAAAATTTGTTCGCGCGAACCGATCCAGATGAGCATACCGCTCCGACCGGTGACGAAAGCGAAACCCCACATCGAGCCAGTCACAATACCCGTCCCGAGAATCGCGTAAAACAATGCGACAAACCAAAACGGTCGGCTATTGACACGACGCATCACCGGTCCCAAAGCGGAAAATACAATCCAGAACGCAAAGCCGACAACGTTGGAAATAATGATGTTCTCGGTGAAGATCTCCGGAAATTCGGCGAGCCCGATCTTCCTCACAAACACATAGGCCAATAACGTGAACGCGAGCGCGAACATCAGGTTGAAGATGAGCGTGTAGATCAGATTGCGCAAAAAACTGCGCGGCCAGCGACGGAAAAAGCGTATCGCCTCGAGCGGATGAAAGTACGCCGAATCGGTGATGTGACACAACTCTCGTTCGGCTTTTTCGCGTGCGGTTTGCGGCATGGCGGCGGTGTGCATCGTAGGGCTTTCAATATAGGCGAAACAGCTGGTCGATGCCCGTCAGGCTGCGGCTTTATGCATGAACGGTTTCACTTCCGCGAGCGTGCGCGTGATGGCATCGGGCGTGCGCCGATTTTTCCAGTAGCGATACGCAAAGTAGGCGATTGCCGCGATGCCAATCGTGGCGACAAGCGTTTTAATCGCCCGCGCCCAGACTGCAATCAAGCCGATGCCCATGCCGAACGCGACCCAGTGCACCCACCACACGCCGGGTGAAGTCATCACATTGACGAGCGCGCAAATGCCGACGACAAATATCATCTTGAACGGGTAGGTGACGGCTCTGGTGATGTCAATGACTGGTGAGGTGATGAAAGAAAGTGGGTTCATGGTTTTCTCCGGTTAGGGTTGGCGCGGCGCGGTGAATAGAATCATGGGACCAGTCTAGTTATTGATAGAGAGTTGTTGACAGGCCTTGCGACCAGTGGCGACACCCTTGGCGCGAATTGCAGCCTGGCGGCGCGAATGGCTGCGGCGAATGCCGGGTATTTTTCAACAATCAAACTCCTTTATTGACGAGGCGTTTGGAGCACAAATGCCTGAAACAGCCCTCCAGTGCTGGTGTTTAGTGTAAAAGTCTCTAAACAAGGCACAAAAAAAGCCCATCTGATTTTCAACAGATGGGCTTTTCCAGCGCGGCGCGTGACGCGGCACCGGCACGAGAAGTGTTACTTGGTAATGATGTCCCGATGCATGGGTGCCAGCACTGCGAGCAGTTTGTTCTGGGCACGGAACGGAACGTTGTTCTTGTCCATCGCAAATTGCAGTTGTTCGACCAGTGCGTTGAAATTCTCCCGATTGATACCGGAGTTGGCGTGGATCGGTTTCATCTTTGCGCCTTTATATTCGCAGGGCCCATTCAGAATGAAGCAGAACTGGTCTACCAATTGTTCTTTGATGCGATTTTGGTCGACATTCTCGAACGACGGTTTGGTGCGTGGATCTTTGAGCAGGTTGACCATGAAGTCGTCCATGATTTTTACTAGTCCGGACTTTTCGCCAAACTCTTTGTAGATACCGGCATCGTCGGTGAGCTTCACACCCTCTTGGGCGTGCACGCCGGTGCTCAACAGGGCACCGCCTAAAACGATGCACAATGCTGTTGCCAGAAATCCTAATTTTTGTCGCATGGTTGTTCTCCGATGAATAAATTAAAAGCCGACCTGTACAGAAAGGTAGGTGCCTTTCTGTTTATCTTTAATAACGATGTTGCCCAAATTGGCGTAGGCCAACGTGACCGACACGTTTTTGGTCGGTGCCCACGCAACGAAGACGTCATACCAGTTGTCTTCCTTGAACGGCAGATGGTCGGGTTTCTGGCGGAATTCCGCACCGACCGCCAGATCCTTGCGTAGAAGCCAGGCGACGGAGCCTTCAAATACCGCGTCGTATTTGTCTCGCGTGGCGGTGCCGAAGCCCAGTATGCCGGTCTGATTGGCTTTGGTGAACCGCACCGTGCCATTGATTAACACGCTTTGCGCAAGGAAAAGCTTGGTGGCGGAAACGGTATAGTCCGTGCCCCTGTCACTCTTGATGCCCAGCGCGCGCAACAAATCCCCGCGATTATTTTCCTTGCGTTGGAAACCTACCGCAATTTGCGGCAGCCACGAATCCTGTTCCAGCACCGCGTCGCCCGCCACCTTTACTTTGGCACCGTAGATTTTCTGCGTGAATGTGTAGCCGTTGCCAAGCCCGAGCAAGCCGCCCACCTGGCGCGTATCGAATTTTTGTTGTGCAAAAGACAGCTCAACACGATCATAAATACCGACCAGTGCACCACCGGTGCGAAGCTCGTAGTCCTGGGAACGCACATTGGTGAAGAATGCGTTGGCACCGATTTGATCTCTGGTACCGTACCCGCCGATAACCGCCCAGGGTGTCAATCCTCCACCGGCAGACCCTTCGATGTTGGTGATCCCGCCGGTTAGCAGAAGCTTGCTGCTGGTGGTGAAATCGCTCGTTTGCGCATTGACGGCGGTAGAGGTCAATCCACCGCTCAATATTGCCGCAAGTAAGATGGCGGTTGCCATTTTCGCGCGGCCCTGAAACATCTGCATGGGAGTTCCTTTCTGAGTTTGTGACTTGATAAATTTTTGCGTACGCGAGGTTTACGCTTGTATGGCAAGCCTGGATGCATACTTTTTTGGAAAATACTTTTTACCATCGCGAATCTTGTGAACTGGTTCACAATCTGGAGGAGACCGACATAAATATTTTGGGAATTGCCCCGTATTTGCCTCGCGAATAGTCGCGCGGGTGCGCCCATCGCGTGATGCACCGCTGCGGCAGAATGAAGCTACAATTGCGTGGCAGGACAAATTTGCGGGCGTCGTATAGTGGTAATACCCTAGCTTCCCAAGCTAGAGCTGACGGTTCGATTCCGTTCGCCCGCTCCAAAAAATCAACGGCCCGCAAAATTGCGGGCCGTTGATTTTGAACTGTGCGGGAGTCGCTAGGCGAGGTCGCGGACGAGCGCCACCCTGGTTTGGTTGTTCACTTCCATCGCAACGGTGTACTGCGGATGGTTCACACCCATCGCCAGTGATACACCATATTTCAGTGCAGCAGCCATTTCCTCTGTAAGCTCGAAACGCAAAAAATGCACGGCTGAAGTCTTGGTCTCGTTCTCGCGTAGCAGATCTTCATCGGCGATGGCGTAGATTTTCTTGCTGCCCTCGACCTGAATCCAGGTTTTGTCCTCAATGCCTTTTAGTTTGGTGAGCGCGAACCGACGTTCAACTTCATCCACGTACTCGATCAGCATGGTCGCCTTGAAATTGCGACCATTGGGGATCAGGGGCGTATAGGCGTCCAACTCATCCTGAATGCCGGCTTCCTCAAAAGTTTTCTCGACGCGCAATACCTCCTGAATCTGGTAACGAATAGTCATTTCGTCTTCGAATAGAAGCGTGACATGGTCGCCAATATGTACCGAGCGGAGTCGCTTATGGGCGATCGCGTTGGCGCGAAACTCCTTGCGCGCTTTGGCATAGGCTTCGAGAGACATCAGGTTTTGTAGTGTAATTTTTTTCATAGTAGCTGCCGTCATGCAAATTTCCTCAGTCGGGTAATCCGTAAGCTTTCCGAACCAGCGTAATTGGATGCGCAATTTGCACTTTGTGTTCGGGTTGGTCTATTTTGAGCAACGAAATACCTTGCTCAATGTGATGTGCGGCTAGTTGGCAATCGGAGCTAATGTAATCGGGTTGAGCTTCTGATATCTGGCGAAATACGGGCTTGCCGATCTTCAAAGCAATATCGTGAAATTCTTTTTTGACGCCCCAGGTTCCCGCGTGCCCTGAGCAACGTTCAACCGTAGTCACTTTGGTGTCAGGGACCATCTCCAATATTTCGCGCGTTTTTTGCCCGACGTTCTGCACCCTGGAATGGCAGGGGATGTGATAGGAGACGTTGCCAAGTTTGGATGTGAAATCTTTCTTCAGCAATCCATCTTTCTCGCGCCCGATCAGGTACTCGAATGGGTCCATCATCGCCGCTTTCACCGCTTGCACGTCGGTATCATGCGGAAACATAAGTGGCAGTTCTTGCTTGAACATCAACGTGCAGGATGGAATCGGCGTGATGATCGTGTAGCCTTCATTTGCGAGTTTCGCTAACGGCGGAATGTTTTTTTCTTTAAGCGCCGCCACTGAGTCGAGATCGCCAAGTTCCAGTTTTGGCATGCCACAACAAGCTTCTTTCTCGACGATCACGTAGGCGATGTCGTTGTGGTCAAGGATCTTGGTGAGATCAAAGCCGATGCCAGGCTCGTTGTAGTTCACGTAGCAAGTCGAAAATATCGCCACCTTGCCTTTTGTGCGTTTCCCGTCTGTGATTACCCTGGTTTTGCTGGCCGACACATTTTTACGGAACGTCTTGCTGGTGAATTCCGGCAGCCAGGCGTTTTTATGCACGCCAATGGTGGACTCCATCATGCTGCGGATGATTGGCACTTTGGCCGCCGCGTTCACGACATGAACCACGACAGGAATGGCGGCCAGTTTCCCGTTGCGATCAGTCGAGGAAAGATTAGTGTCGCGGAATTTGGTCCGTGGACCTTGTTTAAACTGGATGGCCTTGGCGCGCAGCATCAGGTGCGGGAAATCAACATTCCACGGATGTGGCGGCACATATGGGCACTTTGTCATGTAGCAAACATCACACAAATAGCACTGATCGACGACTGCCCAATACTTGGCCTTGGGCACCCCATCCATCTCAAGAGTCGGGCTTTCGTCGATGAGATCGAAGAGTCGCGGAAAAGCATTGCACAAGGAAACGCAACGGCGGCAACCGTGACATATATCAAACACCCGTTCCATTTCCTCGAGCGCGGATTCGACCGAATAGAAATCGGGATTATGCCAATCAATGGGGTGTCGAGTGGGCGCTTCCAGGCTCCCTTCACGTGGGGACATATTTCGGACAGATGAGTAGGGGCGGAGGACTAAGGTGGAGAGACGCAAGTCTCCCCGCCTCTTTTGGGGCAATCGGTTGTTAAGCGGCTACCAGGGCATCCAGCGCTTTCTGGAACTTGTTGGCGTGCGAGCGCTCCGCTTTAGCCAGTGTCTCAAACCAGTCACCAATTTCTTCAAAGCCCTCGTCACGCGCTGACTTGGCCATACCGGGGTACATATCGGTGTACTCGTGCGTTTCACCGGCGACCGCGGCTTTCAGATTATTTTCAGAGCTGCCAATTGGCAGGTCGGTCGCTGGATCACCAACGTGAGCGAGATAGTCAAGATGGCCATGCGCATGGCCAGTCTCACCTTCCGCAGTTGCGCGAAACAATGCAGCGACTTCCGTGTTGCCTTCGACGTCAGCCTTATTTGCGAAGTACAGGTAACGACGATTGGCCTGGCTTTCACCCGCAAAGGCGGCTTTAAGATTGTCGTGGGTTTTCGTGCCTTTGAGTTTCATGATGAATCTCCTGTTCAAAATCAATCGATTGTCTGCTCGATGCAGCGGCACAAGATACGATGATCAAGGCAATTCGTCCAATAGATTGACTGGATGATGTCAATAGGCGCTGGCTATTGTGTTGCCTTGTGTGTGACTGGTCGGAGGCGGGATTTTCGCATGCTACCATTGTGACGAAACTTCATTTCGAAGAGTTATGAGCACTTTCGCAAGAAAAGTAATCGGCTGGCAAAAACGTGAAGGTCGTCATGATTTGCCATGGCAAAACACGCGCGATCCATACCGCATCTGGCTTTCAGAGGTCATGTTGCAACAGACTCGGGTCTCAGCCGTCGTGCCCTACTACGAAAAATTTCTCGATCGCTTCCCTGATATCGCCACATTGGCGGCAGCGCCTCTCGATGACGTGATGCCCTTTTGGGCAGGGTTGGGCTACTACGCGCGCGCACGAAATCTTCACCGTGGCGCACAACAAATTATGGCGACGCACGGCGGTATTTTTCCGCAAGAGTTTGATGCGATTCATGCGCTCTCCGGAATCGGTCGTTCGACCGCAGCCGCGATCAGCGCTTTTGCATTTGGCGGGAAGTGCGCGATTCTCGATGGTAATGTGAGGAGGGTGATTGCGCGTCATTTTTGCGTAAAGGGCGATGTCAGGAGCAAGCAAATCCAGGACGAGTTGTGGCAGATCGCAGAAGCGCTGCTACCACGTTCGGGAATCGAATCCTATACACAGGGCATGATGGATCTGGGTGCCACCGTTTGCAGACGGAGCCAGCCCGCCTGCCTGCTTTGCCCGGTACGGAAAACTTGCATCGCGCTGGAACAGGGCCTGGTGGAGGAGTTACCCGGTAAAAGCGAACGCCGAGAAATTCCGCACAGACAAACGCGCATGCTGGTGATTATTTCTTCACGTGAAGTCTTGCTGGAAAAGCGCCCACCTACCGGCATCTGGGGAAGCTTGTGGAGCCTGCCCGAGTTGCCCATCGGCGCAGATATTTCAAAGACGCTACATTTGCGCTTTCGTCTCACTGGTCGCGTAGTGCGGGAGATGGTCCGGGTCGATCATGGCTTCACGCATTTTTCGCTCGCGATTTTTCCGGTAGAAATTGCCGTCGCAAAATTGCCTTCACGCGCCATGGAGCCGGGGCTGATTTGGGTCGATCTCGATGATGCAACCGCCGCCGCGATTCCTGCCCCGGTTAAACGCATCCTCGCGGCAGCGAAGTCCGCTCAGGCGACCAAGCGTTGATCGACGAGAAATCGGTACAATATTTCAAGCCTCATTCGCGCATCGGTAAGCTCCAGTATTTTCTGCTTCACGGCGTTTCTGAACGGCAACAATTCAGTCAAACGATACCCCACCCAGCCGGCGTCATCGAATCGCTGCGGGTTGGCAATATCGGCCGAGTCGATTTGCACAAAAACCTTACGCAGAAATTCTGCGCACGCGGCATGTTCCGAACAATCGGCATGCATGTCGTCTGGGAGCATGGAGACCTGGCCGATGATGAGGCCGTCTTTCATGATTGACTGCGAAAGAAGCTTGAAACGCTCGGCACCTTGCACCCGCAGTTGCAACACACCAAGGTTTTGCATGTCCCAACCCGTCACATAGGCGAGTGTGCCCACCGTCTCTGGTACAGCGGGGACGCCCACTTCCTCGCCCTCGCGAATAAGCACCACGCCGAATGGTGCCTGTGTCTTGAGACAAGACTTCGCCATCTCGAGGTAGCGCTGCTCAAATATTTTCAATGCCAACTTCCCGCCGGGAAACAAAACGGAACCCAAAGGAAACAGCGGCAATTCAGCACAGAAATACGGGTTCAGCTTCAGCGAGTGGCGGAAAGACCCCGCGACATTTGCAAAAAAAGACTTCACCAAGAAAATCTCTCAATGTGTACTGAACAGGTCCCGATGTCGAATCAGTACCTGTTGGTCAGAACCAAATCGATGACCTAATTCTTCCACGACATAAACAGAGCGGTGTTGTCCGCCAGTGCAACCGATGGCAATTGTCAACGCAGCGCGATTGTCGCCCATGAATGACGGTAGCCAGCGAATCAAAAAAGATGCGATGTCATCAATGAGGTGTGCCACGTTCAAATCTGTCTGGAGAAATGCCTTTACCGGTGCGTCCTTGCCCGTAAGCGGCCTTAGCAGGGGATCGTAAAACGGATTTGGCAGGAAACGTACGTCGAATACGAAGTCAGCGTCGATTGGAATGCCATGTTTGAATCCAAAAGACTGGAATGCCAGCGCAATCCGGTTGCGATCAACCTTCAGCCAGTCCTTGATCCATCCCCGCAACGCGTTCGGGCTCACTTCTGACGTATCCATGCGATATCCCAGTTCGGCGATTTCCGCGAGAACGCGACGTTCTTCCTTGATACAGGCAATCACGTCACCCGGAAACTTTTCGACGAGTGGGTGGGGACGTCTCGTCTCGGAGAACCTTCGTGCCAGCGCTTCGTCACTTGCCTCGAGAAAAATAACGCGGCAATCAATGCCATCGGCGGCCAGCTGCCCGATTGTCGCTGGAAGCGTCTCAATTGTCTCACCAGTTCGCGCGTCGATGCTAATGGCCACCTTGTCACTATTCGCCTTGATTGAATTGATGAGCGCATTAATCAGGCTGGCAGGAAGATTGTCCACCGCGAAGTAACCGGCATCTTCCAAAGCGTTCAATGCCACGCTTTTGCCGGAACCCGACAGGCCACTGAGAAGAATGAGCTGCATCACGTTTTCCGGCTGCTGGATAATATGTCGCGAATTAGGGCGTTCATTCAGTGCCATAAGCACGAAATGCGCTCGTGTCGCCTAATCGCCTAGCGGCATTGTCACTCGCTACGCTGCCAGACTGCTCTCGCATTGCCTCTTCATGGCGGTCAATGAAATCTTTGGTGGAGTCGTAGCCGCGCGTTTGCAGGATGTAATGCCTTACTGCCGCCTCGACCAGAACGGCAAGGTTACGACCCGCCACCACAGCCAATGTAACGGTCGGAATTTCAACGCCGAGAATTGATGTGGCGCTCGATTTTGTCTGCAATCGATCAAGGCCGTGGAAATATTCGTCGGTCGGTCGCTCCAAATGAACGATCAACCGCAGTGTCTTTCGCGGTCGAACGGCAGTTTCACCAAAGATGGCCCTGATATTCAGGACCCCGATCCCGCGAACCTCAAGAAAATCGCGCAGCAGTGCAGGGCATCGGCCCTGAATGGTTTCAGGCCCTACTTGATACAGTTCCACGGCATCATCCGCCACCAGTCCCGCGCCGCGCGAAATCAATTCCAGTGCAAGCTCACTCTTGCCTATTTGTGAATCGCCTGTAATCAGCGTGCCGAAGCCAAGAACATCGAGAAATACACCATGACTGGAGGTAACTTCGGATAACTCGCGTTGTAGGTAGGGCCGGAGCAAATTGACGAACACGCGGCTTTGCTTTTGTGAAAGGAACAACGGTGTGGCGTGACGATCACACGTTTCGATTAGAAAGTCTGGCGCGTCGGCTCCGTCGCACAAAAAAATGCAAATTGTCTCGCCGGTACAGAGCGCATTCAAACTCTCGCTGCGAGCCATCGCGGGTTGGGTACTCAGGTATTCGAGATCGCTCGATCCCAGGGCCTGCATCATGATCGGGTGAATGAGATTCAAGTGTCCAACCAGGCCGACTCCTGGGCGGTTGAGTGCTTCGTGCGTGAGTTCGCGCGAAGCACCCTTTTGACCGGCGATCCAGGTCAGTTGCAGCTTTTCGCGTCTATCCTCAAAGAGTTGCTGTACGCTTAATCGCGGCATACGGCGACCATTCTGTCAAAAGTTTGTGGATCGAAGCGGGATCAGGTTCCAGCAACAGAGCGTCGCGCAGTTCAGCGTCACTAAATATCTGCGCAAGCTCCGAGAGCATATTCAAATGCTGTTCCGTGGCGTGTTCGGGAACCAGCATTGCGAAAACCAAGCGCACCGGTTCGCCATCTGGCGATTCAAAAGGGATGCCATCCTTGGCCCGAACAAACACCGCAACGGTGTCGCGCAAGTTTTTTATGCGCCCGTGGGGAATGGCGACCTGAAAGCCCAACCCGGTCGAACCCAGCTTTTCGCGGGCGAAAAGCGCGTCAAAAACACTGGCTCTTGCGATTCGATTTTCATTCTCGAACATCAGGCCAACTTGTTCGAACAGACGCTTTTTGCTGGTGAGATCAACGTCAAGTGCAACACGCGAAGCCGATAACGTTTTGCTAATGAAATTCATGGAGGATACGAAAGTACGGATTGAGAAGCGTTGGTTGCCGGTCCGCCGGAAAAGGCACGCAGGATAACGCTTTTTTGACGCCACTGGGCGCTGCGTGACAAGGGATATACGATTGCAAAAACACTGGTGTGGAAATTATACGGGTGGCGCGAAGTCGCGACCGGCATGATACCGGCCGCATTCGTTTATTGGGGGTCTGAGGGGATTCGTTTCAGCGCCGAAATGTCATGTTTGTTTTTGACTTTTTCCTTATGTTTGATGATCTGCCGATCAAGTTTGTCCACCAGGAGATCAATCGCCGCATACATGTCCGGGTTCTCGCTTTCGACAAAGATATCCTTGCCGGAAAGGTGTACGTTGGCTTCGATTTTCTGGCGTAGTTTTTCGACGCTTAAAATCATGGTTACGTCTATCACGTGATCGAAATGCCGGTTGATTCTGGTCATCTTGGAGGACACGTAATCACGTATTGACGGAGTGATTTCGAGGTGATGGCCGGTCATGTTCAAGTTCATTTGCCAATCTCCTTTCTAAAGGTGCCAGCGCAATTCTGAGAACGCGCTGCGCAGCCTGTGCAAGTTAACTACATGAATAACATCATTGTGAGCAACACACTTAATCTACCAATGCACTACGGTTTGACCTACTGCGCTACGAAATACCCATTACATTTTAAGAAGCGCTACTACCAAAATACTTTCGCAAGTTTGCTGGCTGGATTTGCATCGCTTCGCGATACTTGGCTACTGTACGCCGGGCCACAACAATTCCCTGCTGTCCCAGAATATCCGAAATCCGGTGATCTGACAGTGGTTTTTTTGTGTCCTCTGCGTGAACCAATTGCTTGATGAGTGCTCGGATGGCAATGGAAGAGCAGGCACCGCCCTCATCGGTCGCGACGCTTGAGCCGAAGAAATATTTCAGTTCAAAAATTCCTCTTGGTGTGAGCATGTATTTTTGCGTTGTCACCCTTGAAATCGTCGACTCATGCAGCCCAACCTGATCCGCAATCTCGCGTAGCACCAGCGGACGCATCGCAACTTCCCCGTGATCGAAGAAATGTCGCTGGCGCTCAACGATGGCTTGCGTCACGCGCAATATGGTGTCGAACCGTTGCTGGACGTTCTTTATCAGCCAACGAGCTTCCTGAAGTTGGCCAGCAAGATTCTTTCCGTCGCCATTGCGGCTTTTGTGGAGCAAATCCGCATATAACTTGTTTACGCGGAGTCTTGGCATGGCCTCGGAATTGAGTTGGGCGGTCCATTTGCCGCCGATTTTCTTGACAACAACATCGGCTATCACGTAACGGATATCGCCCTGACCGAAATTTCGACTGGGTTTTGGATCAAGCGATACGATCAACTCCCGCACTTGTTTGACCTCTTGATCATCGCAGCGGAGCAGACGCTTCAACTTGGCGAAGTCGCGCGACGCCAGAATATCCAGGTGCTGATCGACGACTTGAAACGCGCGGTCGCGATGCGGGGTATCGCCCGGAAGCGCCCTGAGTTGCAAGGCGAGGCACTCCGATAGCGAACGCGCTGCGACACCTGTTGGCTCGAGGGCCTGCACACGGCGCAAGGCAATTTGTAGATCATCGGGCTCGACCTCCATGTGCTCGGCAATCATCGCGCACAGGTCATCCATATCCTGAGTTAGATAACCGTCTTCATCGAGATGCGCTATCAGAATCATCGCGAGACGCTTGTCGCGCTCTGGTAGAGGCATTAGTGTAAGTTGATTGATCAGGCTCTCCTGGAGCGTCGGTTCAGCGGCCGCCATTTGTGAAAATTCGCCGTCTTCATCGTCATCGCTGCGTCGCGATGCAGTGGCGTAGTTACTGCCGTCATCCATGGAGGCATCGAAGGCGTGGTCGCCCCGATCTTCACTCGCCCCCGATTCGGCTTCTGTCACGGCAGAAGCCGACGCTTCGTTCGACTGGGTAGAACTGTAATCGCTGCCATTGCCAAAGTTCGTGGCGAGATCAACCGGCTCCCCGCTTATGTCCACCCGCTCGAGCAGTGGGTTTTCGAGTAAATACCGTTCCAGTTCCTGATTCAAATCGATCGTCGAAAGCTGCAGTAGCTTAATTGACAGCTGCAATTGCGGCGTCAACGTCAGGTGGTGGGAGAGCTTGAGCTGGAGACTTTGTTTCATGGGAGATCTGACGCCGCTTTTACGTCACAAGCGGAAATTTTCTCCCAGGTAAACTTTGCGCACCGCTTCATTACGGATGATTTCTGCGGGCTTACCGTACGCCAAAACAGTACCCTGATTGATGATGTAGGCGTGATCGCAAATACCGAGCGTTTCTCGTACATTGTGGTCGGTGATGAGGACGCCGATGCCTCGATTCTTGAGGAAACTGATGATTTCCTGAATATCAATGACCGCGATTGGGTCTACCCCGGCAAAAGGCTCGTCCAGCAAAATAAAACGCGGCTCAACCGCGAGCGCACGCGCGATCTCAACACGCCGCCGTTCTCCGCCAGAGAGGCTAATAGCGGGGCTACTTCTCAGGTGTTCTATGTGTAATTCTTCGAGCAAAGACTCGCGTTTGGCGTCGATTTCCTCGTTCGTCAAATCGCGTAATTCCAGTACCGCCTGAATATTTTCAGCGACGGTAAGCTTGCGAAAAATTGAGGCCTCTTGGGGCAGATAGGACAGCCCAAGCCGAGATCGACGAAAAATCGGTAAGCGCGACAAGTCATTGCCGTCCAGATAAATCCGACCCCCATCGACAGGCACGAGCCCCACAATCATGTAGAAGCAGGTGGTCTTCCCGGCACCATTTGGTCCCAACAGGCCGACGACTTCGCCGCTCTCTACCGAAAAAGAAACGTCGGCCACCACCATCCGGTTGCGATAGGATTTGCGCAGGCCGTCTACGCGCAAAACACTCTTTTGATCGAGCACCGTTATCGCGGCGAATGGTGTTTCTGAGGGCTTGTTCATCTTGGTATTGCGATGAGAATCGGATGCCTAGTTGGTTTTGGCGGGTGGGGATTGTTTGGATTTTTCGTCCAGCAATTTCGGCTGGATCGTGATGGTGGGACGGTTGAAGCTGCCCCCTGTTGCCACCGATCCCTTTGCGTCCGGAATGGCATTGCGTACCTGCATTACTTCAGTGACGGAGTTATAGTAAATGTACTCGCCTTTCAATTCGTCCCCGCCACTCTTCAGCCGAGCACGGGACAGAAGCTTCAAGGTATCGGCTTTCTCATCGTATTCCGCGCGATCAGAAACGCCTTCCATCAATTCGTTGCTACCTTCGCGTTTCTGTCTGAACGCGACTTGACCATTTGGCCCGCCAAAGGCCTGAGCGGTTACATAGCCCGCCTCGTCTTCGTTGACGATCATTCGTTCCGCCGCGAAACGCATGGTGCCTTTGGTGAGAACAACGTTACCCTCCAACGTCCGGACCCGTTTGCTTTGATCAACCGTTGCGACGTCGAAAACGATATCTGTTTGTTTCTTTCGATCTGCCTGCTCCGCGTGGGCGTTGGCCGCAAGCAAAGGGCCGATCACGACCAGAATCAGCTCCACACAGCGGCATATTCCTTCGGTCGGGTTTCTCATTGCGTCGTCGATTGAGGTTGTTGATAGGATGCGCGCCCTTGCTCGAGCCGAACTCGTCTTGTGAGACTGTTCAGCTCCATCCTGCGCGCCGTGAGTTGGCCTGAAGGACTGTCAAGTCGCACGCCATCCGTAGATCGCGCGATATTCTTGCCTGGAAATATATTAAGTGTCGGCGTGGACAACCTGAGCGGCTGATACTTTTTCGTTTTTTCAGACGTAACCAGCACACCACCCTCCATAATAACCTCATCAGTCCCGGCGAGCAGCCTGCCGCGTGGTGCCTCGGCAACGATTGGCGGCAAATCGGGGTGCAAAGCGGTGAAAACCACCCTCTCCAGCAGAGATGAGTCGTCATCCGGAAAATGCGCCATCTTCGCCGCCTTGACCGTATATTGCACGTCGCCCGTCGGCCCGAGAGCCTGCGCGGTGAAGTTTTCCACGACCAAGTCTGGATCGTGTCGCTTGTTGCCATCGGTGCGCGTACGGGGAGCCTGCACAAATTGATTCAGCCAAAACGTCAGCGCTACCAAGGCCGCGAGCACGGCTATTGGAAGGGAAGGAAGGGAGCGAGCACTCATGGATTGGTAGCAATACAGATCATTGGGAACGAAGATGATAGCGCCATTTTCAAGCGATGGTGCGCAAGTATGCGCACCAAAATTTCTTCCGCCCGTCCAATATCACGCATGCATTTGAAATGGTTCCCTGTCTATTGTGTCGCAGGGGCACGTGACTTTTCGAGCGCCGACAATACGATAGCGGGCGTCAAAATTTCAGGCAGAATTTGGGGCGCTCCTTCTGCAGGGTAAAGTACGTAAAGTGGGACGCCGTTGCGTCCGAACTCAGCGAGCGCATCGGTAATCGCGGGGTCCTTTATGGTCCAGTCGGCCTTCACGCGGACGATATTCATATCGGTAAACTTCTGCAAGACTGCTTTGTCATTGAGCGCGATACGTTTGTTTACCTGACAAGTGATACACCAAGTTGCGGTGAAGTCGATAAAGACCGTGCGACCTTGGCCGCGAAAATCGGCAACGGTTTGTTTGGAAAATGGCACCCAAGCCTCTTTCGCGTCGCTTGTGACTGGGCCGCGATCAGTTCGCGGCGGCGTGATGCCCGGCCACGCGATTATCAGGCCAGCGAGCAGCAACGAAATGGCCGCGACAAGCGCACGAATGGGCTTTTTGATCTGCCAATGTCCGTAGAGCCACGCGCCGAGCGCGATGACGACCATGCCGAACAACAACACGCCGACGCCATCATTGCCCTGCTGCGAACCCAGCACCCACGTCAGCCACGCGACTGTTGCGAATAACGGGAAAGCCATGGATTGCTTGAAGGTGTCCATCCAGATACCGGGCTTTGGCAAGTGCCGCAGCCAGCCTGGGAAAATCGACAAAATCAGCACAGGAGTGGCCATTCCAAACGCCACTGCCGTGAAGACAAGGAGGGACACGGAAGTCGGCTGTGCAAGCGTATAGCCCAACGCCGCACCCAGGAACGGTGCCGTGCACGGAGTCGCGATAATGGTGGCAAGCACGCCTGACAAGAATGCCTCAATCATCGGGCCACGCTTGCGGTGTGTCTGGAGGGTGCCAACTGCAGATTGCAAACGCATTCCGAACTCAAAAATACCACTCAGATTTAGCGCCATGAGCAAAAACAGTATCGCCAGCAACGTCACAAATGCGGGTGATTGCAACTGAAATCCCCATCCAATGGATTCACCGCCTGCGCGCAACGCGAGCAACAACCCTGCGAGCGCCCAAAATGAAACTACCACGCCGCCTAAAAACGCCAACCCTTGCCCCTTCAGGCGACTCGGATCGCCTTGTGCATGCTGCACAAAGCCCATGACCTTGATTCCGAGTATTGGAAAAACACAGGGCATCAGATTCAGGATCATTCCGCCTGCGAAGGCGAAAATAAGCGCAATTGCCAAACCAAGCTCGCGGCCATCTTGAACCCCATTTTGTGCGCCAGCGGTTGCGCCCGATTTTAGATCGGAAAGCTTCGAAATCGCTTTGGAGGACGTTATGGGCGCAGAAATTTCAACCGCCTTCCCGGGTTGTGTCTTGCCCCAACCATGCTGGCTCACCAACACACCGTCCAAAGACTTGAGTGTTAAATTAACCGAGTCAGCCAGCGGAATTTGCAGGCGAAAGCCATCATTGGTTTTGCTTGAAATCTGCTTGCCGGCATTGGCGATGATGTCTTCGCGCAAAGGGTAAAACGAGAATTCTCCAGGTGCTACAACTTCGCCTGGGGGAGGCGTTAACGTGAGGCTGAATTTGCCGTTCGCAACCGATGCGTCGGTCTTCCAGCCTTTGAGCGTGCCCGGGAGCGCAGCGTGCGCCTCCGAAAAGACCTTTTCCCAGCGGGCGTCGCGCAGGGGCGCTGAGGCCAAGACCGGCAGAGAAATCGCCAGGTCCGCGCTCTCGGGAATGCATACGTCGCTACAAACCAACCATTCAGCTCTTGCCTTGAGAGTCAGATTCTGGCCCGGTTTCAAGTCACTAGCTGTTTGCAAAGTTACAAGATGGAGCGCTTCACCCTCGTAGCCAAAATTCATTAGCGGCCCCAGCGGCAACTTCTTGGGGTAAGGCCAAACAATCGCCCCGGCTGTGATACCAACCGGCAACGACCAAGTTAATTTCGTCGGTAGCCCGGAATCCCCTGGATTTCGCCAGTAGGTGTGCCAGTGATCAATGATTTTCAGGCGCAGTGCTGCCTCGATCGGCCGTCCCGGCTGCACGGCGGCATCGCGCGCAATAATTTCCGCCTCAACGTGCGGTGTCTTGACAGGTGCTGCGAACGAGCCATTAGACGCGAAGACTAGAATGCAGAAGGCCGCTATGAATTGATTTCTGGGTCGCATGCAGGCGGTAGCGTTGATGGCTGGAGACGGACGGGGAGCAGGTGGTGCAGCATCATCCATGTTGGAGTATGAAGTTCGCATGACGTTCCCGATACCCCGAATGCGCTCGATGAAAGTTGGTGCCCACAGTCGGATTCGAACTGACGACCTACCGCTTACAAGGCGGTTGCTCTACCCCTGAGCTATGCGGGCAAATTCCAGCAAGCGACAAATTGATACGCCCGGATGGTGCTGTTGAGAGGAAT
>JANYHZ010000054.1 GCA_025362135.1 Betaproteobacteria bacterium | reverse complement strand
TGCTAGCCGCTTCAAGAGCAACTCATCGTTGGTTGCTTCTTCTGGATGTATTTGCGAAATTATTTTCAGCATATCGGCACCGGCTAGCGTGTACGACAACGCACCCATCACGAAATGCAAACGCCACGAGAGTTCTTCACGCGGGATGTGCGGCAGCGCGCAACTAAACGCGGCGCGGAAGCGCGCGATCATTTCACGGTACTGGGTGGACAGGAATTCACGGATGAACGGTGCCGGATCGGCATAGGCGCGCCCTAGCAAACGCAGAAAATTTTTGCCGCCCTGTTCATGGTCGCGCGCGAGCTTGAGTGCAGGGATGAACATTGCCGCGAGAATTTTCTCGCATGTAAGCGGGTTGCCGACCGCCGCAGTCTCGTAAGCTGACAGTAACTGCATTCTGTCCTGGTTCATCGGATCGAGCCTTCGCGTTAGCACCGCCTGAAACAACTCTTCTTTTGAACCAAAGTGGTAGTTGACTGCGGCGAGGTTCACGCCGGCCGCCGTTGTGATCAGACGCAAGGACGTGGCCTCAAAGCCGTGCTCCATAAAAAGCTCCTCTGCAGCATCCAAAATCCTGGACTTTGTATCCGTTGTCTCGACCGGGCGATCCAGTGGCGAACTGGCACCAATGGGCAATCTCGGAAGCGGAAGAGTGGACATTTCGTATTAGCTATCAGGCAGTTAGAAGGAATATTGCACAAATTCAAACGTTCGTTTGAATTGAGCGTATTACTGCGTCGTAGATGTGTCAATTACTTTCGATGTTGCAGCGCAGCAATGCCGTCACCTATATCGTTCAACACGGCGGCACCCTCACCAAGGCGAAAAAAAACCGCCGGACGAACCCGGCGGTTTTCAATTTGGGAATGCATAAGCGAATTAGATTTTCTTGATCGTCTCAAGCATCTTGAACGTGGACTTGTTGGCGCCGATAAAAAGGCGCTTGAAGTATTTACTCAAACACTTGCGCTCCAGCGTGTTGCGTCGGGTGCGCTTTTTTTCTCCTGCCATGGTGACCTCTTGAGTGTAATTACAAATTCGGAAAGCATTGAATTATAAACAAAAAGGGCTGCTGACGCAGCCCTTTTCGATCTGTCAGAGTTTCCAACCGTGTCGTTCCGTTAAACGCCCGCGCGCTGCATGGGCGCTTTCAGCGACTCAGAAAGAATATTCAGGCTCTCCGCCAAATGCGCCTTAGACTCCTTGCTCATAGGCTTTGCCAGCGCCGTCCGCATCGCGCTTTGCAGTTGAACCGCATTTTCGCGCTGTAAACTGCGCGCGTCGGCGGGTGAGTTCCCGGATGGGCGCAGCAATGCGGCGGAAATTCGTTTCACATGTTCCCGCTGCAAGTTCCGGCGCAGGGAAGAGATTTCTCCGCCAGATTTAAGCTCGCTCCAGATGGCGTTTTGCAAAGTGTCGTAGACCTCCGAGAGCTTCAACAACTTGGAAGGATCGGCAACCTTATCCTGCGATTCCAGCAGGCGCTGGGCAACATTGTCGTTCATCACAACATCCAGTACCGCCTTTTGTACATTCAACACGCGGGTGGAAATGTTGGGGTCGGTTGAGGAGGCCGAGGCACCGGAAAAATCGAGGCGACGCCCAAGGAAATCAACGCCAATACGCGACACAAATTCCGGCTTGAATTTGAAGCTGTTAATCTTGAACAAGCCATCGGTGATGAGATTCAAGGCCTCGCGTTGGCGAGGCGCGGGCGTCGGTTCAAACACCGGTCGGTTAGTGCCTGCGTGATCGCGCACCATCTTTACCCCGCCCACATATTTCGCCGCGAGCGGCGCTACACGCGCCAATTGCGCGAAACCCGCATTGAAGCTGCGCGTCAGGCGGTCGTAACTTTCGCCGTCCTTCAATTTCAGGGTTTGCAGGCGGTCCCACAACTCACGCGAGAGTTTCATGCGTTTCTTGTAATACTCAAGCGGATCGCCGCCCAGATCGAATTGGTTAACCTCTGGATCCATGCCGCCGAACTGGCTGATTGCTTCCTCGTCGGTCGCAAACGCGAGCAATGGCTCGGTGGAACGCGACGCAATTCTTGCCAATTCGTCTTTTTCGTTGGCCGCATCTATCGGCTTGTAGGCGTACTCGATCGCCCAGTAATCATATGGTCCCAGCGTGGACATCACGTACTCGGCCTGTTTTTCGCCGTTCGTTGCCAGATTGAACGGCGTGTAGTCCATCACCGAGCCCGTAACGCCGTTCAGTCTGGTGAATTCGATATCCTGAATCTGCTTCATCGTATAAATAGTGGAAGCACGGAAGTTATGGCGAAGACCCAGCGTATGGCCCACCTCGTGCATGATCACATCTTTGACATACGCCTGCGCGACCGCCTCGGCCTCGGCACTGTCCATGTCCATTCCACGCGCCTCGAGCAGGTCCATGGCGAAATGCATTTCCTGTGCGCCTTCGTCAGCGTAGTTGCAAGCAGGATAATCTTTATGCGCAGTCAAAGGGTTGCCCATCGTGTAGGCATTGAACGCAGTTGATCGGCCCAGGTCTTCTGCAACCTGGCGGCGTGCGCCGCGAGCAAACACATCTGACATGCCGATGTCGGCGTCCAGAATCTCGCCCGTGCGCGGGTCTTTATGCGATGGGCCGATTGCGAAACCAACATCAGCGCCGACAAACCAGCGGATAGAGGCATGGCGCGCATCCATGGTGTCGAAATTGTCTTTGTCGGTCTGTTGTTTCGTCACCACTGCATTCTTGAAGCCAATTTTCTCATAGGCCTTATTCCATTCCAATACACCTTCGATCACTGCCTTGCGATATTTATGTGGAATGTTTTTGTCGAGCCAATACGTGATCGGCTCCTTCGGTTCAGAAAGTGCGGCGGATGGGTCTTTTTTCTCGAGGCGCCAGCGATTCACGTAGTGAATTTTGTCTTTAGGCGTCAGATCTTCGCTGTAGTCAGTACGCGTAGTAACAAAATGACCCAGACGATCGTCCGCAACTCGAGGTGCCATTTCTGTTTCGGGTAATTTCGAAAAACTATAATAAAAGCTCACGAACAAACTGCGTGGATCGGGCGTCGTACGTGGTGGGGATGGCTGTGGCACGGGGCTCGGCGTCAGCGGCGGCGCGGATAATTTCGGGACAGCAAAATGCGCCTTTACCTGCACACCGGTGAGCTCATCACTGTTGTTGACGCGCGAAAAACTGGAATTACGGACATCAAGTGCAAATGGCATACGAAATGCTGTCTCCAGCCGGGTGCTGTAGCCAGGAATGTCAGCAAGCAGCATCGCATTCAATTCAACCAACATTGCCTTGCTGTCAGATTCTGGTGCCGATGCAGCCGCCGCGCTGGCCATCAAGCTATCGGAAAATGCTTCGGATACAAACTGCGACTGAGGGCTGCCTTCTTTCGCGAAGAATTCGACGTTTTTAGCGAGGAGCTGAATTTGGTTGCCAATTTTCTTGAAAACCACCAGCTCGGATCCACCCATCTGGCTACCGTAAAGGCCGCGCTCACCGATACTCTGGGGAATGTTGTATGTGAAGAAAAAAGGTTTATCGAATTGGTCCGGCTTGATCGCAATCCAGACTTTCTCGTCTTTTTCGTAAACTGTGAAAAAGCCTGCGGTTTCCTTCGCCCCTTTGATGACCTCTTTGAATGGCCGCGGCGCGCCGGGGACAACAGGCGCTGGCGTCGCGGGCGGCACAGTGCCTGCCGGTACCGCGCCCACAGGCGTTGCAGCCGCGGGTGCGGGTGCGGGTGCGGGTGCGGGTGCTTGGGCGACGACGGCGACAGAGAGTGACAACAAGACGCTGCTGGAGAGCGTTTTCAAGATAAAAGAATGAAATTGGGACATTAGATACTTTCCTTTTGGGAATGCGTCTAGTGGGTCGCGCAGAATACACCAGATCAATTAGCGCGTCCTAAATGACGTCACACGGTTTGGATAGACTACTCACTACTAAAAAAGAAATTTGTTCCAGGGGCGTTCGGAATACCTAGCCTGCGCGCGCGAAGCCTACTGCATTCTAACGAAATCCAGGATTCACAACCTGTGTCGCGAATTGCCCTGCATCAATGCGAAACGGGGACAACTGCCCCCGTTTTATGGATTTGACGCCAATAAAACCGAGAAAGAGGATCCGCAGCCGCACGTACTCGTAGCGCCTGGATTTTTGATCACAAACTGCGCGCCTT
>JANYHZ010000043.1 GCA_025362135.1 Betaproteobacteria bacterium | reverse complement strand
CAGGCGCGCCTTCCTCATTGCGCAGACGCGCGCCCCCGGCTTCGATAGTGAGCGGCAGGAACAGGCGATGGTCGCCGTCAAGCGCGCACTCAATGAAACCCATCCACAGGTCGATGCAATCCTCACCGGGCCGGGCGTATTTGCGGCCGAATCGCGCCGTCTGATTCGCAGCGACGCAGAGCGGCTGAGTGCACTTTCGGCGCTGGTGATATTGGCGATGCTGATATTGGTCTACCGCTCTGCGCTGGCGGTTGTACTGGTTGTCATTCCGGTCGCTTTTGGCTTGCTGATTGGCGTGCTTGTGGTCAACGCCACATTTGGCTCGGTGCACGCCATCACGCTGGGATTTGCAGCGACATTGATCGGCGAAGCCGTCGACTACCCAAGTTATCTGCTGCTCAATACCGCGCCCGGCGAGGCAGCTCGCAGTGCCGCGAGGCGGCTCCGGCTTACGCTTACGCTGGCAGTGCTAACGACGGTTGTGAGTGCACTGGCACTCACACTGTCGAGCTTCAAAGGCCTGGCGCAACTCGGCGTACTCACCATGGTGGGCGTATTGGTGGCGGGGCTTACCACGCAATTCTTGATCCCATGGTTGCTTGGCGACCGCACATTGGAATTTTTCCATATCAACTTGCCGTCCGCCGATTTTTTTACCCGTTCACGTTGGCCGGCCGTCATTGCAGCGGTTGCCGTCGTCGGTGCCGGCGCGTGGCTCGCGCACCTGAACCCGGCTTGGTGGCAGCGCGATCTCGCTGGCATCAGCCCGGTGCCGCCCGAGTTACGTGCGCAGGATGCGCAACTGCGTCGCGAAATGGGCGCGCCGGAGGTCAGCGTGTTGCTCGCCAGTCGCGGCAGCAGTCAGGCGGCGGCGTTGCAGGCTGCCGAAAACGTGTTGCCGGTTCTGCAGCGTTGGCAGCAGGAAAAATGGCTTCGCAGTTTTGATTCGCCTGCCAGGTTCCTGCCCACACCGGACACGCAACGTGCGCGACTTCGCACGCTGCCCGAATCCGGTGACCTTGAACGCAACCTTGCGCAGGCATTGAAAGGCCTCGCGTTTCGGGCCGACGCGTTCCAGCCATTTGTCGAGGAGGTTCGCGCCGCGCGTCAAGCCATGTCCCAGGTGGCAGCGCCCGTGAGCATGGCTTCGTATGCAGGCACGCCGCTGGGTGCGAGACTGAACGCGCTCGTCGTTGAACTCGACGGTCAGTGGCTGGTGCTGACACCGCTAGGCGGTGTCGTCGAATCGGAAAAGCTGGTGCGGGATCTGGCTTCCATGCCGCAGATGAATAGCCAGCTCGTGGATTTGAAACAGATATCTTCCGACATGGTCGATGGCTTCCGCCGCGAAGCGCTGGCGCAAGCAGGCTGGGGCGCTGCATTGATCGTGATTTTGCTTGTTGTAGGCTTGCGTTCGGCTTTACGCGCATTGCACGTGGCACTGCCAGCGGCCGCGGCGCTAGTCCTTACGGTTGCGGTGCTGGTGGCGTGTGGAGAGCGTCTCAGCGTGTTCCATCTGGTTGCGCTGTTGCTGGTGCTGGGTATCGGCCTCAACTACGCGCTTTTCTTCGAACGTGTCGCCGTGGATGAAGCGGAGCGCGCACGCACGCGCCTCTCGCTGGCCGTTTGCAGTACGTCTACGGTCATCACATTTGGTTTTCTTACGTTATCCTCGACCCCAGTGTTGCACGCTATTGGCAGTACTGTTGCGCTTGGTGCGGTGCTGGCGTTATTACTGTCCTCTTTGTGGGCGCGGCGCAGGTACGCAGGGTTTTTCCCTCTCCCGTTTACGGGAGAGGGTGGCCGACAGGCCGGGACAAGGGCACACTTGAAGCGAAGCAGAGGGGAAACGCCACCATGAATAACGGCAACAGCAATAATCGTATGACCCCCCTCGCAATCTCCTCCTACACCACCAGCAGCGCCGCCGGCATCGGCAACCTTGCCACCACACAGGCATTGCGCGAAGGCCGCAGCGGGCTCGCGCCCAATGATCTCAACTGGGCACCACTGCCGTGCTGGATAGGCCGCGTCGCAACACTTGACGGCGATGATGCGGTGAAACTTCCCGACGCGTTGCGCGACTTCGATTGCCGCAACAACCGCCTCGCGTTATTGGGACTGGAGCAGGACAATTTCATGGCGGCAGCAGCGGACGCACGCCTGCGCTTCGGCCCTGAACGCGTCGGTGTCTTCATCGGCACCAGCACCTCCGGCATCCTGTCCACCGAGATTGCCTACCAGCAACGAGAGCCGCAAAGTGGACGTCTGCCCGCAGACTACCGCTACGAAACCACTCACAACCTCGACGCCACAACCGAATTTGTACGTCGGCTGCTGGCATTGACCGGCCCGACGATGACGATATCCACCGCATGTTCGTCGAGCGCAAAAGTGTTTTGTCTCGCGGAAAGATTTATCCGGCTTGGCTTGATCGATGCCGCAGTTGTGGGCGGCGTGGACAGCCTTTGCCACACCACGCTGTATGGCTTTAGTGCGCTGCAACTCGTGGCGCCTGACGCCTGCAGCCCGTTCGATGTCGCGCGGCGCGGGATTTCGATTGGCGAGGCTGCAGGTTTCGCGCTGCTTGAACGCAGCGGATCGGGCAGCGCCAACTTGCATCTGCTGGGATATGGCGAAACCAGCGACGCGCATCACATGTCGACACCACACCCGGAGGGTGACGGTGCCCGCCGCGCGATGCAGGAAGCGCTGCATCGCGCCGGGCTTGTGCCTGCCGATATCGATTACGTCAATCTTCACGGCACCGCGACGCCAGCCAATGACCGCGCGGAAGATCGTGCAATGCAAAGTGTTTTCGGTGCAGCTGTCGCGTGTTCATCCACCAAAGGCTTCACCGGCCATACGCTCGGTGCAGCCGGCATCACTGAGGCCGCGATCGCGCTGCT
>JANYHZ010000021.1 GCA_025362135.1 Betaproteobacteria bacterium | reverse complement strand
GGTGCGAAACATCGCCGACGTGACGACCGCCGTGGCAAAAGGCGATCTGTCGAAGAAGATTACTGTTGATGTGAAGGGCGAAATTCTGGAGCTGAAAAACACCGTCAACACGATGGTCGATCAGCTGAGCTCCTTTGCAGCGGAAGTGACACGCGTTGCCCGGGAGGTAGGAACGGAAGGCAGGCTAGGCGGACAAGCCGACGTGCAAGGCGTAGCAGGAACCTGGAAAGACTTGACCGACAGTGTGAATTTCATGGCGGGCAACCTCACTGCGCAGGTGCGCAACATTGCCGAGGTGACGACCGCTGTGGCGACGGGTGACCTGTCGAAAAAGATCGCCGTGGACGTGAAGGGCGAAATTCTCGAGCTGAAAAACACCATCAACACGATGGTGGATCAGTTACGATCCTTCGCAGCCGAAGTAACACGGGTGGCGCGCGAAGTAGGTACCGAAGGCAAGCTCGGCGGACAGGCCGACGTGCAAGGCGTTGCCGGAACGTGGAAAGACTTGACCGACAGCGTGAACTCCATGGCCAGTAACCTCACGGCACAGGTGCGAAATATCGCAAATGTGACGACTGCGGTGGCAAAGGGCGACCTGTCGAAGAAGATCACCGTGGACGTGAAAGGCGAAATTCTGGAGCTGAAGGACACTATCAACACGATGGTGGATCAGTTGAGTTCGTTCGCTGCCGAAGTTACGCGGGTGGCGCGCGAGGTGGGCACGGACGGACGCCTGGGAGGCCAGGCACAGGTGCAAGGCGTATCAGGCACCTGGAAAGACCTGACAGACAGTGTGAACTTCATGGCCGGTAACCTTACCGGTCAGGTGCGCGGTATCGCGAAGGTCGTGACGGCGGTAGCCGACGGTGACCTTAAACAGAAACTGACGGTCGAGGCCAAGGGTGAAATTGCGGCACTGGCCGACACGATCAACAGCATGATCGACACACTCGCCATCTTTGCCGAACAGGTAACGAGCGTGGCGCGTGAAGTCGGCGTCGAAGGAAAACTCGGCGGCCAGGCCAAAGTGCCAGGTGCCTCAGGTACGTGGAAGGGCCTCACTGAAAACGTCAATCAACTCGCAGAGAATCTGACGACCCAGGTGCGCGCAATCGCCGAGGTGGCCACCGCCGTGACACAAGGTGACCTTACGCGATCCATTACCGTTCAGGCGCAGGGCGAGGTGGCGGCGCTGAAGGACACAATCAATGAAATGATCCGCAACCTCAAGGACACCACGCATAAAAATACCGAGCAGGATTGGCTCAAAACCAATCTGGCGAAGTTCAGCCGCATGTTGCAAGGGCAGAAAGCGCTGGAAGCGGTCGGCGGACTGATTCTTTCCGAACTGGCACCCGTGGTCGCTGCGCAACACGCAGAATTTTATGTGCTCGATCAAATCGCCGATCAACCGAGCCTCGTATTGCTGGCCAGCTATGCGTCTGAAGGTCGCGGCGCACATGGCAAACGCGTCGATATCGGCGAAGGGCTGGTAGGACAATGCGCGATTGAGAAACAGAAAATCCTGCTGGCCAATGTACCCCAGGGTTACCTGCGTATTTTTTCGGGCCTCGGCGGCAGTGCACCGCGCAACATCCTCGCGTTGCCGATTATTTTTGAAAATCAGATCAAGGGCGTAATCGAGCTCGCCTCATTCGAAGGATTCAGCGACACCCATCAGGCGTTCCTCAAACAGCTCATGGAGAGTATCGGTATCGTGATCAACACGATCGAGGCCAATACGCGTACGGAAGACCTGCTCACGCAATCCCAATCCCTGGCGCACGAGTTGCAAAGTCGCCAGCAGGAGTTGCAACAAACCAACGAGGAATTGCAGGAAAAAGCCCGTCTGCTGGCACACCAGAACCAGGAGGTGGAACGCAAGAATCAGGAAGTGGAACAGGCGCGTCAGGCACTGGAGGAAAAGGCCCGCCAGCTTGCGCTCACGTCAAAATACAAATCCGAATTCCTTGCCAATATGTCGCATGAATTGCGCACGCCACTCAATAGCCTGCTGATTCTCTCCGACCAGCTTTGCGTCAATACGGAGCGCAACCTAACGACCAAACAAGTGGATTTCGCCAAGACCATCCACTCATCCGGCAACGATCTGCTCATGCTGATCAACGACATTCTCGATCTTTCGAAGATCGAATCCGGAACGGTTGCAGTGGAGGTCGGCGAGCTGCGCATGGACGACTTGAGTCGATATGTGGAGCGCACATTCAGGCACGTCGCCGAATCGAAGCACTTGCAGTTCTCCATCCACCTCGACCAGCGTCTGCCGAGGTCGATGTTTACGGACTCAAAACGCCTGCAGCAAATCATCAAGAATCTTTTGTCCAACGCATTCAAATTTACGCCGCAGGGCGAAGTGACACTGACCATCCAGCCAGCAACAGCCGGTTGGGCTTCAGACAATGATGAATTGAACCGGGCATCCGAAGTCGTGGCCTTCTCAGTCTCCGATAGTGGCATCGGCATCCCGACGGACAAACAGCAGATTATTTTCGAGGCTTTCCAGCAAGCCGACGGCAGCACCAGTCGAAAATATGGCGGAACCGGTTTGGGCCTGGCCATCAGCCGGGAGTTGTCCCGTTTGCTGCACGGCGAAATTCGCCTGGCGAGTCGCCCAAACAAGGGCAGTGTGTTTACACTTTATCTGCCACAAACGTTCATTGCGGCGCGCGCTTCGCGCAAGTCGCTTGACTCTGCAGCCGCCCTGGCGGATGCAGCCATACAGGCGGCCAGGCAATCGACCGAACGCATCGAAGCGCGCCAGGTGGCTGTGCTTGAGGCACCGGATCCAGACCCGACGGCATTGGTCAACGAAGCGGGGGACGATCGCGATATTATCCAGCCGGGAGACCGGGTGCTGCTGATCGTTGAGAATGATCTTGCGTTTGCACGGTTTCTGCTGGATACCGCGAGGGAGTCCGGCTTCAAAGGCCTGGTGACATCGATGGGCACCGCTGCGCTGACGATGGTGCAAGAGTATCAGCCGTCGGCGATCACGCTCGACATTTTCCTTGCCGACATCGACGGATGGCGTGTGCTCGCGAGGCTGAAAAGCGATGTCGTCGCACGGCATATCCCCGTATACGTTATGTCCACCGAGGACGCGCGCGAACGAGCGCTCCAGTCTGGGGCCAAGGACTTCGTCGCCAAGCCCATTCAAAATAAGCAGATGTTGATTACGCTTCTTGAAAATGTAAATGCCTATCTCAACAAGCGCAAAAAATACGTGCTGGTGTTCGACGAACATCCTGCCGCGCTTGAGAAAATCAGGGAATACATCGACGGCGTACCCGAGCTGGAAATTGTCACTGCGCCACACCAGGATAACGTTCGCAACGCGCTGCAAAGCACGGCCTTCGACTGCATCGTGGCAGGAAACACCGATTCAGCCGAGACCCTGGAAAACCTCTCGCATTGCATCCATGCGTCGCCGATGAACAGCAGCACACCGCTGATCCTGTTGCGAGAAGACGGTGGCGTATCAGACGACGACGCGAACAAGATTCTCGCCCGGCATCCGATTTCCCGCGAGGCGCATTCTCTGGAACGGGTGCTCGATCAGACGACGATGCTATTGCATCAGGGCGTGACTTGGCTATCAGAGCGTCACCGGAATGTATTGAATGACATTTATCAGTCGAACAAGCCGCTCGTCGACAAGGTTGTACTCATTGTTGATGACGACATTCGCAATATTTTTGCGCTGTCATCGGTTCTCGAGGAGTATCAGATGAAGATTATTTCGGCCGAAAATGGCCGCGACGCGATCAATATTCTCAAGGAGCAGGCAGCGATTGATATCGTACTGATGGACATCATGATGCCGGAAATGGACGGGATCGAAACGATGAAAGAGATCCGCAAGATCGATAGCTGTCGGCACCTCCCCATTGTCGCGGTGACCGCGAAGGCCATGAAGGGCGACCGCGAGCGCTGCATCGAGGCCGGCGCGTGGGACTATTTGTCAAAGCCGGTAGAGCGCGCACAATTGCTGAGTGTGTTGCGTGCCTGGCTGCGACGTTGAATCTGGCTTGCCTGTAAACTCGGGTATGGGAATTCGAAAGGAGGAACTGCATGAGCGCCAGCCCTGAATTGGTCTCCATCGATGCCGCTGCTTTGAATGATGGTCGGGCCAATATTCTAATTGTCGACGACCGGCCCGACAAGCTGCTGGTCTTCAAAACCATTCTTGAAGACCTCGACCAAAACATCATCACCCTCCAGTCCGGCGAGAACGCGTTACGCTGGCTGCTGGACAACGAATGCGCGGTCATGCTTCTCGACGTCAATATGCCCGGCATGGATGGATTTGAAACCGCGCAATTGATCCGGGGGCGCCGCAAAACCGCGCACATGCCGATCATTTTTATTACCGCGCATGCTGACGAGATGCGTATCGAAAAGGGCTATTCCCTGGGGGCTGTTGATTACATGCTTTCTCCGGCAGTGCCAAGCGTACTGCGCAGCAAAGTCATGGTATTCGTGCAGCTTTTCAACCTGACATTGCAGATCAAGCGCCAGGCTGAGGAAAAGGTGAGCCTGGCGCGTGAGCAGGCCGCACGCGCGGCCGCCGAGGAATCGACACGCCGTGCCAGCTTCCTTGCCGATGCAAGCAGGATACTTAGCAGTTCATTGGATGTAAGCTCCCTCATGGTAGGCGCAACCCGCCTGGTTGTGCCGATGCTGGCAGATTTCAGTGCCATTACGCTTCTCGATGCGGAAGGCACCTCGGTACGCACCGCGTGCAGACACGACTGGAATCTTGACGATTCGCGCATGTCCATCATTGAAGATGCGGTCTGGGTGGCAGCGACGAACGAAGTCATCGCCACGGGCCAGCCAAAGTTGATCGATGACTTTGCGGCACAGGCTCGCTCGCCGGGCCGTGGCGGGGACGGCAACGCACGCTGGCCGCTGCAGCACGTTGCGATGCTTCCACTGATTGCGCGCGACAAAATTCATGGCGTGCTGGCACTGGCATTGGTGCCTTCCGTCAGGCGATTCGGTAGCGCCGACATGGAACTCGCCACCGATATTGCCTCGCGCGTGGCCATTGCGATGGACAATTGCCTGCTCTTTCAGGAGATCCAGCAGGGCGACCGGCGCAAGACCGAATTTCTTGCCACGCTCTCGCACGAATTGCGCAATCCGCTTGCACCGATGCGCAACGCCATTCACGCGCTGCATTTATCCGGGCAATGGCCAGCGGGCGCGCATGAACTACGCGAAATGTTCGACAGGCAGTTGGGCCAGCTCACCCATTTGGTCAATGATCTTCTCGACGTCGCGCGAATTTCCCAGGGCAAGATTCAACTACGCACGGAGGCTACTGATCTCGTTGCCGAAATCACCCACACGATAAAATCATGTAACGCCGCTGTAGAAAAGGCTGGCCAGCAGCTCGTCGTGAAGCTGCCCGAAGAATCGGTGATGATCGACGGGGACCGGGTGCGACTGCAGCAGATCTTCGAAAATCTCCTGCTGAATGCCTGCAAGTACACCGATCCGAATGGGCGTATCGACCTCAGTCTGACGCAGGATACGGAAAACGCGATCATCACGATTCGCGATAACGGCGTCGGCATTGCGCCCGAAATGATGCCCAAAATCTGGGATATTTTCGCCCAGGTTGACGCGTCGCCCGAACGCGTCCGGCAAGGGCTGGGTATTGGGCTTTCACTCGTGAAAAAGCTGGTTGCCCTGCATGGGGGCAGCATAGAAGCCAGCAGTGAGGGCTTGGGCAAAGGTAGCGAGTTTGTTGTGCGCTTGCCGATCCTGGCCACACAGTCGCAGACTGCGCTGGCGACCATGACAGAACAAGCGACCGGCGCAAACAAGTTAGCCGCGCAGGCGCGACGCATTCTGGTCGTTGACGACAATGTCGATGCTGCAGAATCTCTGCAGGTGCTGCTCGGCGTTTTTGGTCATACCGTCGAAATCGCCCATGAGGGTGTCACTGCGTTACAGGTGGCGTGGGCGTCCAAACCCGAACTGGTGTTTCTTGATATCGGGCTGCCGGGCATGAACGGGTATGAAGTCGCGCATCGTCTGCGCAACGAGATCGGGATGAAGACAGTAAAGCTGATTGCTCTGAGCGGCTATGGGACAGAGAGCGATCAGATGCGATCAAAAGAAGCCGGCTTTGATCGACACCTCGTCAAACCCGTCGATCCAAGCGCGCTGCCGTCGATCATTTCAGGCATCTTTTCGGATGGGTGATTGCCCCCGCTTCAAACTTCTTAATTACCTGCCCAATGGCTGGTCACGAATAGATCGAAGAACGGCCGCAAGAGCTTGTCATTGCGGCCGAATGTAATGGCTGCGGCGGTAGCGTTATTTTTTCATCACGCCGAACCGACCGATGAGTGAGTCACAAAAGTTATCGGATGCGAAGAATCGCCCGCTAAATCCCTGCGTATTTGCCTCGAGCTCAAACGCATCGTACTTTCCCTTCACGCCGCCTGGGCATGTATAGGTGCCTTCCGAACGGCCCAGTCTGCCCGTCTGGACGTAGCTGCCAGAAAAGGTACAAACGCTGTTGTCGGGCTGGCGTACGGTCATGGCGAACGAATTGGCGGTGTTGGTTACATTGATTTCCGTGTTGCGGTTCACCTCGCCACTGACATACGGTGCCACACAACCGACCGCATTCTGTTTGATGCCGCCCATGTAAGCGCCAGTCAGATCGTTGTTGCGGAAAGTTTGGCGGCTCACGACTTTCGTGACGGTCACGCCATCGATGCTGTAGGTCAAATTCGCGCTGTCCAGAAACGCCGTAAACGTCATGGTCCCCGCGCTACGCCCGGTGACATTTGCGGCGTTATACGCGCCAGCAAAATACGATCCGCCGCTGTATTCATACATGCCGCCGGTAAATATGAGCGCGCCCTGGGGCGTTTCGCCGGTATGGGAGGCCTGACCCGTATACCAAGCGACTTTGCCATCTTTCCCGTACAGGAAGAATGTCATAAAAAGAACCTCGCGCTGATGGTTCACACTGACGCCCCAGCCTGGCTCTTTCTCGCTCCACCACTGGTCCGAGAGATCGGATGTGTAGGTATTGGCGAAGGCGGATGTACAAAGGCTGGTTACCGCAATCAAAATCCATTTTTTAAGTGAGTTCATGTCTCGTCTCCAAATTGGGTTTTTGCGTAGTACCGCATGGTTCTTGACTGCCGTTGCTCATGTGCAGTCAGATTAGCGTCATGCCCGGGAGCGCGATGTAGGACAGCACCCCGACCGGTTGTCAGCATGGCTTGTGAAGACTTGCGGTCGATTGGCTACAAGGCCCGAACCCGCCTTGGCTGGCAGGGAACTTCTACCTTCCCCAATTCCGTACGCACTGAGGTATCGAACGGCTTTGCGGGCTACGTTGAATCAATAAATTAGCTCATCGGCGCTTCGGTACCTCAGCACGAACGGCGGTTTTTAGAAGCTCCCGGTAAAGGTCTCCAAAGAGTGAAAGGCGTTTCCAGCCACTTTGGTGCTGAAGACCGCACCAGTCAGGGCGTTTTTATTTTTTTGGTCGGGAAATTGTCTCACTAGCAAACCTCGCGCGGTCACGCGCGTGGTCTCCCGAATAGTGTTCAGCCTTGCATCCGAAGCAAGCGCGCGGCTTCTTCCAAGCGCGTGTCCTCGATTTCGCGCAGCACGCTGTCCATGTCAACGGCTTTTTGTTTGCGCTCAAAACGCCCGGTGAGCACGACATCGGGTGTCAGCGTGCCGGCCTCAAAATGCGCCCAGATTTCACGCCCGTATTGCGTCGCCAGTAGCGTTGGCGCGAACCGGCCAAGATAATTGCGAAGATTGGCTACATCGCGTTCCAGCATTGCCTGCGCATGGTTGTTGCCCGCCGCGTCGACAGCTTGTGGCAAGTCGATGATCACCGGGCCGTCGCCGCTGATGAGGATATTGAATTCGCTGAGATCGCCATGAATCACGCCGACGCAGAGCATGCGCACGACTTCCACGATGAGGGCATTGTGATACTTGATCGCCACGTCGGGCGCAAACTCGACATCATTCAATCTCGGCGCGGCGTTACCTTCGGCGTCGGTTACCAACTCCATCAGCAGTACGCCTTCGTGAAAATTGTATGGCTTGGGCACGCGTACACCTGCGGCAGCCAATCGGTACAAGGCATCCACCTCGGCGTTCTGCCAGGCCGCCTCCTGCGATTGCCGTCCGAAACGAGTGCCTTTGGCCATGGCGCGGGCCTGACGGGTGTTTTTGGTTTTGCGGTTTTCGGTGTAATCGACGGCTTGCCTGAAAGCGCGTTTGTTGGCTTCCTTGTAGACCTTTGCGCAGCGGGTTTCTTCACCGCAGCGCACCACAAACACCATCGCTTCCTTGCCACTCATGAGTTGACGCACAACACCGTCAATCAGGCCGTCTTCCAGTAGCGGTTGCAGTCGTTTGGGTATTTTCATTCCGCCATTTTAAATTGGAATGGTCGACTGGGCCAATTGGAAACACGGGAAATGCGGGAAGTGCCGCCAGCATCGATTGCCCGAACCGTGACCCATCCTGCAAATTGCCGATGTAGCTGGCCTGACGGTCCTGTAACCATTCCAGCATATACGTGCCCGTGGTTGCTGCAGGCAATTCGAGCCGCGCTTCCCGGTCGGTGCCTTCCTGATGGATTTTCATGCCGTACTTTTGCGCCAGATGCATCATGGCCGCGTTTTGATGCAGACAGCGCACCCGCACCTCGCGCACGCAACGGTTGCGCAGACGCATGACGGCGCGCTCAAACAGGGCGTTGCCGATACCCTGCCCGCGTACCGCCGACAGCACCGAAAGTCCAAGCTCGGCATCCTGCCCGATGACGGCAATATGTACGGCACCAAGAATGGCCTGTGCATCATCGGTAACGGCATATACCTCGTCACGCTCGAAATCAATGCCATCGACATAATTCAACACGGCGCTATCGTTCAGCGAGGAGCCGAATCGCAGATGGCGATCAGCCGCATCAAGCGTAAGGAAATGCTCGCGCAAAGATATGCGGTGGATGTCGCCTAATTGTGCTGCCAAAAAAACAGTGTTGGTACTCATGCAGACTCCTGATGGATTACGTTTACAGATTGGGGTAATGACTGATGGAGCAAAGAAAATGCCGCATTCCACGGCATCCAAATTACCGATGCAGGACGAACCTGCGCACGCAAAGCGCGCTGGCATGCAACGGCGAAAAGCCGGTCTACCCCGTGTCCAGCATGCACTGTGTCGCCGGTGGCGACTGTGCGGCACCGCACGCTGGGCGATGCGAATCTCATTTCGTGAATGAAAGGCGATCAGGTGCCCCAGCAGCGAAATCACTGCCATTTTCTCATCGCCTGTGCCCTTTTACCGGCATTTTTTACCTCACTCGCGTAAAATAGCCGCGGCGCAGCAAGTGTCGCTGCTCCCCCCGATTTACCCCGAAATTGTTCGTCACCTCGCAAGGCAGCAAATACCATGGCTCAGTACGTTTACACCATGAATCGCGTGGGCAAGATTGTTCCGCCCAAACGCCAGATTCTCAAGAATATTTCCCTGTCTTTTTTCCCCGGTGCCAAGATCGGCGTGCTGGGCGTCAATGGCTCCGGCAAATCAACGCTGCTCAAAATCATGGCCGGTCTCGACAAGGAGATCGAAGGCGAAGCGGTACCGATGCCTGGCATCAAGATCGGCTATCTGCCGCAGGAGCCGCAACTCAATCCCGACCAGACGGTGCGTCAATCGGTCGAGGAAGGCATTGGCGGCGTGTTGCAGGCCAAAGCGCGGCTCGATGAAGTCTATGCAGCCTATGCCGAAGAAGGGGCGGATTTCGATGCACTGGCGACCGAGCAGGCCAAACTTGAGGCCATCATCAATGTCGAAGGTGGTGACAACACCGAAACGCAACTCGAAATTGCCGCCGATGCACTGCGTTTGCCGCCCTGGGACGCTATCATCGGTAAGCTCTCCGGTGGGGAAAAGCGCCGTGTCGCCCTGTGCCGCTTACTGCTGTCCAAACCAGACATGCTGCTGCTCGATGAGCCCACCAACCACCTCGATGCCGAAAGTGTGGAATGGCTGGAACAGTTCCTGCAAAAATTCCCCGGCACCGTGGTCGGCATCACCCATGATCGCTACTTCCTCGACAACGCCGTACAGTGGATTCTGGAACTGGATCGTGGCACCGGCATTCCGTATGAGGGCAATTACAGCTCTTGGCTGGAGCAAAAAGCGGATCGCCTGAAGAAAGAAGAGTCAAGTGAATCCGCACGCCAGCGCACGCTGAAAAAAGAACTGGATTGGGTACGCCAGAATCCGAAGGGCCGTCAGGCAAAGTCCAAAGCCCGCATGACACGCTTCGAAGAACTCTCCAGCTACGAATACCAAAAGCGCAACGAAACGCAGGAGATCTTCGTTCCCGTCGCGGAGCGCCTCGGCAATGAAGTGATCGAATTCGTCGGCGTCACTAAATCGTTCGGCGATCGCGTGTTGATCGACAACCTCTCCTTCCGCGTTCCGCCCGGTGCCATCGTCGGCGTAATCGGCCCGAACGGTGCCGGTAAATCGACGCTCTTCAAACTCATTCAGGGTGTAGAGAAACCCGACAGCGGCGAAGTGAAAATCGGCCCGACCGTAAACCTGGCATTCGTGGATCAATCGCGCGATTCGCTGCCGAATGACAAGACCGTCTGGGAAGCGATTTCCGGCGGTGCCGATATTCTCACCATCGGCAAATTCGAGATGCAGTCACGCGCCTATATCGGCCGCTTCAATTTCAAAGGTGGCGATCAACAAAAACTGGTGGGCAACCTTTCCGGCGGCGAACGCGGGCGCCTGCATCTGGCGTACAC
>JANYHZ010000251.1 GCA_025362135.1 Betaproteobacteria bacterium | reverse complement strand
CCGGGGTGGCTCTTGGCCAGGTCGGCGGCGTGTGCGGCGATCTTGTAGGCGATCATCCCCTGTTTCACATCCTCCAGGTTCGGGAGTCCGAGGTGCTCCTTCGGGGTCACGTAGCAGAGCATGGCGGTGCCGGCCATGCCGATGACGGCGGCCCCGATTGCGGAGGTGATGTGGTCGTAGCCAGGAGCGACGTCGACCGTCAGCGGGCCGAGCGTGTAGAAGGGGGCTTCGTGGCAATATTTCAATTGCAAATCCATGTTCTCTTTAATGAGGTGCATCGGCACGTGGCCCGGGCCTTCGATCATGGTTTGCACGTCGTGCTGCCACGCGACCTTGGTCAGTTCGCCCAGCGTTTTCAGTTCACCGATCTGCGCTTCATCGTTGGCGTCATATCCAGACCCGGGTCTCAATCCATCGCCTAGCGAGAACGACACGTCGTACGCCTTCATGATTTCGCAGATGTCTTCGAAGTGCGTGTACAGGAATGATTCCGTGTGATGCGCCAGACACCACTTGGCCATGATCGAACCACCGCGTGAAACGATACCGGTCATGCGCTTGGCCGTCATCGGGATATAGCGCAGCAACACCCCTGCATGGATGGTGAAGTAATCCACACCTTGTTCAGCCTGCTCGATCAGCGTGTCCTTGAAGATTTCCCACGTCAGGTCTTCGGCCTTGCCGTTTACTTTTTCCAGCGCCTGATAAATCGGCACGGTGCCGATGGGTACAGGAGAATTACGAATGATCCATTCGCGGGTTTCGTGGATGTTCTTGCCGGTACTCAAATCCATCACCGTGTCGCCACCCCAACGCGTGGACCAGGTCATCTTTTCCACTTCTTCGTGAATGGAGGAGGTCAGCGCGGAGTTGCCGATATTGGCGTTGATCTTCACCAGGAAGTTGCGGCCGATGATCATTGGCTCGGATTCCGGATGATTGATATTGGCCGGAATAATGGCGCGGCCACGGGCGACTTCATCGCGGACGAACTCAGGCGTCATCAGCTTCGGGATGGACGCCCCAAAGGATTCGCCCGGATGCTGTTTGGTCAGTAGTTCCGATAGTCCGTCGCGGCGCTGGTTTTCGCGAATGGCGATGTACTCCATCTCGGGCGTGATGATGCCTTTGCGGGCGTAGTACATTTGCGATACGTTTGCGCCCGATTTGGCGCGACGCGGCTGACGCTTCAAATTGAAACGCATCTCGGCTAGCTTGGAGTCATGCAGGCGCGCCAAGCCGTATTGTGAGGTGATGCCGGCCAGTAACTCGGTGTCGTTGCGCCCGTCAATCCACGGTTCACGCAACGGCGCGAGACCCGAGCGAATATCGATTTTGACGTTGGGGTCTGTATAAGGTCCCGATGTGTCATAGACGTAAATCGGCGGATTTTTTTCACCCCCCATTCCAGTGGGCGTGTCGCTTTGCGAGATTTCGCGCATCGGCACCTGAATATCGGCGCGACTACCTTGCACGTAAATTTTGCGCGAGTTCGGCAGCGGCTGAACAGCGGCCTCGTCCACATGCGCGGTGGATTCAAGAAATTTTGCGGGATTCAGAATGGCATTCATGGTCAAACTCCTCATTGGCTGGGAGCGATGAACCATGGATACGACCGATTCACGCTCCCTACGCCGGTGTTATCCGGATCAGGTTCAAAGGGTGTATCTCATCCGCCCATTCTTTACTTTCACTTCCCCTCACCCCGGCCCTCTCCCGAGGTAGAGGGTGTGAAGTGGCAATTTGTAAAGCAAATTGCGATAAAGGATTGGCAGAACCCCTGCGTACAAACACTAACTTAACCCAATTCTGTGTCTGCGGCAATGCTCCACGCGGGGCCTCGGCTTGACGCAATGCTACAGCCGGCGTATCTTAATGACCACTAAGTCATTAACTGTTTGCCATGTCCGTATTAGCTAGAGTGATCGAACCACGCTGGGAACGACGCAAGGACGCGCGTCCTGGTGAGTTGGCGAGCGCCGCGCTTGAGCTGTTTGTTGAGCGCGGATTTGCCGCCACCCGGCTGGACGATGTTGCCAAGCGGGCCGGGGTGTCCAAAGGCACGCTTTATCTATATTTCGATAGTAAGGACGACCTGTTCAAGGCGGTTATTCGCGAGGGTATTGTGTCGCGTATTGTCGAATTCGAAGACCGCATGCGCGCGTATCAGGGGAGCAGCGCAGATTTGATGCGCCTGTTGGTGAAAACATGGTGGCAAAAAATTGGTGCCACCAAATTGGCAGGCATAACCAAGCTGATGATGTCGGAAGCGGGCAACTTCCCGGAGCTGGCGAGGTTTTACCACGACGAAGTTATCGTCCGCGGCATGGCATTGTTCACCGCAGCGATTCAGCGTGGCATCGATTCCGGCGAGTTCCGACCGATCGAACTCGAGCACACGCCGCACATCTGTGCTGCACCAGTGGTGATGCTGATGCTATGGCGAAACTCTTTTGACCTGTGCGGCATTGAAAAAATGGATCCCGACGCCTACCTTGCAACGCACACCGATCTTTTGGTACGTGGTCTGCTCGCGGATAAACGCCCAAACCAAGCTCTTTGTCCGGGGACAAAGCAGATAACCGGCAACACGAGCTGATTTGCTAAAATAGTGCAACTTTTCATTACTACGACCGCCGACGCTCGCATAGTGCGGCAACACTTTTTCCGATAAACGCAAACCGACAGACGTGACCGACATGGACTTCGAGCAAGCGCGTTTCAATATGGTCGAGCAGCAGATCCGCACTTGGGAAGTGCTGGACCAAAACGTACTCGACATCCTGTTTCAGGTGAAACGGGAGGATTTTGTCCCAATCGCGTATCGTGCCATTGCATTCGCCGACATGGAAATACCCATCGGTGAAGGCCAGTTGATGATGGCGCCGAAAATGGAAGCGAGAATCGTCCAGGAACTGGCGCCCAAGGCAACGGATCGTGCGCTGGAAATTGGCACTGGCAGCGGCTATTTGACGGCACTTCTCGCAAGCCGCGCCGCGACAGTCACCAGCGTTGAGATTTTTGATGCCTTTTCACAAAACGCCGCTGGCAATCTTGCGCGCGCCAACATCCGCAATGTCATCCTCAAGGTCGGTGATGGTGCAGCGTCTCCCGTCGCTTTCACCGGTGTCGACGAGAAGTTCGATGTCATCGTGCTGACGGGTTCCGTGCCCGCCGTTCCACAGGCCTACCTCGAAGCTCTGGCGGAAAATGGCCGCCTGTTCGTTATCGTCGGCGACGCCCCGGTCATGAAAGCAACCCTCTTTACGCGCAGCAGCAGTAAGGCATTCGCCCATGCAGAAATATTTGAGACCGTCGTCGCCCCGCTGATAAATGCAAAGCAGCCCTCCCGCTTTGACTTTTGAGCCGTCGATGCGCCAGCTTAGCGTCCAGGAACTACACGCGCTGATGGAAGGCGCGCCTCATTCGAGACCGCGGCTGCTTGATGTGCGTGAACCGTGGGAATTCCAATTGGCGCACATTGACGGCAGCGAGTTGTTGCCGATGCAAACCATCCCCAATCAGGTTGACGAGCTTGACCGATCACATCCTACGGTCGTAATTTGTCATCACGGCACGCGAAGTCTGCAAGTCGTCGCATTCCTGGAGCGGCAGGGCTTCGAGAACCTGCATAATTTGCAGGGTGGAATCGATGCGTGGGCACGACAGGTTGATTCGCGTGTGCCCTTGTATTAGCGAGCGACAAAATCCACGCAGCCATATCAACGCATCAAAATGTTTACCCTTATCCTTAATTACCTTGCGGTCAGACCGGCCTGCATCATCACCGCCAACAACGACCAGAAACGAAAAACAATGAAACTCAAAATCTCCGCCGCGCTGGTTGCTGGTTGTTTTCTCGGCACGTCTGCACTGGCTGCAGACCTGATGGATATTTATCGGGCCGCCCAGGCACAAGACCCGGTTTACTCGTCTGCGCGTTTTGCCTACGACGCCAGCAAAGAGATCGTTCCGCAGTCACGTGCCACGAATTTTTTGCCATCCATCGGTTTCACTGCCGGCTATAACCGCAACCACCGGGCGACGGACGGATTCCCGGCTGCCGACTTCAACACGCATAGTTATACCGTCAGCCTGGCACAGCCCTTGTTTCGCATGCAGAACTGGATTTCTTTCGGCCAAGCAGGATTGCTGGAGAAGCAGTCCGAAGCGCTATTCGCCGATGCAGGTCAGAGCCTGATCGTGCGTACTGCGCAGGCTTATTTTGACATGTTGCTGGCACAGGACAACGTGGCGCTGTCGGGCGCGCAAAAAACCGCGATCAATGAGCAACTCGCTCAGGCAAAGCGCAATTTTGAAGTTGGCACTTCAACCATCACCGATACCTACGAAGCCCAGGCTAAATACGACTTGGCAGTGGCCAAGGAAATCTCCGACCTGAATGATCTTGAAATCAAGCGCCAGGCATTGCAGCAGTTGATCAATAAGATGCCCACCGGTCTCGCTGTGTTGCGCGACAATCCGGTGCTGACCTTGCCCAAACCCAGCGACATGGATCAGTGGGTGAAGGCATCCGAGGAGGCGAGCCCTGCAATTGCCCAGTTGCAACTGGCGCGCGAAATCGCCGCGAAAGAAGTGGACCGCAACAAGGCAGGCCATTTGCCGACGCTTGACTTCACCGGCAACTTCGGCAACACCTCATCGCCTTCATCGACCAGCAGTGGCAATGTGGGCCCGTCATTCGAAACACGTTCGTCGGGAATCGGGCTGACATTGACGATTCCGTTGTATCAAGGGGGTGGCACACAATCACGGGTTCGTCAGGCACTGTCGAATCGGGACAAGGCAGACGCGGACCTCGAAAATTCCAAGCGCACGGTTGCGCAGTCGGTACGTCAGAATTACCTCGGTGTCACCAGCGGCGTTGCACAGGTTAAGGCGCTGGAAGCTGCGCTGGTATCCAACAAGTCGTCACTCGACGCCACCGTTTTGGGTAAAGAAGTGGGCGTACGCACGAACGTCGACGTGCTCAACGCGCAGCAGCAATTGTTTCAGGCGCAACGCGATCTGCAACAGGCGCGCTACAACACCATCATGAGTCAATTGCGCCTGAAGTCGGCGGCCGGTCGGCTGGTCGAGGAGGATCTCGCTGAAGTCAACCGGATGTTGGTGCGCTGAAAAACTGAAACCATAGCACGGGCGCGGCTGTCCGACCGTTTTCGACCTGGAGGCCGCATCAAATAACATTTTACGTAACGAGTTTTCGCAAAACATCCTCCAGTGCACGTATCGTCCCAGTATCATCGAACAATGCGCTAGTCCCTGACGAGAACCGTTCGCGTGCTTCACGTTGGCGGCCCTTGTTCGAGGCAAGGGTGATCGCGTTGCGAACGTAATCATTGTCGAAATCACTCGCGAGCTCAGGCAGGCCAGCAATATCGAGCATGGCTGACGTTTGTCTGCCACGTAGCATCTCACCTCGCCAGGCAATGACGGGCGCACCAACGGCAAACGCATCAAAGCTTGAATTGCCACCGGAAAAGCCGGGTGTATCGAGCAACAAGTCAGCGGCCGCGAGCGTGCCAAGATATTCCTCATACGGCATGATGGGGAGCATTTCCAGCGTTTTCAGTGGATCTACACCTGCTTCGCTCAGTGCGCCGCACATCCGCGTGACAAATGCCTCATTCACACGCGGCCAGAGCGAGTCAAAGAACGCGATTCTGCAACCGGGCAGCTCGCGTGCGATACGCGCGACCACGCGATCAAAATGCGGCAGGATTTTGAATAGTGGCTGCGCGCAAAGCAGGAAAGGTCGTTGTGGCTTGACGAGTCTGGATGACATTCGCCGGCCTGAAACATCGGGCCTGGCATAGCTGACGGCAAAGCGCGGCAGTCGAATCAGTTGTTCCGTGTAATGCTGCCGGGCGTTGTCCGGTTCGGCGGCATCTGCGGACAGAAAATAGTCGACGCTGCCAATGCCCGTCGTGACGGGGTGGCCAAACGTTGCGCACTGGACGGGCGCCAGCTTGAGTGCCGCCAGCACCTGCGACTGTGGATGCATGCCGACATCGAGATAGACAAGTATGTCGAGCCGACTTGCGTGGATGTCCTTGCCGAGCGCGTCAGTGTCTGACGTGTGCGAAAAATGGGTGGCGCGAGCGCGAATTTCTTCAGTCACCGCATCGCCGGCCTCGCCCGAATACCAGACGAACGACTCGAATTTTTGCGCATCAAGCTGGCAAATCCAGTTGCCAAAAAAAAGCCCAACGCTGTGTCTGCGCAGATAGGCGCTGACAAATCCGATACGTAGTTTGCCGCCATGGAACAGCGGCTTCCAAGCAACGGGTTCGGCAAATTGCGGCCATGCGCGCCGGGCGACGGTTTCCACAATGCGCCCAAAGCGCTGTTGCAGTCTGGTGTTGTCGAGGCCCTGATAGTGGAGATAGAAAGGCGCATAACCCGATATCGCCGCGACACCCTCCTGAACCGACCAGTTCACTCCATCCAGAAGGCGCGCCTCAATATTTTCAATGCCAGCCGCAAAGCCTGCATTGCTGTCGGCGATGTGCTGATCATTCAAGTAAACCAGGGGCAGGGCCAGATCGCGTGCAAACAAGACCTTCAGCCAGTCAGGACGCAACCGCGCAACCGCATTCAAGGTTGTGCGTCCGGACGCGAACTCGCCAGCGGCATTCTGCGCGAGGCCGAGCTCATATCGCAGCGCAAGAGATTCAGGATTGAGTGCATGCGCACGCTGCAACGAGATCACCGCATTGCTCGCGTCGTCCGCCAGGCGCTGTGCATTGCCCAACGCTTCCCAAATGTGGAAATTTCCGGGTTCAAGTTGCGTTGCACGACTGGCGATGCTGATTGCGTCGCCATAGCGCGCAAGGTCGGTAAACACGAGCGCAAGATTAAGCAGGGCAGCAACGTCCCCGAGACTATGTTTTGCGACGGCTTCCAAATGCGGGAGGGCGGTTGCTGAATCCCCGTCAGCACGGAGCAGCAAGCCCAGATTTGTGTGTGCGCGCATAAAATCCGGGCTGAGCGTGAGCACGCCTCGGTAGGATTGAATTGCACTGGTGCGATCACCGCTTTCCTCCTGCAGCAGCGCAAGGTTGTAGCGTGCATCGACATAGCCAGGCTGAATTTCGAGCGCTCGCTGGAGTGTCGCCATGGCGCGGTCTGGATTTCCCAACGCTTTGAGCACGAGTGCGAGATTGTTATATGCAGGGAGGAAACCCGGACTTCGTGCAACCGTTTCCGCCAGATATCGCTCAGCGTCGTTCAGTCTGTTCGACTGGTAGGAGGCAATTCCGAGTGCAAAACGTGCGTGCGTATTTTCAGCATCCTGTGCGAGGACATTGAGAAATATCTGCTCCGCGTCGGAAAGCTGTCCGGACTTGAGCAACTGCATGCCTCGCGTGAGTTGATCGGCAACTGTCAAACTAATGCTCTTCGAGGGCCGACTCGATTAACGCGACAGTTTTTTCGGTCGCGCCACGGTTCGCTGCGACCAATTTCAGTCCGGCATCCGACATTGTTTGCCGAGAACGTTCATCCCGCAATAAGCGCCGCACCTCTTGCATCGCTTCCAACGCATTCGGCACTTGTCGCATGGCGCCGGCGTCCCGCGCCAAACGCGCGGCCTCGCCGAAATTGAACGTCGATGGGCCCATGACAACGGGTTTACCCAAGGCGCAAGCCTCAATCAGATTCTGACCACCGACCGGCAGGAAGCTGCCACCGATGATGACAACGTCACTCAACTTATAGTAAGCCGCCATCTCACCCATCGAATCGCCGAGCAAGACTTCTGGCCGTTTCTCAGTCCACCCAGGCAGCGCCTGACTGCGCCGGGTAAATCGCAAGCCTGCGCTCTGGACGTCAACGGCTACCTGATCAAATCGCTGCGGATGGCGTGGCACGATCACGAGCATGATGTCCTGGCGTTCTAAGGCGTTGAATATTTTCACATACGCAGCCAGCAACTGCGTTTCTTCGCCATCGCGTGTACTCGCGCATAACAACACGCGACGGCTGCCCAGTTCCTTGCGCCAGCCTTCGCCGAGCCTCAGCAGTGCGGGATTAAGGCTGACATCAAACTTGATGTTGCCGGTCACCACAATCCTTTGCGCACCCAGCGTTCGAAAGCGTTCGGCATCCGTAGCCGATTGTGCTGCTAGCACCTGCAATGATTGCAGCGCCCGTCGAAACAGGAAGCGTATTGGAGCAAAACGCGCGTATCGATTTGCGGACTTTTCGCTCAGGCGAGCATTGATGATCAAAGCGGGCAATGCTGTCTTGCTGCACGCGTGCAGCAAATTCGGCCAGATCTCGGTTTCCATCACGAGCAGCAATGAGGGTCGAAAACGCGCAATCAGCTGATCGTGAAGCGCGACCAAATCATAGGGCAGATAGACGCAGGTCACGGTCTCGCCAAATAGCGCCAGAGCCGTTGCGCGCCCAGTCGGGGTCATGCTGGTGAGCAGGATCGCACGCGCCGGATGGAGCGCTTTCAATCTGCGGATAAGCGGCTCAGTAGCGCGCGTCTCGCCCACCGAAACGGCGTGGATCCAGATGCAATTTCGAAGCGGGGGTTGGTCGTAGCAACCAAAGCGCTCGCCGATATTTTCTCGATAGCCGCGCTGCTTCAAGCTGCGCCATAGCAGTCTGGCCAAAATCAGCGGCAGCATCAACGTCAGTATCAAAGTGTAGATAAGACGCATGTTTCGTCACTATTTCCTGGCAAGCAGTGATTGAAGCGCATGCCACGCCTCGTCCACTCTTGGGACTACCGGTTGCTGCCGGGTGCCTCCACCCAAATTGATTGCTAGTTCATTACCGTAGAGACCGGTAAGCGCTGGTGAAGTGGTCAAATACAGTCCAACCGTGGGGCGAGCCAACGCGACCGCCAAATGCGCAAGCCCTGTATCCACGCCAACCACGCCACGCCCACCGGCGAGCACTGCGGCAGCCTCAACTAGCGACATCGCTGGCGTTACCATTGCTCTGGGGATCGCCGACGCGAGTCGCTCGCTGACGCTTTTCTCCTCGGCACTGCCCCAGGGGAGCAACACGTCGGTACCGCTTTCATGAAAACGCTGGCCGAGCGCAATCCAGTGCGGTTCTGGCCACATCTTGTTGGCGCGACTGGTGGCGTGCAGAAATACAACATAAGGATGTGCAGGCTTCGTGCCGGGGGTGACCGCAGGAAGACGCAACCCATAGTCCACAAGCCCGGTAAGTTCATAACCGAAAATGCCAGCGGCCAGCCGTCTGTTTCGTTCCACGGCGTGGAGGTCTCGCGAGACTGCGACGTGCTGATCATAGACACGAGCCGCCAGCGATTCGCGAGCAGTGTCGCTTGAAAACCCGGCGATCGGCCCCTCGGCTAAACGTGAGATGAGCGCGCTTTTGATGAGGCCTTGCGTATCGAGAATGAGGTCGTATTCCTTGCCGCCAAGCTGTGCTTTGGCATCAAAAAAAGATGACCATGCCGCCGACGACCACCAACGCTTCTTCAAGCCGCGCAGCGGCATTGAAAAGACCTGGCGCACACTGGAATGCAGACCGACCAGTCCTGCATATGACGCTTCGGTCACCCAATCGATTTCAATATCCGGGTACGCGCGTACAAGGTCAGCCACCACCGGAAGATTGTGGAGAACATCACCCATCGATGACAGCTTTACCAACAAAATGCGCATCAGCCGATTGTAGCGGAGGATGTCCAATAACCGCGTTCGCAGTCGATTACAATTGTCGCAATACCACCAAGCTCTGGGCTCGCTGCCCTTCAAGCATCTCCATGTCCGTTGACAAAATTCCACTCTCCGTAGTCATCATTGCCATGAATGCCGCGACGCAAATTGCGGCCTGCATCGATAGTGTCGCATTTGCAGATGAAATACTGGTGGTGGATTCGGGCTCGGATGACGAAACACGCGCAATTGCAGATGTACGTGGCTGCCGCGTGATCGAAAAAGAGTGGCTGGGATTCGGCCGGCAAAAGCAATTCGCGGTGGGCGAGGCGCGGCACGATTGGGTTTTGTGCCTGGACGTGGATGAGCGCGTGACGCCGCGCCTCGAAGCCGGTATTCGAGCGGCATTGCAGTTGCAAACCTGCAAAGCATGGAGAATGCCGCGACGTAACCGATTCCTTGGTAGGTGGTTGGCACACGGCGAGGGGTACCCGGACTGGTCGTTGCGCCTGTTCAATCGGCAGTTTGCGAGCTGGAGTAACGATCCCGTCCACGAGGCGGTCATCACGACCGTGGATGTCGGAACAATGGACGGCGACCTTCTGCACGATTCTGCCGAGGACGTGCAAACCTACCTTGCCAAGCAAAATCGCTACTCCAGTCTGCACGCGGAAGCGTTGTTTCAGCAGGGTGTGCGTGCGGGTTACCTTAAATTATTTCTCAGTCCGCTTGCGCGATTTATCAAGTTCTATTTTTTCCGCCTGGGATTTCTCGACGGTGGGCCAGGATTTGCGCATGTCGCTGTTGGCTGCTTTGCCGCGTTTGCCAAGTACGCGAAACTGATTGAGTTGACGAACAAAACCGACTAAGCGCGTGCGCATTTGAAGCGGTCGGGCTGGTAAAATGCGGTTCCTTTAACTCGCGTTTGTCATCAAGACGCCCAAATCGTAAATCCCATGATTATTGTCACCGGCGGTGCCGGCTTTATCGGCTCCAATTTCATCCGCGAATGGCTCGCCAGCGAGCAAGAGCCCGTCACCAATCTCGACAAGCTCACCTACGCGGGCAACCTCAAGTCACTGGTGGACCTGGAGCGTGACCCGCGTTATCGTTTTGTGCGCGCAGACATCGGTGATCGTGCCGCCGTTGCGGCACTGCTCAAAGAGACGCAGCCGCGCGCCATTGTAAACTTTGCCGCAGAGAGCCACGTTGACCGGTCGATCCAGGGTGCGGGCGAATTTATCGCGACCAATATTGTCGGTACATTTAATTTATTGGAAGAAGTGCGCGCCCACTGGAACGCATTGCCGCCGCACCAGCAGGGACAATTCCGCTTTTTGCATGTCTCCACCGACGAAGTTTACGGCTCGCTTACTTCGACCGATCCGGCGTTCACCGAAAACCACCGTTACGAACCGAATAGCCCCTATTCGGCTTCAAAAGCAGCCTCCGACCACCTGGTTCGCGCCTGTCACCACACCTATCATTTGCCGGTCGTCACGACGAACTGTTCAAACAACTACGGCCCCTACCATTTTCCCGAAAAACTTATCCCCCTCATGATCCTTAATGCCCTCGGCGGCAAGCCCTTGCCCGTGTATGGCAATGGGCAAAACGTGCGCGATTGGCTCTATGTCACCGACCACTGCGCTGCAATCCGGCTGGTTCTTGGCGCAGGACGTCCCGGAGAAACCTATAACATCGGAGGCCGCAACGAACGTACCAATCTTGATGTAGTCAATATTGTGTGCGGTTTACTCGACGAACTCAAACCGCGCACTGACGGTAAATCGTACGCAACGCAGATTTCGTTTGTAAAGGATCGCCCCGGTCACGACCAGCGCTACGCGATTGACGCCTCCAAGCTGGAGAGGGAGCTCGGCTGGAGGGCAGCGGAGAATTTTGAGAGCGGCATCAGAAAAACCGTGCAGTGGTATCTGGATAATCAGGACTGGGTGCAATCGGTGACCAGCGGCGAATACCGCAAATGGGTGGCCATCCAATACGCCAATGACAAGGAAGCCGCCGAATGAATCGCAAAGGAATCATTCTGGCCGGGGGATCGGGCACCCGTCTCTACCCGGTTACACAAGTCGTCTCCAAGCAGCTCTTGCCGATCTACGACAAGCCGATGGTGTATTACCCGCTGACCACGCTGATGCTGGCCGGCATCCGCGAAATCCTCATCATCTCCACGCCACACGACACACCGCTGTTTCGTGAACTTCTGGGTGATGGTTCACAGTGGGGTTTGTCGCTATCGTATGAGGTACAACCATCCCCGGACGGCCTCGCGCAAGCGTTCCTGATCGGCAGGAAATTCCTCAACGGTGTGCCATCGGCGTTGATCCTTGGCGATAACATCTTTTACGGGCACGACCTCTCACAACTGTTGCAGCGCGCCAACGCCAATGCAAGCGGTGCGACGGTATTTGCCTATCCGGTGCAAGACCCGGAGCGCTACGGCGTCGCCGAATTTGACGCGTCCGGCACGGTAATTTCGCTTGAAGAAAAACCCGCGCAGCCAAAATCGCGCTACGCGGTCACCGGCATTTATTTTTACGATGAGCAGGTCTGTGATTTGGCAGCGGCCTTAAAACCGTCCAAGCGCGGCGAACTTGAAATCACCGATCTGAATCGCCTCTATCTGGAGCGCAACAGCCTGCATTGTGAAGTGATGGGGCGCGGCATGGCCTGGCTCGATACGGGTACGCATGAATCGCTGCTGGAGGCTTCGCAATACATCGAAACCATCGAGCGGCGCCAGGGCCTGAAGATCGCTTGCCCGGAAGAAATTGCCTATCGGCAAGGCTGGGTAACGGCAGACAAGATCAGGCAACTCGCACAACCGATGGCCAAAAATGGCTATGGGCAATATCTGCTGAAAATGCTGACGGAGCCGGTGTACTAGTTTCATAGATCGCCATTTTACGCCTGTCCCAGGCGTAAAATGGCCTGTACGCCGCGCTAGTGCTAGTGTTTGTCAGATTTCACAAAGATGCCCCTTACCGCTGTCAACTCGGGCAACGCGACAAATCTGCGGCTCCTGGCGTACAAGAATCATGAGCAGCGTTCCCAAGTTGCTTAAAACGATATTCATGAATTACCTGTTGAAAACAAGATATGAACGTTATCCGCACTGCAATCCCAGACGTCAAAATTATCGAACCCAAAGTGTTCGGTGACGAACGCGGCTTTTTCTATGAAAGTTTTAACGCCCGCGCGTTCCGCGAGGTGGTCGGCATCGATCAGGATTTTGTACAGGACAATCACTCAAAATCGGTAAGGGGGGTGTTGCGCGGCTTGCACTACCAGATCGAACAGCCGCAGGGCAAGCTGGTGCGCACGATCATCGGTGAAGTGTTTGACGTGGTCGTCGATATTCGCCGTAGCTCACCGACATTCGGTCAGCACGTGAGCGTCGTACTGTCGGCGCAGAACAAACGGATGTTGTGGGTGCCGGTTGGTTTTGCGCACGGGTTTCTGGTCACGTCGGACCACGCCGAGTTCGTCTACAAGACCACCGACTACTACGCCCCATCGTCGGAGCGCAGTCTGCGATGGGACGACCCGGCCCTTGGCATCGAATGGCCTGTGTCGGCTACCGGTATTCCACAGTTGAAAAGTGTCGATGCCGAAGCGCCAACGCTGGCCACGGCGGAAGTGTTCGCCTGATGGCATCCGGGTTGCCGGGCGAGCACGATCCGGGCCCACTGCGCATTCTCGTCACCGGAAAAAACGGGCAGCTGGGCTGGGAATTGGAGCGTGCGTTTTCTCGCTTCGGCGACGTCTTTGCATTCGACCGCGACGCGCTGAATCTAGCCGATTCTGATGCCATTCGTCGCTGTTGCAACAATGTAAAGCCCGCGTTGATTTTGAATGCCGGTGCCTACACGGCGGTGGATCGCGCGGAGCAGGAGCCCGAACTTGCGATGCAAATCAACGCTGTTGCGCCGCAGGTTCTCGCGGAAGAAGCCAATCGCCTCGGTGCCGCAATCATTCACTATTCAACGGACTACGTTTTTTCCGGTACGGCAACGATACCGTACCGGGAAGAGGACCCCACCGCGCCGCAAAATGTGTATGGAAAAACCAAGCTCGCCGGTGAAAGGGCGGTCTCCGAAGTCGCCGATCACTTTTTGGTTTTTCGCACCAGCTGGGTGTACGCCGCGCGCCGACAGAATTTCCTGCTCACGATGCTGCGACTTGCACGGGAACGCGAAGAACTACGTGTCGTCGCAGACCAGATCGGCTCACCCACCTGGGTGCGTACCCTTAGCGACCTCACCCGCGCCTCCATTGACGCCCAAGGACGGTTGGCGATTGCCGACGGTATCTATCATGCGTCCGCAAATGGGCGAACGTCATGGCATGCGTTTGCCGAAGCAATTTTCAAGTCCCTTCCCGATCCGAGCCGCATTGCCAAACGCATTGTGCCAATTTCGACCACGGACTTCCCAACGCCGGCAAAAAGACCCGCATTTTCGGTACTGTCGAACCAGAAACTTGAATTTGCGACCAAGATGCGTGTCCCAGACTGGCAGGACCAACTTGCGGGCTGCGTAGCGGACTACAAGCAAAGCGCATAGCGGATTTTCGGATCAAAATTCCGGTCGCCGTCTGCCTGTTACAGCTTGACACAGCATTGCGCGCAGCAATCCCGTCCGCGGAAGGTCGCAAACGGGCTCGGCTGATATACTCTGCGGCTCACGCTTTTTTGTTTACAAATCAAGGGCATCGTTTTGCTGAACCCTTTAGAACCCGACTTCGAATCACCCCATCGCTCAGGTGCGCCAATTGGTGAAATGTCCATTGCGAGGCTGGGCGAAATACTGATTTCGCGCGGCAAGCTCGATCTGGCCAACCTTGATCGCGCGCTCAAAGTGCAGGAAACGGCGCGCAGTTCCGGGGCGGTTGCCGAAAAACTTGGGTCCGTCCTGTCTCGCCTCGGCATGCTGTCCAGCCGGGAACTGGCCGAGGCCCTGGCGCAGCAGCGTGGCTGGACGATTGTGGAATCGTCGGAGTTTCCGGAGCTGCCAATCCTGGAGGGCGCGGTGTCATCGCGTTTCCTCAACGAGGTACGCGCCATTCCGGTGACGGAAACGGAATCGGAAGTCGTACTCGCCATGACCGACCCTGCCGACGTCTACACATTGAAGGCAATAGCGGCTGCAACCCGCAAGCGCGTCATCCCGAAATTGCTGGCCAGTGGCGATTTTGATGTCGTCTACGAGCGGCTATACGGTAGCGGCAAGTCATCGATGGGACAGATCGTCGACAACATCTCGACCCGTGACGAAGAGCAGGACTTTGGCGATATCGAACACCTGAAGGATTTGGCTTCCGAGGCACCGGTGATACGGCTGGTGAACCTGGTCATCAACCGAGCGCTGGAGAGGCGCGCGTCGGATATTCACGTCGAACCGTTTGAAAATCAGCTCATCGTCCGATACCGCATCGACGGCGTGCTGCACGAGACAGAATCCCCGCCGCGTCGGCTCTCGGCTGCAGTGATATCGCGCATCAAGATCATGGCGAACCTCGACATCGCGGAACGCAGATTGCCGCAGGATGGTCGTATCAAGCTACGGGTGCAGGGCAAGGAAATCGACTTGCGGGTCTCTACGGTGCCGACCATGCATGGCGAGAGTGTGGTCATGCGTATCCTCGACAAAGGCGGCGTGGCGCTGGATTTTCATGCGCTCGGTTTTGATAAAGCGAATCTGAAAATCTTTACCGCAATACTCGATCAGCCACACGGAATTCTGCTGGTGACGGGTCCCACTGGCAGCGGAAAAACCACCACGCTCTATACGGCACTGGATCGGCTAAACAAGCCGGACGTAAAGATTCTCACGGTCGAGGACCCTGTCGAATACCAGATGCCGGGTATCAACCAGATTCAGGTGAAGCCACAGATCGACCTGACGTTTTCCAATGCGCTGCGCTCCATCGTTCGGCAGGATCCGGATGTGATCATGATCGGCGAAATTCGCGACCTTGAAACTGCGCAGATCGCCATGCAATCCGCGCTTACCGGCCACATGGTGTTAAGTACGATACACACCAACGATGCCGCCGCGACCATCAACCGCTTGCTGGACATGGGGGTCGAAGACTATTTGCTGACATCGACCGTCGTCGGCATTGAGGCGCAGCGACTGGTGCGGGTACTCTGCGGGCATTGCAAAGAGCCGTACCATCCCGTAGAGGAGGTTGTTGGTCAGATGGGACTGCGACGATTCACACTCGCCGGATCGGCGAACAAAGCGCTCACGCTGTTCCATGCCAAAGGCTGCGAGCACTGCGGACATACCGGCTATTTCGGACGCCTGTCGATCATCGAAGTCCTGCCGATGACCGATACCCTCCGCAGTCTGATCATGCGCCACGCCACCGCCTCTGAATTGCGTGCGGCGGCAATCAGTGAAGGCATGGAGACCATGTATGAAAACGGCCTCAAGAAAGCGGTCGAAGGTGTGACCACGATCGAGGAAGTGTTGCGCGTCACGCGCGAAGATTAGCCCGATGCCGATGTACCAATACAAGGCGGTCTCCTCTGCCGGGGAGCTGCGGGAAGGAGTCATGGAGGGCACCTCCCACGCGGGTGTCATCGCCCATCTGCAGTCGACGGGACTGATACCGATTCGCGCGACCGAAGTGAGCCAAGCGGCTGCCGGTGGCAACGGAACCGAATCGGTAGCCGCGCGCCAAACGACCGCAAAAAGGTCGGGGCTATTCTCGAAAGCACGTGTCAGCCAGGATGACCTTGGTATCCTCACGCGGGAACTCGCCACCTTGCTCAAAGCGGGCTTGCCGCTGGATAGAAGCATGGAAATTCTCATCGGCCTGGCCGAAAAACCGCCAGTGGGAGAATTGCTTGTCGCGATCAGAAATGACGTGCGCGGCGGTGCGTCACTTTCAAAAGCGCTCGATCCACACCGCGACGTATTCACACGCTTTTACGTCAACATGGTGAAGGCGGGCGAAGTTGGCGGCGCGTTAGGCAACGTGTTGATGCGCCTGGCCGATCACATGGAACGCAGCAAGGAAGTGCGAGATAACGTCGTCTCGGCATTGGTCTATCCGGTGATTCTTTTCACCGTGGCGGTGGCCTCGGTGCTGATTCTGGTGATTTTCGTGGTGCCCCAGTTCAAGCAAATTTTCGATCAGTCTGGTAAAGCACTCCCCTTCGCGACCGAAGTTGTCCTCGCGGTGGGCGTTTTCATGCGCCAGTTCTGGCCCATCCTGTTCGCTGGCGCAGGCCTGGCGATCTGGCTCCTGCTACGTTCGCTGGCCAATCCGGTGTCGCGCGCCAAGTGGGACGTAAAATTTCTGCGCTGGCCGATCATGGGCAAGCTCGTGACGAAGGTGGAAATGGCACGATTTGCACGTTCTCTCGCGACGCTCCTGCAAAACGGCGTGCCTTTGCTGGCGGGCCTTTCCATTTTGAAGGACACGATGGGAAATGTCGTGTTTCGCGACGCCGTCGAGATCGTGGCGCGCGACTTGAAAGAGGGGCGTGGCATGGCAAAGCCAATGAATGAGGCGAACGTCTTCCCCAAACTGGCTGTCCAAATGATCGCGGTTGGCGAGGAAACGGGAAAACTCGATGAAATGCTGTTTCAGGTTGCCGAAGTGTACGACCGCGAAGTCGCCGCTGCGGTGAAACGTGCGCTGGCGTTAATCGAGCCGGTCATGATAATCGGACTTGCGCTGCTGATCGGCGGCATCATCATGTCGCTGCTGGTGGCGATGTTCGGGCTCATGGATTTACCGCTGTAATTTTTTTGTATGCTGGAGTCGCTATGAAACATATGAAGGTAGCTGTTCAACGCAATCGATCACAAGGTTTTTCGTTGATTGAAATCATCATTGTGATCACCTTGATTGGGGTGATCATCGGCTGGGCTGCGACGAATATTTTTGACCGGCAGGATCAGGCGACCGCGAGGATTGCCAAGAGCAAAATCGTGGCAATGTCGGGTCCGCTAGACCTTTACAAGTTGGATACCGGAAAATATCCCACGACACAGGAGGGCTTGAAGGCGCTGCTGCAAGTGCCATCCGGTGTGGCGAACTGGAATGGGCCCTACGTTAAGAATGAAGCTGAGTTGAAAGACCCTTGGCGCAACGACTTGATTTATCGTTCACCCGGAGGCGAAAACCGCGCGTACGAGATCGTGTCGCTCGGCAGCGATGGCCAGGAAGGTGGCGACGGCGCCAAGAAAGACCTCAAGTCCTGGGAGTAATCTCCCAGTCAACCATGCGACAGCGCGGTTTTTCCCTGCTCGAAATTATCGTCGTCATCACCATCATCGGTCTGGCTTATACGCTGCTGCCCAATATGGTGTTTTCCGGCGTATCCGGTGCGGAACTGCGCTCGAATGCGCGCGCCGTCGCGACCGGTCTGAGGATCGCGCGTGACGCAGCCGTCAATACCAAGCGCGAAGCTGCGATGTCGCTCAATATGGAAAGCCGCGAATTCACGTTGCCCAACGATACCAGGCCGTACAAACTCAACGAAAAGCTCGAGGTAAAGCTCTACACCTCGGAGGCCGATCTCATTTCGGAAAAAGTGGGCAAAATTCGTTTTTTCCCTGACGGCTCTTCGAACGGTGGACGCGTCACGGTGGGGGTTGGTGAACGCGGCTTCGAGATCGATGTCGACTGGCTGACGGGCCACGTCACGATCCGGGATAAACCGGCTGGAGATCCGCGTGGTTGAGAACGTAGATCGCCTATCCGTGCGGGTTCCGGAGGCAAACGCCCTGGTGAAGCTCGCCAATAGGCGATCTTTAGGTTATTCATTGCAGGGCTTCTCGCTTTTGGAGATTCTGGTCGCCTTTACTCTGCTCGCCATGGCGATGGGTGTGTTGATGCAAATTTTTTCGCGCGGCGTGAACGGCGCAACACTGGCCGACCGTTATGCCAAAGCCACCATGTTTGCGGAATCAAAACTCGCTTCCGTCGGCGTCGAGGACGCGCTGAAAGAGAGCGCCGCCGCAGGAAAGTTTGACGACGATTTCTCGTGGGCGTTGGCGATACGACCGTACCAGGACCCGTTTCCCAGGGAGCCATCGGTCGTCGACTTCGAAAAACTCATGCCAACGCAGCTCTATGAGGTAGAGCTCAAAGTGAGTTTTACCGCAGACGACCGCCGAGAACGGGTGGTAAAACTTTCGACCCTGAGGCTGGGGCCAAAAACATGAATCGGCGCAAGCGAAATCGCCAAGTGCGACTGGAGCAAGGTGCCGTGCTCACCTCGGTGAGTGGCT